>CALDOK010000433.1 GCA_937912125.1 uncultured Pseudomonadota bacterium
TGAAGACCCTTCACGGCCCCCGCCCCTGGTATACACCCCCGCCCCCGATCCCCGCTGGCAGGCCTGGCTCGAGCAGCTCCGCACCCTGCCCCACGGCGCCGTGGCCGCCCTGCTCGGCGAGGTGCTGCAGCACTCCAAGCACCTGGCCCTGGGCTTCGCCGACCCGGCCCAGCGCTCCGCCTTCGAGGCCGAGGTGGGCGAGGGCTTCCAGCGCCGGCTCACCCGCTTCCAGCAGTGCGCCCGGGACGAGGCCACCTTCGTCGAGCGCTGGGTGGAGCCCGACCTCATCACGGCCCTCGACCTCATGGCTCGCTTCCTGTCCCAGGCCGCAGCCGACGCCCGCGATGGCCACGCCCCTGCGGCTCAGCTGGCCAGCTGGCTGGCCGCCGCCCTCTACGACCAGCTCGGGCCCGCATGCCAGGCCGAGGGCTGGTTCGCCCTCGACCGGGTGGCCCCCTTCGACACCACCTTCGATCCCCAGCTGCACAAGGGCATCGACGGCCGCGCCGTGCCCGGCGCCCGCGGCCTGGTGGTGGAGGTGGAGCACGTGGGACGCCTGCATCCCTTCGAGGGCTACCCCCTCGAGAAGGCTCACGTGGTGGTGGGACGCTGATGTTCGAGTGGGACCCTCACAACCGGCGCTTCGTCACGCGCCCCATCTGCCCCTACCCGGACTGCGGCCAGCCGGTGGAGCCCACCCACACCGAGCGCATCTTCTGCTGGTGCCGCCACTGCGAGCGGCCCTACGAGTCCACCCTGCTGCGCCCCGCCGACGCCGGCCCCCCTGTGGAGTGGACCCGGCGGCCCGAGTCCGCCTTCTGCACCTTCACCGGTGCCCCCCTCGTCCACAGCTCGCCCCTGGACTGGGTGGAAGCCGGCGGAGGGCCCAGCCGAAGCTCCTGCATGGACGATCCCCGAGGCAACGCCTTCGGGCCTCCCCACCCGGACCAGGCCTTCTCCTTGGCCGACCGGGACCGCCAAGGCTGGACCGCGGCCACGGTCATCCCCGAGGAGGGCCAGGAAGACGACGCCGTCTCCGCGCTCGCCGTGCTCAGGGGCAGGTTGCTCGCGGTGACCCAGCGGGGCCGCATCGCCATGCTCGATCCTCAGACCGGCGCGCTGCTGGACCAACGCCCCCTGGTCTGGCCCAGCTTCCCGCCCCCCGACCTCACCTGGCCCGTAGAGCATCCCCCGGCCGCCCGGGGCAACCACCTGCTGCTGGTCGCCCCCCGCGAGGCCCTGTTCCGCGACCTCAGCGCTCAGCTCTTCCCGGGCACCCCTTCCCAGGGCCAGCCCTACGCCCTGGCCAAGCCCATGCAGCCGGGCGCCCGCTTCCTGGGCCCACCCCTGGGCATCGACGCCGACCCACCCCTGTTCTGCCTGCTCGAGGGCATCCCGGGCCTGCGCACCCTGGACCAGCCGATGCTGCGCTTCTTCGCCTTGGACGGCGCCGAGGTGGGCCGCTGCCCCGCCCCTGGCATCGCGCGGCCGCCAGTCTACGACGCCCGCAGCGGCATGGTGATCTGGATCTCCAGCGAAGGCTTCGTCTCGGCCCTGCACCGAGATCGGTGCCGCCAGCTCGCGGGCGCCGAGCCCATCGAGCTGTTCGCCGAAGACATCCTGAACCTCGACGTCTCCGCCCGGCCCACCGCGGTGCTGGCCCCCAACCTGGTGGGCGAGTCCGAGCTGTGGGTCGCGGACGTCCACCCAGACACCGGCGAGCTGTCGGTGTTCAAGGCCTCCCTGGACCAAGCCCTGACCAGCGAGGAGCTGCGCTGGACCCGCCACCGCCTGGGCAAGCGAGGTGATCTCGTCGCCCTGGCCGTGGGCTGTGGGCCCGGCCACCGCGCCAACGCAGCCGCTCAGGTCATGGCCGTGGCCACCGACCACGGCGTCTTCAGCTTCCCCAAGGCCGCCAGTGACGCCATGGAGTACGACGCCGCCCGCGGCCACGAGGGCGCGGATCGGCGCGGCTCCTGGGACACCCCCATCGTCACCTCGGCCGGGGTCATCGCCCGCGTGCCCGGGGCCATGCACCTGCTCGGCCGGGGCATGGGCTGGTCAGAGCGGGCCAGCAGCCGCCTGTCCCTGCCCGTGCGCTACGCCGGCATCCAGGGCATGGCCATCTTCGGCCGCCGCGTCTTCGTCGGTGTCGGGCTGGGGGTGCGCTGCTTCGTCATGGAACCCGAGGAGATCGCATGAAGGCCCGGATCATCGCGCTGGCCGCCGCCCTGCTCTGCGCCGCCTGCGCCCAGCTCGAGCTCAGCGGATCACAGGCCTCCGACGCTGAAGGCACGCCGCTCACGGGCGAGCAGGTGGCCACCTGCTCCACCAACGAGGCCGCGGTGCTCGAGGGCGACCGCCCCATCGCCGATCTCACCGCCAACGGGCAGCTCAGTGGGGCCCACCAGCCCTTCGCCGGGCGCGGCCTCACCCACGTGGTGGCCCTGGACTACTCGGGCTCCATGTTCGGCGGCTACGAGCGCGACGAGCCCAGCGACAAGGCCTCCGGCTGCGGCTGGTCCCGCTCGAGCCGGGGCGCCCGCTCCCCCAACGGCGAGTTCTACTGGCAGCTGCCGGCGTTCCGCGAGCTGCTGGGCCAGGGCGCCATGGCCGGCATCGCCAGCGGCGACCCGGTCCACGCCGCGGTCTTCAACAAGGACTTCTTCCTGCTGCACGATGGCGGCGGCGCTCGCTGGCTGGGCCGCGACAGCTTCGAAGGCGGCGTCCCCACCCCCGACCCCAGCGCCGCGACGGCCCTGGACCGCCTGGTCTCCTCCGCAGCCGGCGGCTCCCTGCCCGAGCGCTGGAGCGCCCCCTGGGCCACTCCCCGCATGTGGGACGAGAGCCGCATGGCGCAGGCCCTCGACGCCAGCGCGGCCCTGTTCGCGCAAGCTCCGGGAGGCGACGGCATCCTGTGGATCGTCACCGACAACATCATCGAGACCGCCACCAGCGACAGCGCCTCCAAGGAAGCCGAGCTCAACCGCCAGTTCTACCTGCGGCTCAAGCAGGATCCCCGCTGGCAGGTGGTCTACGCCTACCCCGTCCACCAGGCGGACTGGCTCTGCGGCTCCACCCTGCTGGTCTACGGCATGTACTGGTCGGGCCACGAGCGCATCGGTGAGAGCGAGTACTTCGCCCTCACCGACAGCGACGGCGCCCGCCTGGCCAGCGACGCTCAGCTGGCCACCTTCCAGGGCCTGGCCAACCCCGGATCTCCCGCGCCGGGCCACCCCTTCAAGCTCAAGCCCGACGACATGGACCTCCTGAAGGTGGCCTTCGAGCGCCAGATCGACTGTCCCCCGGCCAAGGCAGGCCAGGCCCGCCAGTGCCGGGCCACCCTGACCATCGACAACCTGCTGGCGCATCGCCGCATCGACGGCGCCAAGCTGCACCTCGAGAGCGGACGGCTGGACGCCTGGAACCAGGTCAAGAACACGGTGGTGCGGGTCCCCACCGCCAAGCCCCTGGCCGCAGGGGTGGTCACCGCCGACGTGGTCCTGAGCGAGCCCATCCCGCCGGGCGGCTCCAAGACGGTCCAGGTGGACCTGCTGGTGCCCGCGGTCCAGACCTACCAGGAGACCCTGCGCGACCACTGGGAGAACGCCAACCACGAGCAGTTCCGCATGCTCGGCTCCATGTCCGTGGCCATCACCGAGCTGCGCACAACCATGGCCGTGGACGAGGCCCAGTTGGGCGATGTCTACGGTGTCTCCAGCCTGCCCGAGATCTTCCGCAACCCCAACACCAGCAAGCTCAACGCCACCATCTGCATGAAGATGTGGGTCGAGAACCCCGCCTGGCTCATCTCTCTGCTGATCCTCGGCGCCCTGCTGCTGGTGATCCTGGTGGTGGCGCTGGGGGTGTGGCTGCTCAAGCCCAGCTTCCGCGTGGCGGCCATCGACGACGTCGAGGTCGGCCGCGTCCGCATCTCGCGCATCATGGGGGCCACCATCGAACACCGCGGCACCCGCGTGGCCAGGGTCCGCCAGCGCCTGGGCGGCTCCATCGCCGTCACCGGGGTCAAGCCCTATCGAGCTCGCCCCATCGGCGGCCACTGGGAGCTGCGGGACGCCGAGGCCGACATGAGCGAGCGCCACCGCCTCGAGCTGCGCCGCCGCTCCCAGCCCAGCCAGCGCGGGCGTGCCGGGGACGACTTCTAGCGTCCTACCCCACGCACTGACGGGTTGGGCAACAATATCCATAGTCCAACGTCGCACCTCCGTGATAGCTGTGCCTACCACGGAGGTACCATGTTCAAGAGCGCGTCCCTGCTTCTCCTGGCGCTGTGCGCCTGCACCACCGACCCCGAAGACACCGCCCCGCCGGTGGTGGACACCGACGACACCGCGGTGGACGACGGCCTGCTGCGGGTCACCATCCTGCACACCAACGACTGGCAGAGCCACATGCTGGGCTGGGGCCCCAACGCCGAGTACAGCCCCGACACCACCGACGACGACGGCACCTTCGGCGGCCTGGCCCGCACCGCCACCCTGGTACAGGAGATCCGCGACAGCAGCACCCATCCGGTGGTCTTGCTGGATGCTGGAGACTGGATGTCGGGCTCCCTGTTCCAGCTGCTGGCCACCAGCGACGCCGTCGAGCTCCAGATGGCCCAGGCCATGGGCTACGACGCCATGACCATCGGCAACCACGAGTACGACTGGGGCCCCGGCATGCTGGGCGACATCATCGCCACCGGCAACGCCAAGGGTGTCACCGTACCTCTGGTCGCCGCCAACATCGTGCCCAGCGCCACCGACCCCGCCGACGACTCCCTGGCGGCTCACCTCGACAGCGGCCGCATCGTGCCCAGCCTGGTGCTCACCCTGGACAACGGGCTCGAGATCGGCATCTTCGGCCTGCTGGGCGACGAGGCCGCCTCCGTGGCCCCCGCCTCCGCACCCACCAGCTTCGACGACCCCACCCAGGTCGCCACCGACATGGTGGCCGAGCTCGAGGGGCTGGGTGTGGACCTGGTGCTGGGCCTGACCCACGCGGGCGTCACCGAAGACGCCGGCACCTCGCCGGACGAGCTGATGGCCGAGGAAGTTCCCGGCATCGACGTCATCGTGGGGGGCCACAGCCACACCCCCATGGGCGAGTACCGCACCGCTGGCGAGACCGGCACGGTGATCGTCCAGGCCGGCGCCTACACCGCCTGGCTCGGACAGCTCGACCTCGTGACCGACGGCACGGGCTGGGTGGTCGAGGGCTACACCCTGCACACCATCGACGACACCATCCCCGGCGACCCGGCCATCACCGCCATGGTCGACGGCTTCTTGGCGGAGCTCGAGGCGGGCCCCCTGGCCGCCTTGGGCCTCGAGTTCGACGCGCCCGTGGCCTCGATCCCCGCCTCCATGCCCCTGGCGGAGTGCACCGAGACCGCCCTGGGCAACCTGATCACCGACGCGTTCATGGACCGCATGAACCAGGTGGCCGGCGATCCCATCGCCTTCAGCTTCGAGAGCCAGGGCGTGATCCGCGACGGCCTGACCCAGGGTGCCACCGGCGTGCAGGCCGTCTCGGACATCTTCCGGGTGCTGCCCCTGGGCTACGGCACCGACGACGTGCCCGGCTACGGCCTGGTGGACTTCTACGTCACCGGAGCCGAGCTGCTGGACACCTGCGAGGTCACCGCCTCCATCAGCCCCAGCTACGGCTGCTCCTACTTCATCGAGGTGGCGGGCATGCGCTGCAACCTCGACATGGAGCGCAGCCAGTTCAACCGGGCGCGCACCGTCGATGCCTGGCAGGACGGTGCCTGGGTCGAGCTGGACACCACCAGCGACGCGCTCCACCACGTCGCGGTCGACAGCTACGTGGCCAGCTTGATGGGCATCCTCGAGAGCCTCACCTACGGAGCCATCGTCATCACCCCCAAGGACGCCTCGGGCCAGCCCTACACCAGCACCACCGACATGCTCTTCGACGCCGACCCCGACACCGCCGGTGTCCAGGAGCTCAAGCTCTGGCAGGCCCTGATGGACTACGCCGGCGCCTTCGAGGACAGCGACGGCGACGATGTGCCCGATCTCCCCGGCAGCTACTCCACGCCCGCGGGCCGCATCCAGGGCTGGGAGTAGGTTCCTCGGTCGTCGACGCAGCAGCGGCCGGGCTGATCCCGGCCGCTGGAGGAGACCAGGAGCGTGGGGCTACTGGGCGTCGAAGGCCACGATGACCGCGAAGCCAGGCTGGCTGCCAGCGAGGATCGAGTCGAAGTCATAGCCACCGGCCGCGCAGCTGTAGCTGTAGATGGGGCCGGCGGGGATGACGAACATGGCGTTGGCGGCGGCCACGGTGCCGGCGGTGTTGAAGCCAGCGCCCGTGAAGTAGTAGGTGGGGAAGCCCGTGGGGCCGGTGACCACGGCGCCGTCGACCGGAGCGCCAGCGGCGTCGAAGACGAAGCCCACCAGGGCGCCGTCGACGGCCAGGTCGCCCGCGTAGCCAGCGTGGGCCAGGCCCGCGGCCATGGCGCCCTGGGAAGCGGCGTCGATGGAGTAGATGATCCGGTCGGCGATGACGTCGCCGTCGCCCAGGCCGGCGTAGCTGTCGGTGGACATGCCGGTGGCGGTGGGCATCACGGTGCCCTCGTCGGCGCAGTCGGCGACCAGCATCAGCAGGCCGACGGCGGAGTCGGTTTCGATTCCACCGACACTGTAGGCGCCGCTACCACCCACGGTGGAGGTGGCGAGCACTTCGATCTCGCCGCCAGCCATGGCCGGGGTCGGATCGGCGGCATGCACGCACAGGCCTTCGGCCGCGGCGGAGCCGTCCATCAGGTTGACCGCCATGCCCTCGACCGCGAAGCCGGTGACGTCGGTGTCGGCGTCGGTGTCGGTGTCGGTGTCGGTGTCGGTGTCGGCGTCGGTG
>CALDOK010000434.1 GCA_937912125.1 uncultured Pseudomonadota bacterium
CCGGAGGTTGAGCTCGAGCATCTGCCGGATGACCCCGGCCTCGTGCCAGGCGGGCACCATCAGCGCGATGCGCTGGGCGTCCTTGCCGCGCAGATCCTCGACCGTGATCCGCCCCTCGTCCTCGTCGAACAGGCCGCGCAGGTAGTAGTTGACGTCGATGAAGAGGTCATCCAGCCCGTTGACGAGGATGCTGGCGCAGACGGGCAGCGTGAACGCACGCATGGCGATGTCGATGACGTCTGCCATTAATTTCGTTTTCCTCGTTCCAGGCGTTCAACAGGGCCTGGCCAGCCCTGGTCACACTATACCGTAGTAACGAGTTCATGAAGAGCGTGACATTTCGAGACACTTTCAACGCCATCGGGAGCGCTCGGTCGAGGGCCCACAATGAACTCAGGCGGCGCCGAAGAGTTCCTGGACGAACCCGTCTGTGACCTCGTCATCCGAGACAGAAGGCAGGCGTATGGCGCTGACTCGCCAGCAGATGGGCTGCTCGGGGAAGAGCAGGGCCACCTCGGCGGTCATCCAGGGCTCGGGGTCGGGGCACTCGAGCACGACACCCTCCTCGGTCGCCAGCACCCGCAAGCCCTTGCTGGAGATCCCGGCGCCGGGGGGCAGGCCCAGCGTCCGGTCGGCGGCGGCATCCTGGTCCCCGGCGTAGGCGATCCCAAGCACCCGAGCCCTGAGCCGCGCGGCCGCGAGCTCGTCCAGGGCTCCCCGGGCCTGGAGCTGAGCGAGGGGGCTGCGGCGGCGCAGCCTGGCCTGGTCCAACAGGCTGTGGCACTGTTCGTCTGTCCAGCCCTCGTCCCGGAGGATCTCCAGCTCGGCCCCATCCATGGTCGGGATCGGCAAGCCCAGCCCGGCTGCGCTGGCCTCGGCGGCGCCTACCGCCAGGGCGAGCACCAGATCCATGGCGGGAGACAGCTGCGCCACCACCGGGCGCCCGAGCCGCTCGGCGATGACGGCGACCACCGCAGGATGCAGCCGCTGGGCCATGGCGACCGGCACGGGCGCTCCAACCGGGGCTCGCAGCGGAGCCAGACGGTACAACGCGCAGAAGCCGTAGCCCAGCAGCGCGATGGACTCCGGACAAGCCTTGGAGGCCTCGAGGACGCGCAGGGGCAGGTGCAGGCGCTCGGCCAGGCACTCCGCCAGCCGTTCGCCCGAGACCCAGCCGCGCCGGAGCAGCAGCTCCCCCAGGAACTCGCCGGTGTCCCGCTGTTCATGCAGGGCTGCGTCGAGCTGAGCCCGATCGATGACGCCTCGCTCGAGGAGCACCTGACCCAGGGGCGCAGGCCGGGCCTCGCCGCCCAGCTCGAGCCCCACTCGGCGGTAGGCACGGGCCCGGGCGGCCCTCAGGGTCGGCTCCAGGGTGAACTCGAAGCGCACCTGAGCCTTCAGCAATGCCCCCAGCTCCACGGCGAGGGCCTCCTCCGGCGGCTCGGCGATGGCCACGACCACGGACAGATCCTCGCGGTACAGGGGCAGCGCGCCCAGCCTCACCGCGTCGGCCTCCGACAGCAGCTCCAACAGATCCAGGGGGATCGCGTAGGGCTCGGGGTTGCAGACCACCAGCTCCAGCTGCTCGGCCAAGGCCTCGGTCACCTGCCGCCTCGAGACCAGGCCGCTGGTGACACAGACCTCGCCGAGCTTCATGGACGTACGCCCCTGCAGATCCAAGGCCTCGCTCAGCTGCTCCGCGCTGATGCCCTCGCGGTCCTGTAGCAGGTCGCCCAGGCGCCTATGGAAGGTGGCCAGCGCGTCAAGGCTCGGGAAGACATGCTCGGTCTTGAGCCAGCGCAGAGGCTCCCCGGTGATCCTGTGGCCGACGTACTGCCGCACCGCCTTGGAGGTCGCCATGAAGTTGATCACGTTGGCCACGAAGAAACGCGGGATGGACAGCAGCGCGTGCAGGACGCCGTAGACCTTGTAGACGGTGATGAACTTCATGGCGATGCGCCACACCAGGATCAGGGTGTTGACCATCACCATCCACCACAGCAGCGAGCCCGGTGGGAACAGGTTCTCGATGCTCCAGGGTCGACCGACCACTTCGCCCAAGCCGACGCGGCCCAGACAGTACATCAGGATGAGGTAGGCGAAGACCGTGAAGAAGTTGGTGAGCAGCGCCTTGCGGTCGCGCCACAGGCAGTAGAGCACCGGCAGCGGGCCGCTCCAGCCCACCTGCTCCCACCCCTGCAGGGCGATGCCCAACACCCAGCGCGAGCGCTGCCGAACCGCGAAGCGCAAGGAGTCGGGAAAGAACTCCCGGGTAGCGATGTACTCATCCTCGACCATCCTCACCGTGCGCTTCCTGAAGATCCCCTTCTGCACCTCGACGACCTTCTGGACAGCGCGCCGTGCGAAGTAGACCTTCTTGTTCGCCAGCCTGAACTTGAGCCCGATCTCGTAGTCCTCGGTCAGGCTCTTGACGTTGAAGGCCTCCTGGGAATGAGCCAGGGCGATCTCCTCGAACGCTTCCCGGGCGAAGCCGCTGCCCACGCCCGCCGAGGGCACCAGGCCACCGATGTGCTCTCGCACGAGCATGTCCTTGAGGTGGTGCTCGGTGAACTCGTCCTTGTAGGTGGCGGCGACGAACTTGTGCCAGGGGGTCTCGAGGGGGAAGACCGGGGTCTGCACGAAGTCGTGCTCGGGGATCAGGTAGTTGTACAGGCGCAGCGCCAGGGGGTGGATGATGTCCTCGGCGTCGTGCATCAGCAGGATGTCGAAGCGATGCCCCCGCTGCTTCTCTACCATCTGGATGCCCTGGTAGACCCAGTTGAGGTTGTCGGCCTTGCAGGTGGGCCCGTCGTGGGGCGTCACCACCTTGTGCACATTGGGCACCCGCCGGGCCACCTCGTCCACCTTCTGTTGGGTCTCTGTGTCGTTGCGGTAGCAGCCCACGAAGATGTCGTAGCGAGCGGTGGGGTAGTCCAGGTTGCGCAGGTTGAGCTCGAGCATCTGCCGGATCACGCCAGCCTCGTGCCAAGCCGGCACCAACATGGCGATGCGCTTGGGCTCCGTGCCGCGCAGGGCCTCAACCGTGATGCGGGCCTCGCCATCGTCGAACAGGCCCCGGAGGTAGTAGTTCACGTCGATGAACAGGTCGTCCAGCCCGTTCACCAGGATGCTGGCGCACACTGGCAAGGCGAAGGCTCGCATGGCGATGTCGAGGACGTCGGCCATCCTGTCTGTTCCTCGGGATTGACGCACTGCGGCGCGATGCGGCGGGTGGTGGGCTCACTGCCCATCGGTTCGCGGTCGAGAGCGCTTCAGCTGCGGCCTTCACGAGCACGCCCCAGAGGTCACGTTCCCTTGACTTCCCGCGCGGGGGGCCCGCGAGGTAAGGTGTCCTCGCTTCGAACCTTCGTGCGCGCGCGCATGCGGCTGCAGATCATGTCGCAGCGCTCTTCCCCCGACCCCCCAGGAGGTCGCCCATGGCCCGCTGGCCCGTCCTCGTCGCTCTTCCAGGCTTTCTCGGCATCGCATGCGAGGCCAACTACAATCCCCTGCCTTCGGCGCCGGTGGTTGAGATCGACCCGTACTACCCCACCACGGCCGACGATCTGATCTCCTCCATCGCCATCCCGTCCACGGATGCCGACTTCGATCCGATCATCTACCGCTACCAGTGGTACCTGGACGACCAGCCGCGGGCGGACCTCAGGGGCACCTGGGTCAGCTTCACCGAGACCACGCGGGGCGACCGCTGGAAGCTGCAGGTCATCCCCTGGGACGGCGAAGGCGAAGGTGCACCCTACGACACCTCGGTCACCGTGGTGAACGCGCCCCCCACCTGCGAGGTGGGCATCATCCCCGACGCGCCCCTGTCCACCGACGCGCTCAGTGTCGACGTGTTCACCCACGACCTGGACGGCGACGAGGTCACGGTCACCTATGTCTGGACCCTCGAGGGCTCCGACGTCAGCTACGACGGCGCCAGCCTGCCCGCCAGCGCCACCGCGCGCGGGGATCGCTGGAGCGTCACCGCCACCCCCGATGACGGCGCGGACGACGGCGCGCCCGCCATCGCCACCGTGGACATCGAGAACCGCGCCCCCATCGTGACCTCGGTGGATCTCGGGCCCGACCACGCCAGCCGCGACGACACCCTCGAGGCCGTGGTGGTGGCCGACGATGCCGACGGCGACGAGATCACCCTGATCTACACCTGGAAGGTCGACGGCGCGCTGGTGCAGGAGGGCGAAGACGCCACCCTGGCTCCCTCCCTGTTCCGACGTGCCGAGCGCGTGGTGGTCAGCGTCACCGCCGATGACAGCTTCGTGGACAGCGCCCCGGTGACCTCCAACCAGCTGATCATCGCCAACGCCCTGCCGGTCATCACCGAGCTCACCCTCACCCCCACCGCGGTCTACGAGGAGTCCTACCTCAGCTGCAACCCCGCCGGCTGGAGCGACGCCGACAGCGACCTCGAGGCCTACCGCTACGAGTGGACGGTCAACGCCATCCCCATCGCCCCCAGCGGCAGCACCCTGAGCGGCGATCACTTCGACCGCGCCGACTCCGTCACCTGCACCGCCACCCCCTGGGACGGCTACAACACCGGCGAAGCCCTGGTCAGCAACGAGGTGCTGGTGCTCAACACGGCGCCGGAGATCGACTCCCTCAGCCTGTCTACCACGGCGCCGTTCACCGACGACAGCCTCAGCGTCTCGGTCCACAGCACCGACGCCGACGGCGACAACGTCTCGCTGGCGTACGCCTGGTACGTCGAAGGGACCCTGGCGGGCTCCACCGCCACCCTGGCCGGTGACGCCTTCTCCAAGGGCCAGACCGTCTACGTGGTGGTCACCCCCAGCGACGACGCCACCAGCGGCTCCTCGGTCACCTCGGCGGTGGCCACGGTGGTCAACACGGTGCCCGAGATCAGCTCGGTGAGCCTCTCTCCCGGCGAGGCCTACACCAACGACACCATCACCGCCTCGGTCACCACCACCGACGTCGACGGCGACACCGTCACCGTGGACTACCTCTGGACGGTCGACGGCGGCGCGCTCTCCGAGACCTCCAGCTCACTGTCGGGGGTGGACTCGTTCTCCAAGCACGAACTCATCCAGGTCACCGTCACCCCCAACGACGGCGAAGACGACGGTGCGTCCGTGGCCTCGAGCACCCTGGGCATCCTCAACACCACCCCCATGGCGCCCACGGTGGCCGTCGACCCCCTCGACCCGTCCCAGGGCGACGATCTGCTCTGCTCGGTCGACGTGGCGGCGGCCGATGCCGACCTCGACACCATCGCCTACACCTTCACCTGGACCCAGGACGGCGCCGCCTTCGGCGCGGCCACCACCACCGCGCTGACCGGCGACACGGTGCTGGCCGACCACACCGGCTCGGGCGAGGTCTGGGAGTGCACGGTCACGCCCAATGACGGCGAGATCGACGGCCCCACCCACAGCGCGTCGGTCACCATCTGCCCGCCGGGCACCGACCGCGACTGCCCCGCCCTCTCCTGCGCCGAGGTGCTCAGCGTGCTGCCCACCGCCACCGACGGCGAGTACTGGCTGGACCCCACCGGCTCGGCGCCCTTCGAGGCCTACTGCGACATGACCACCGACGGCGGCGGCTGGACCCTGCTGGCCGTGGTCAGCGACGACGGCCAGGACACCTGGACCTGGACCGACCGCCACTTCTGGGACACCGACTCCTCCACCTTCGGCGACCTGAACCACCTGGACGAGGACTTCAAGTCCAGGGCCTACCATCAGGTGGTCTTCACCGACCTGCTCTTCGTGCATGCCCCCAGCACCGACTGGGCGGCCTACGACGGGGTGGCCGATGGGTCCGAAGACATGGGCGAGTACATCGACTGGTGGGACGGCACCCACTGCTGGGCCGCTGGCGACGGCTATGACATGAGCGCCGGCAGCATCAGCGCCTTCCACGACCTGTGCAGCACCCAGCTGTTCTTCAACGCCGAAGACCACGACGGCAACATCACCTGCGGCTGCTCGGACTGCACCGACCACGCCTACGGGCCCAGCTGGAGTGCCATCTCCACCGCCAGCTGCCCCTTCGACGACCCCGCCTCCTCCGGGGGCATGGGGCCACAGCCCAGCGACACGCGAGCGGAGTCCCCCACCCTGGGCTTCGCCAACGCCCTCAGCCTGAACACCGGCGTCGCTGGTTCGGGTTCCAACAACATGCGGCTCTACTGTCGGTAGGCGGAGGACATCATGCGCACCATCACCATCGCCCTCTCGGCCCTCAGCCTGCTGGCCGCCTCCGGCTGCGACATCCTCTTCCCTCAGCCCATCCCCGACGCCGATCTGGACGGCTTCACCGAGGACATGGACTGCGACGACCAGGACGCCTCCCTCAACCCGGCCGCCCCCGAGGTCTGCGACGGCATCGACAACGACTGCGACGGCGAGATCGACGAGGACGGCGCTCAGGACGCCACCACCTGGTACTACGACGCCGACAACGACGACTTCGGCGACCCCGCCGTGTTCATGGCCAGCTGTGAGCCGCCCGAGTCCTATGTCAGCGCCGAGGTGGGCCTGGACTGCGACGACTCCGACGCGTCCATCAACCCCGACGCCAGCGAGCACTGCAACGGCATCGACGACGACTGCGACGGCGACATCGATGAGGAGGCCAGCGACGCCACCACCTGGTACCAGGACTCCGACGGCGACGGCTACGGCGCCGACGAGGTCTGGGTGCTGCGCTGTGAGCAGGTCGAAGGCTACACCGACGTGGCCGGCGACTGCGACGACGCATGGGTCGACGTCAACCCCGAGGCCGACGAGTACTGCGACGGCGCCGACAACGACTGCGACGGTGATGTCGACGAGGACGACGCCCTGGGGGCCGACACCTGGTACTTCGACGAGGACGGCGACGGCTGGGGCATCGAGGGCAGCACCACCGTGGCCTGCTACCAGCCCGAGCTGTTCGCGGCGGCCTACGGCGACTGCGACGACGACGACGCTTCGGTGTTCCCCGACGCCGATGAGCTGTGCAACGGCGCGGACGACGACTGCGACGGCGACATCGACGAGGCCAGCGCCATCGACGCCGCCACCTGGTACCCGGACGCCGACGCCGACGGCTACGGCCAGGACGCCTCCAGCGTGACCAGCTGCGCGCAGCCTTCCGGCTACGTAGACAGCGCCACCGACTGCGACGACAGCCGGGCCGACGTCAACCCCGCGGGCACCGAGGTCTGCGACGACGACAACGCCGACGAGGACTGCGACGGACTGGTGGAAGACCTGGACAGCTCCGTGTCCAGCGCCTCCGCCCTGGACTGGTACCGGGACGACGACGGCGACGGCTACGGATCGAGCGCCCACACCATCACCCGCTGCGACGGGCCTTCGGGCTACATCGCCGCCTCGGTCGGCGAGGACTGCGATGACTCCAACAGCCGGGTGAACCCAGGCGCCACCGAGATCTGCGACACCGACGAGACCGACGACGACTGCGACGGCCTGGTCAACACCGACGACCCGTCGGTGGACGCCTCCACCTTCGTCACCTGGTACGCCGACGCAGACGGCGACGGCTGGGGTGACCACAACAGCTCCTCCGACTCCTGCGGCGCCCCCGCCGGCCATGTGGCCGACGACACCGACTGCGACGACACCCGGGCCGACGTCAACCCCGCGGGCGCCGAGGTCTGCGACGCCGCCAACGCCGACGAGGACTGTGACGGCACCGCCGACGACTACGACAGCTCGGTGGACACCGCCACCTATGGCACCTGGTACGCCGACACCGACTCGGACGGCTACGGCGACGCCGCCGCTCCCCGCTCCCAGTGCGATCGGCCCGCCGGCTACGTCACGGACGCCACGGACTGTGACGACAGCGAGTACTTCGTCAACCCCGGTGGCCAGGAGGTCTGCGACGAGGATGACGTGGACGAGGACTGCGACGGCCGCTCCGACAGCCTGGACCGCTCGGCCGATCCCAGCTCCCAGTACACCTTCTACGCCGACGACGACGGCGACGGCTACGGCGACATCGGTGATCCCATCACCGCCTGTGACGCGCCCGCCGGCTTCGTCTCCAACGCCAATGACTGCGACGACAGCCGCGACGACGTCTCCCCCGCCGAGACCGAGATCTGCGACGCCTACGACACCGATGAGGACTGCGACGGGCTGAGCGACGACGACGACCCGTCGGCCGACTCGGGCACCATGTCCACCTTCTACGCCGACATCGACGGCGACGGCTACGGCGACCTCACCTCCCCCCAGGCCCACTGCGACGCGCCCGCGGGCTACGTGGCTGACTTCAGCGACTGCGACGACGACGTGGGCAGCACCTTCCCCGGGGCCACCGAGGTCTGCAACTACACCGACGACGACTGCGACGGCGACACCGACGAGGGCACCACGGTCACCTACTGGCAGGACGTGGACCTCGACGGCGAGGGCGGCTCATCCATGAGCGGTGAGTTCTGCGAGGCCTCTCCCTCCAGCGGCTGGTCGGTCCTGAGCAGCGACTGCGACGACGCTGACCCCTATGTCTTCTCGAACGCACCCGAGCTGTGCGACGGCCAGATGAACGACTGCAACGACTCCACCTGGTCCAGCTCGGACGAGGAAGGCTCCGCCAGCTGGGAGACCACCGCGGGGCTCTGGAGCGATCTCACAGACACCTGGGACGCCGGCTCGCCGGTCAACCCCGCCGAGGTCACCCTGCCCAGCGAGGGCACCGTGCATCTGTGCCCGGCCAACTGGTACGTCCTGGTCACGGCCGCCGCCGACACCGAGGTGACCGTCTCGGGTCGCTATGGCAAGGCCGACACCGCGCTCAACGGCTCCTCCGACGGCGCCGTGGTCACCCTCACGGACGACAGCTCCGTGGTCACCCTCGAGCAGCTGACCATCGAAGAGGGCGCGGCGGCCAACGGTGCGGGCGTCACCAGCATGGGCGGCGTGCTCACGGTGGACGACTGCCTGTTCCGCTACAACTACCTGAGCTCCTCCTACACCGCGCTGGGAGCCGGCATCTACGCCAGCGGCGGCTCGGTCACGATCACCGACTCCACCTTCCGCGCCAACGGCGTGATCAGCGCCCCGGCCACCTACGGCGGCGCGGTCTACGTGGTGGAAGGCAGCCTCTCGATCACGGACAGCTCCTTCGAGAACAACGAGGCCAGCCTGGCCGGCGCACTGTACTGGACCGCCGAGGGCGCCCAGACCCTCGAGATCGACGGCTGCACCTTCGACGGCAACGAGGCCACCAGCTCGGATGGCGGCGCCATCGTGCTCGACCTGGACGGCACCGGCAACGTCAGCCTCAGTGACAGCACCGTCTCGGACAACCAGGCCGACGGCAGCGGCGGCGGCCTGTACATCACCGGCACTGGCACCGGCATCATGAGCTTCGAGGGCATGGAGATCGAGTACAACTCTGCGGCCGACTACGGCGGTGGGCTGTACTGGGAAGCCGCCAACCCGGCGACCTTCGACGGCGCCACCTTCACCGGCAACGAGGCCGACTATGGCGGTGGCCTGACCGCGGCGGCCGACCTCGACCTGCTCAACACCGTCATCACCGACGGCAGCGCCGATGCCGGCGGCGGCGTCTACGCCGACGGCGCCGAGATCACCTTCACCTCGGTCACCGTCACCCAGAACCAGGCCGAGTACACCGGGGCCGGCGTCTACCTGGACACCAGCTTCCTGTTCGCCTACTCGAGCGAGATCTCCGAGAACCAGGTGCCCGCCTCGGCGGCCAACTGCTACGGCGGCACCTACGACGACCCCTACTGCGCGGGCGCGGGCATCTTCGCCACCACCGCCTACGTCTACCTCAGCGACACCGCCGTCACGGGCAACCAGCAGCTCACCAGCCAGGACACCTTCGGCGGCGGCATCTACATGGCCGACGGCGACGTGGTGCTGACCAACGCCACCGAGCTCAGCGAGAACGAGGCCGAGTACGGCGCGGGCGTCCTGTCCTATGGCGGCGACTCCTCCACGGTGCAGATGAGCGACGGCGCCGAGATCACCGACAACGACGGCGCCTACTACGCCGGCCTGTTCCTGGACACCGCCACCTTCAGCTGCACCGGCTCGGCCAGCGACAGCACCGGGATCACCTCCCACCTCGACGGCGGCGGCATCTACGTACACTACGAGCACGGCCCCTCCACCCTGCTCGAGGCCGATCTCTGCGACTTCGGCAGCACGGGCTCGCCCAACGACAACTTCGACGACTCCACCAGCGGCCGTGACGTCTATGTCGCGGGCGTGGGCTGGTACTCCTACGCCAACGACGCGAGCTTCCTTTGCGACGACACGGGCTGCATCTAGAAACCTCCTTCGCCCTCGCCATGCTCCTCGCGGGGTGCCCTCGGGCCCCCCTCGACGAGACGGCTTCACCCGTGGACAGCGCCGACAGCGGCCTGCCCGCCGTGCAGACCTACGCCGTGTTCGCCTGGCCCAGCCGCGCCATGAACCCCATGGACCCTGGCTACGCCACCGCCAGCCTGCGACCGCCCGCCGTGGGGATCCGAGCGCAGGTCGTGGCCCAAGGCCCCTCCCCCACCCTGGTGCAGGGCGGCCTGTCGCTGCGCTACGCCCCACGGGACTCGGGCGCCATCGCGGGGGCCACCGACTTCTGGGAGCAGGCCCCTGCCCTGCTGGGCAACGCCGCGCCCGCCCAGGGTGTGGGCCTGGCCGGCCTGGGCCTGCAGGGGGAGATGAGCGCCAGCGGTGACGGCTTCGCCGCTGACGCCATCCCGGTGGTCCCCACCCAGGGCATCGGGCACGAGGGACCGTTCCCCCTCCTCGATCTGACCCTGGTGGACGGTGACGCACAGCCCCTTGCCAGCGGCGTGGTGGTGGCCCCCAGCTCATGGGATCTAGGCTGCTCCCTGTGCCACGGCAGCGACTACGCCGCGGACATCCTGGTCCAACACGACGCGCGCCACGACACCACCCACGTCGATGAGGCCCCCGTGCGCTGCGGCCGCTGCCACGCTCAGCCGGAGCTGGGCTGGGCCGGCGACGGCCAGGCACCCATGCTGGCCACCGCCCTGCATCGCGCCCACGCCGAGCGCCTGGGCGAGCTCGAGGGTCAGATCTCCGTGCCCTGCCTTGCCTGTCATCCCGGCCCCGACACGCCCTTCTACCGGGGCAACCACACCGAGCGGGACACCACCTGCACCGACTGCCACGGGCAGATCGAGGATCTCACGGCCGAGGGCCGCACCCCCTGGCAGGATCTGCCCCGCTGTGGCGACTGTCACCAGACCCCGGGCATGGACTACGAGCAGCCCGGCACCGCCTACCGAGACAGCGTCGGTCATGGCGGGCTGAGCTGCGCCGCGTGCCACCACAGCCCCCACGCCCTGTACTCCTCCGAGCTCGACGCCGACAACACCCAGAACATCGAGCTCCAGGGCTACGCCGGGGTCATCTCCACCTGCAGGGTCTGCCACGATCCCAACCCTGGGGGCCTGTTTCCCCACGTGGTCGAGCCATAGGCGGACGTCCCGCTCTCGCCTGGACTGGCGACGGATCCAACCAAAAAGGGAGCACGCGAGGTGCTCCCCGAGAGGCGACGCGTGGGCGGCCTACTTGAGCGAATAGGCCACGGTGCGCGTGAACAGGGGAGCGCCCGCCGACCCCAGCTGGTCGAGCTTCTGAACCTTCAGGGTCAGCTCACCGGCGCTGGACTTGACCGGCACCAACACCTTGAAGAAGGCGAAGGAGGGGCCGAACTCCGCCAGGCTCTGGCGCGCCACCCACTGGGTGGAGGTAGCCACCACGATCTCGCCCGCCAGCACATCGACCTGGACCCAATAGGGCCCGCCCTCGAAGCCGGCGCGGGAGCGACCGAGCAGCACCGGCAGCTCGACGACCACCGCGTCGCGCTCCACCGCGACCACCTGGGCCGGGTAGTTGTCACCGAGGGGCTGCTTGCCCACCACGTCGAGCTTGACCGTGGCGGTCTTGCCACCAGCATCCACCGGCTCGGCCTGCTCCATGGCTTCGAAGCCCAGCTGGTCGGTCAGGCCCACCAGGGGATCGTCGTCGGGATCTTCGTAGGCGTCGAACCCGTCGTCCACCACGTCGAAGTCTTCGATGGGATCGTCGTCCAGGCCGAAGAGGTCCTCTTCGACGGGATCGTCATCGCTGCCGCCGCCGAAGTCCAGGTCGTCTTCCTCGACGCCGAAGTCGAGATCGTCGAAGTCATCGTCGGCAACGGCGGAACCGGAGAACGCGAGCAGGGCGAGGGACAGCAGGACGGAGCGCATGGAGTTCTCCCTGGGCAGATCGAGTCATGATGCTGTAAAGCAGATGCCATGGTAACACCGGTAGCATCCACTGCTTTACACCATCGTGACATATCGTGACATTCAATACCGCCCTGGTTGACACGGGATCTTGGCCAGGCCTGCGACAATTTGGTTAGACCACGAAGACCGCGCACGATGCCAGCGCTTGGTGCAAAGTCCTCGTGCCAGGTCCTAAACCAGGGCCGCTCGCCCTCCGATGGGCACGCCGTACCTTCCCCGGCGTCCCCATGTACATCGTGCTCTGCGAGGACCTCGCCACCTTCGGCCCCGAGCTCGACCGGGGCCGTCAGCTGCTGGTCGACATGGCCAACGCCATCGTCGAGGCCCGTGGCCCGGATGCGCCGAGCCGCATGACCGACGCCTTGACGCTCCTCATCCGCTCCGCTGATCGCCAGATCCAGGGCGAGGAGGCTCTGATGGAGGCGGCGGCCTTCGGCAGGTCCGCTCCCCACCGCCGCCGCCATCGTCAGTTCGTGGAGCGCCTGGCCGAGGTCCAGCGCTCCCTGTCCGCACGGCAGGACATCGTCGCAGCCCAGCTCGCCCTGCATCACGTCTTCCTGCACTGGGTCCGCGATCACGTCCAGCGTGACGATGCTCGCCTGGCCCGCTGGCTGGACAAGCGCCGCGATCGGCTGGCGCGGAAGGAGGAAGAGGCGCAGGACAGCATCCTCTGGGCCCGGCAGCGGCGCCCGGAGCTCAGATCGAGCGTCCCCGGGGCAGCCTGCGTGGGCTGGACGCAGCGCGGGAACGCGGCGAAGTAGCGTCAGGCTGAAGTCCGAGTCCTGTTCATCACCCCGCCGTGGCGGTGTGAGGGATCGTCTGGGCCACACCCTCTTCATGAAGAGCCATGCCCACGATGATGAACCGCCACGCTGCACCTGCTCTCATGGTCCTCTCGGTCTCATTGCAGGCCAGCGCCTGCGGCGACGAGTGCTCCACCACGAGGGACTGGGAGCCGCCGGGCGCCTTCAACGATGACGCTTCGGACTTGCTCGAGATCAGCGGCGCTGGTTTCTGCCCGGGAAAGCCCAGGCCCCGGCCGATCGTTGACCGACCCAGGCGTCGTGCCCCTGGTTACAAGTGCTGGCCAGGAGTCTTCACATGGCCAGAATTCCAGGAATGACGCTGTGGTTCGTGATCCTCTGCCACGCTGCAGGCTGCGGCCAGCCAGAGGAAGAGCACGAACAGAGGCCTTCGGACACCTCTCCGCCAGACTGTCCTGAGGGCACCATCGCCGATGGCCAGGAGTGTGTCCCCGAGGCCTGCGGCGTCGGCGCATGGGGCGATCTGCCCATCGGCGACGGCACCGTCTTCGTCGACGCTTCCGTGGCTTCCGATGGCGACGGCTCCCAGGCCGCGCCCTTCTCGTCCATCCAGGTGGGCGCGGACGCGGCGGGCGCCGCAGGGGGCGGCTTGGTGGCCGTGGCGGCGGGCGCCTACAGCGAGAACGTCATCGTAGCCAGCGACCACGCGGGCGTCGTCCTGGCGGGGCGCTGTGCCGACCTCGTCGTGCTGGACGCCAGCGCGGGCGGTGATGGCGACGCCGGCCTGACCATCGACACCAACGCCGCCACCCTCGAGGTCTCCGGCCTGACCGTGCGGGGCTCGAACTACATGGGTGTGTTCGTGGTGTCGGGCAACGTGACGCTGCGCGACCTTCGGATCGCGGAGAACGCCTACGCGGGGCTCTACGTAATGGCGCCGAGCTTCGGGGCGGACACCATCTTCCTGGCCGAGGACTGCGAGCTCTCGGAGAACATCGCCGCAGGCGCGCACTTCACTGGCTCGAAGGTCGATGCCGTCCTGCAGCGCGTGCTGGTGCGCGACTCCCAGCGGGGAGGAACGGGCCTGGTCGGTGTGGGCATCGGCGTGGTGGATGGTGCCTCGCTGCGGCTGGAGTCCTCGGAGATCGCGCGCAACAGGGCCGAGGGGTTGATCTTGCGGGACGAGGGCACCACCGTCGAGATCACCGACACCCTCATCCACGGCACCCTGCCCGACACCAGCGGGCTGTACGGCTACGGCATCCAGGCCAGCGGCGGCGCGAGCCTCACGGTGGACGGATCTGAGATCGCCGAGAACACCCACTCGGGCGTGAACCTGGTAGAAGAAGGCACCCAGGCGCTCATCCGCGACAGCCTGATCCGGGACACCCGACAGACCGATGACGGCGCCCACGGCTCGGGCATCGAGGTCGGCCGCGGCGCCACCCTCACGCTGGAGTCCAGCGTGATCTCCGGCTTCCGGATCTTCGGCGTGGGGCTGACCGGCGAGGGCACAGTGGCGCAGATCGACGGCACGACCCTGCGCGACGCCGTGGGAGCGGACGTGGCCCCCAGCGGCATCGGCGTCGTAGTCCTGGACCAGGCCGCGGTGGAGATCAGCGCCAGCACCTTCACGAACGTGGCCGGGATGGGGATCGCGGTCCTCGAGAGCGGGTCGTCCGCGGTGGTCTCGGACACCACCATCACCGGCACGCGCACGGTCGGGCCGCAGGGCCAGTACGGGATCGGGATGGCGGCAGGGATCGGCGCCAGCCTCGTGGCGACGGGCTGCGAGCTGGCCGACAACGGCTCCATCGGCGTGCTGGTCTCCGACGTTGGTAGCCAGGCCACACTCGAAGACGTCCGGATCTCGGACACCCAGCGGGGCGAGGCCTACACCGTCGGCGTCGGAGCCGCGGTGGTGGGGGGTGGTGAGCTTTCCGCGGATGGCCTGACGATTTCGGGCTGCGTGGGACCAGGCCTGTATGCCATGTCGCCAGGCAGCAGGCTCAGCTGCAGGGGCTGCCTCGTGGAGGACGCCCAGTTCGCCGGCGTCGTGGCAGAGCAGGGGGCCGCGCTGGCCCTCTCCGATAGCGAGATCACTGGCACCGCGGTCGGCTCCAACGTCGGCGGCGGGGTGGGGATCTGGGCCCGCGCCGAAGAGCTCGAGGTCACGAGCATCGAGGTTGTGGGCTGCACCGTCTCCGACAACCCGGTCGGCGGTGTCTGGTTGTCGGGGCCCGGAAGCTACCAGCTGCAGGACAACGTGCTGCACGGGGGCGAGGGCGAGACGCGGGGTTCCCTGGTGCGCTGCGGCGACGTGGTGTACGCCCGCGCCGGCGTGTCAGCCTGGGACGGGCAGCAGGGGCTGTACCTGGAGGGCAACACCCTGCGCGACGGCCACGGGGCCGGGCTCTTCCTCGACGGCGCCACCGCCACCCTCGCCGGCAACGCCTGGTCCGCCAACAGCGTGGACGTCGTGACGCAGGGCAGCGCCTGCGCGGTCCCGCCCGCCGGCCTGGACGGCGAGCCCGTCGCCTCTACCGAGCTCTGTCCCGACTGGGACTACTCCACCTGTGGAGACGAGTTCGAGCTCTACCTGGAGCTGGCCGCACCGGAGGGGTAGCGGCCCAGACGAGACAGGCCGGGGACGATCCTGATGCAGATGGGCGCAGGGGAGCAGCGGTGATATCCAGGGTGCGGTTCGGGGATATCGCTTCACGGCTATGTGCTGCCGCCTCGCCACCACTCTGAGGGAGAGACGCGAATGGACGCCCACACCACACCGACCAGCCCCGTGGCCTACGTAGAGCCTGGAATGCCCGCCTTTGTCTCCATCCTCCAGGGGCTGCATCGCGAGACCTCACTGAGACTGGACGATCGGATTCGCGAAGGCATGCACGAGCCCGGTCATGGATCTTCCCACGTCGATATGGTGCTGCACTACTTCTTCATGATCGCTCAGGCCCTCTCGATCCCGCAGGAGATGCAGCAGGTCGGGGCGCTGGCCGCCATCCTTCACGACAGCTGGCGCGAGAACGTGTTCGACAGCCATGTGGACAAGTCCGCCGAGCAGGCCCTGCAGGCCATGCAGGACCTGACCTTCCTGGGTGACCCGGGCACGGCCATCGACCCCGAGGTCCAGCAGCTCGTCGTCGGCCTGGTCCGCTGCCACTCGATCCACTCGAGCCGGGCCCAGCTCCAGCACCTCCCCTCCGAGTGGATGCCCCTGGCGAAGGTGGTGCAGATCGCCGACATGTACTCCTCGGCCTACGCCCTGGGCTACCTGCGCGCCTTCTCCTACAGCGGGCACGTCTTCAAGAGCCTGCTGTCCCGCATCCGGACCATCCACCGGGACCCGTCCCGCTTCCAGGCGCCGCTGCCCAGGTCCCTTGCGCGCCTGCTGAGCGACTCGCAGCTCCACCTCCATGCGTGGGTGCTGTCGATCATGATGAAGACAAACCAGAACTTCGTTGGCAAGTTCAGCGAGAGCGAAGGCGCCATCAAGCGCTTCATGGAGCGCGGCTTGCGCCTGGGGGTCGACCCCCGCGCCACCGAGCTCGCGACGGGCCTGCGCATCCGGCCCGTAGAAGGCTCTCCAGGTGAGTTCGAGGTCCTGATGGAGCCCGCGCCCGGCGCCGGGAGATCCCCCCTCGATGTCCTGCGCATGCGGGCGGAGAACAAGAAGTACTTCACGACCTTCGAGACCCTGATCACCGAGCTCGACCAGCTCGCGGCCCTGGGCCTCCGAGACCAAGCCGAGCCGGACCCGGCGATCCTCGGGGAGGTGCTCAGCATCCTCGACCAGGGCTTCATCGGGCTGTGTAGCCGCGCTTTCTGGTGCCAGCTCAACCCCAGGCAGGCGGATGGCCAAGAGTCGGTGCGCTTCCAGACCCTCGACGAGCAGATCGAACACTACTCCAGCCGGTCGGGTGACGACCCGCAAGGCCAAGACCGCCTCGAGGTGCGAACCTTGCAGGGCACTACGATCCTCGAGAAGTCCCAGCAGCTCGGCGACGAGCTTGCCAGGGCCGCCCAGCGTCAGCTCGCCATGCAGCGATGGGCGGTCGGAAGCTGGGATCAGCTCCAGGGTGCCGGATAGGCAGGCCTCAGGACCAAGGCGGAGGCTTCGAGACCTGTCGAGATCGACCTGGCCACCGGCCCTGCCCCCGCGAGTGATAGGCTCTCCAGCGCCCTCGAGAGGACCACACCCATGAAGCTCTCCATTCACCATCTCCTTCTCCCCCTCGCCCTCGCCCTGCCCCTGGTGGTGACAGCCTGCGGGGACAAGGACGACACCGACACCCCACCAGAAGCAGACACCGACACCGACATGGATGCCGACACGGACGCCGATACCGACGCCGACGCCGACAGCGACGCGGACGCCGATGCGGACACCGACACCACTCCCTGCTCCCGTGGCGCGTACTCGGGGAACGCAGAGGTCGAGGCACCCACCGACCTTGACGCCCTCGAGGGCTACACCTCCATCTCGGGCAACCTCGACGTGGACTGCGCCTCGTGCACCAACCTGGACGCGCTGTACTGCCTCGAGGCCGTCAGCGGGCACCTGTACCTGAAGTACAACAGCACCGGGCTGCGCGAGCTGGACGGGCTATCGAGCCTGAGCTCCCTGGGGGGCTACCTGGACATCCACGGCTGCGACGCTCTGACAGACGTGGACGGGCTGGCGGGCCTGTCATCCATCGGCGGGACGCTCCACGTGGAAGGAAACGGCTCGCTGCAGGACCTGTCGGGCCTGGGCGGGATCACCTCCATCAACGGAGCCCTGGACATCACCCAGAACGACGACCTCGAGACCCTGGGGCTGAACGCCCTGCGCACGGTACGTGGCGACTTCGACGTCACCTTCAACCTGCAGCTGCCCAACTGCCAGGCCACCACGCTGCGGGACCAGCTGACCACCATCTCCGGCGACGTCTGCATCGTGACCAACCAGAACGACGGCTGCCCGAGCGACTGCTAGCAGGCTGCATGGCGGAGACGGCGCTGCCGGTGATGAGTGATCCGAAGACCAGCCTCGTCCCGCAGCGCTGATCGCCGGTTTTCCTGCCTACGCTTTGTGTTTTCGCATGACGCGACCTTGGCCTTGGATCTGCGACAGGCCTAGTCCAGGTAGGGATGGGGGGTGCTTGGCACGCCGGTCTTCAACTGCTGTGCCCGCGGGTTGCATGTCTCCAGCCTCTCGCTGCTCGCCTCTCCCCCCCCGGGGAGCGGAGATCGACATCGAGCTGTGCGCGCATGGTAGTGGAAACCATGGCGGCCTCCAGCGAGCGCCGGCATTGCACTCGGGTGGGCACGCCAGGCGCGGAAACACCCGCGCCCTTGCCCCGCGAGAGCCACCGTGGAAAGCTCTCAGCGAACGGCACCCCGCCACACATTCGAGGATCACCATGTCGCCCCGTCCCGAGCACCGCCCCATCACCCTCATCCGCCTGCTGGCCCCTCTCGGCCTGGCCGCGCCCCTCATGGCCGGCTGCTGCCCAGACCCCTGCTGCCCCGAAGGGGAAAACCCCCAGGACACAGGCCAGCCCGACGACACGGATCAGCCCCAGGACTGCACGGAGCCGGAGGCCTGGATGGGTGAGGTCGAGGCCGGCCTCGAGCTGGTGGCCCGCGGCGACAGCGGGGCCCTGGCCATCCAGGAGCTGCTGCTGTACATCCGCGCCCGCGCCCTGCGCGCGGCCTCCGAGGTCACGGCGGAGCAAGAGCGGGACAACCTCGCCCTCGAGCACGCCACCCTGGCCGCCACCATCGAGAAGCTGGCCCGTTCCACCGCCTACGACGGCACGGTCCTCACCGACGGCAGCCAGGCGAGCTGGCAGGTCACCACCGGCGCAGGCACCATCGACATCGTTCTGACCGACCTGACGGTGTCCACCCTGGGGGTCGACACCGACCTCATGGACCTCTCCCAGGCCTCCCAGGCCCAGGCCGCCCTGGACCTCGAGGACGCGGCCCGCGACGTGGTGGAGGCCTGGCGCTCGAGCCTCGAGGGCGATCGCGACGCCCTGCTGGCCGCCGCGGGGCAGATCGAGACCAGTTGGGCCGGCTGCGCCGTCGTCTGCGAGGCCTGCGATGACGAGACCAGCATCGGCACCGATCCCGAGGCCGCCGAGCAGGGCGTGATCGAGGCCCTGGTGGACAACGTCGAGCAAGGCATCGGCCTGGTGCAGGCCACCGAGGGCGGGGCCGAGAGCATCCACACCACCCTCGCGGCCATCCGGGAGCTGGCGGTGGCCTCCACCTCGGAGGAGCTGCCCGACGACGAGCGCGCCTACCTGCAGGACAGCTTCGAGACCCTGTCCAGCGAGGTGGATCGCCTGGCCGCGGCCACCTGCTACAACGAGATCGGCCTACTGGACGGCCGCAACGAGAGCCTCGACGCCCAGGTGGGCGACGCCAACACCACCAGCCACCGCGTCACCATCAGCCTGGCCGACCTCACCGCGTCCACCCTGGGGGTCGACACGGCCTGCCTGGACATCAGCAGCGCCACCGGCGCCCAGTCCTCCATCGACGCCATCGACACGGCCCTGGACACCGTGGAGGCCGTGCAGAGCGGCATGGACACCACCGCCCTGGCCCTCGAGACCATCCTCGACGATCTGGAGCGACAGCTGGAGTGATCCGCCCTCCTCGGTAGTCGCCCCGATGCTCAGCGACACCTCCCCC
>CALDOK010000435.1 GCA_937912125.1 uncultured Pseudomonadota bacterium
AGCACCGAAGCCATCCTCGCCGTACCCATCCGCGCCACCGACGGCGACACCTACGGCTGCATGGAGCTCCTCAACGCCTACTGGGGCTTCGAGGAGTGGATGATGGACGCCTCCCAGAACATCGCCACCACCCTGGCCGGCTACATCCAAGCGCGCCTGTAGGCCCGCCACCGCGCCGTCACACCAGCCCACACAGGCTGGCGCGTGGTGCCTATGGAGCGCCCGGCGGGGTGGGTCGATGGGGCCCCAGCGCTGGCATGGGCCCGGGCGCCTCGGTGTCCTGCTCCGCCATGGCAGAGCGCTCCGCGTGAGCCTGTTCCCAGGCCAGAGCCTGCTCCGGAGCCACGTCTTGCTGGGGCACGGCGTAGACCGCCCACACATCCCCTGCAGCCGCGGGAGGACCGAAGATGGCGCCCATGCCGGCGACGAAGCTGGGGGGCAACGGCTCTCGCCCGCCGAGCGAGACCACCAGGACACGCTCGAAGCCCGCCCGCCGCAGCATGTGGAGGTCGGCGCGCCGATCGCCTGGCACCGGCTCGCCCTGTTTCTGGTAGGCGGGCGCCAGGTCTTCCACCAGGGTGAGCCCCGCGGCAAACCAACGGCCCTCGCGCACGTGGAACTCCAGGCGGTCGATGGGCACCGCCTGGATGGGCTGCTGATGGTGGATCTGGGAGGTCATCACCACGAGCCGGGACTCGGGGTCGTGGCGGAAGGCGGCGCTGAGGTCGAGCACCGCCCCTTCGCCCGCCGCCGCGCTCCCGCTCTGGTCCATGACCGCCAGCGCAGAGAGATCCGGCACCCCGAAGCTGGGCAGGGGCCAGGGCAGCAGCCCCCGCACCTGAACGTCCAAGGCGTTCAGCGGCACCAAAAACAGCAGGGCCCAGCGCCAAGCACCGTGGACCTGCCGCAGGGCCAGCGCGCCGAGGCAGGCAAGGGCCACGGTGCTCAGGGCCAAGAAGCGCACCGGGAAGTTCAGGGGCTCTGCGAAGAAGCCGATGGCCCGATTGAGGAAGAGGAAGGGCAGCCGCACCCTCGCGCCGCCCCACAGCGGCTCCTCGCCGCCGACGCTGAGGTAGGAACCCAGGGCGAGCAGGATGCCCAGGCCCACGACTACCAGCCACGGAGCAGCCTTGCGGGGCTGGCGAACGCAGCCCACCACACCCAGCAGCAGCATGGGCAGCCCAAGGAGCTTGCCACCGCCATAGGCCTCGAGGTCGCCATAGCCCCGGCCCCACAGCTCGGATCGCCCCAGCACCAGATCCGAAGGCTGCAGCCGTGCACTCACAGGGTCCACTACGGTCTGGCCCAAGCCCTCCTGGACCACGTAGCGCCAGAAGCCGTACTGGCTGTGGAAGCTGTCGCCGTAGCTGGCGGCGAAGGCCTGGGTGACGGGGACCACGATCAGGGCGGCCAGGACAGCGGCGACGACGAGCTGGGCCAGCAGCAGCAGGCGACGTTCGGCCGGCACCAGGGCGGCCAGCCCCAACACCACCAGGGCCAGCGCCAGGTAGAAGCCGTAGTAGAAGCAGGCCACCGTGCCCAGGCCGAGCACCAGCCCCGTGAGCACCGCGAAGCGCCAGGCCCCGGTGTTCGCCAGGCGCACCAGGACCCAACAGCCCAGGGGTAGCAGCCACAAGTGCTGCAGCTCACCCACCCCGACGTGGATGGCGAACAGGGACCAGGACGAGCTCTGCAGCAGGAACCCAGCAGAGAGCGCGGCCACACGGCTGCGGGTGAGCTCCCATCCGAGCAGCCCGCCGCACAGGCCGGTCAGGACCAGGTTGATGATGGCCAGCAGGTTGGCTGTGGCCACCACGGGCAGGAAGGACAGCACCACCGCCCCGAGCCCGTTGAGGGGTTCGACCGGCCAGAGATCGAGGCCCGCTGGGTGATTCAGCAGCTGCGTGTGCAGCCCGAGGCCCTCGCGCAGCAGGTGGGCCCGGCACCACCACAGGGTCCAGACGTGCTTGATGGTGTCTGCGTCCTTGCCCCCCAGCACTCGCTGCAGGCGAAACACCGCCGGCCAGGTCAGCAGCAGCGCCAGAACCACGGACTGCGCCACGAGTGGCAGCGCCAAGCCCCGGGCGCGCATCCACGCGCCCGTAGCCTCCAGGGCCTTCCGCGGGCCCGAAGCTGTCACTCGGCGGCAGCCTCATCCGGTGCAGGAGCGCCTTCGGGTGGCGCTTGGGCGCCTTCGGGAGGCGGCGGCGGGCCTTCGGCAGGGGGAGTCTTGCCGTCTGCGCGAAGCTCGGGCGGCATCTGCTTGGGGCCGCCCTGGCCCTGCTGCCGATCCCAGTCGTCCTGGACCACCAGCTGCACATCCGCGATGGGCTCGGTGCCGATGGTGATGGGCTCGGTGAGCAGCACCTTGGGCTCACCACGGCTGGGGCCGTCTTCGTTGGTGTCGATGAACGCGCAGATCAGCAGCTCACCGAAGCCCTGGGGCGCCTCGACGGACCAGGGCCCCGGCGCCTCGAGGGTGAGGCTGTGGACCGCGCCAGGCAAGCCCTGGTCGGGCTTGGCGGGGAGAAAGTCCACCCTTAGGGTTCCCTCGGTCTCGCCCTCGTAGGCCACGGTGCCGGAGATGGTGACACCCTGGCCCTCCTCGACCTCGAAGCCCTTGGGCTGCATCCGGCCGGAGCCCGCGGGGGGCTTGGGGCCCTCAGCGCCACCCGGACCACCAGGGCCGCCGGGACCGACCTGGGCAGGAGGCGGCCCACCCTGGGCTCCAGGGCCGGCGCCCAGGGGCTGGTCGGGGACCTCGACACAGGCGGCGAGGAGGAGTGATGCTGCGGCGAGGACGGACTTCGCGTTCATGGCGCGCTCCGGGCAGGGACCCGCTGGACTTATTCCCCCACTCGCTCCGGGACCACGTTGGAGCCGACCCTGGGACCCAAGGGAAAGACCAGTCGGTCCTCCACGGCGACGGGATCGCCCAGCACCGCGAGCAAGGCCAGGACCTGCTCGGCCCGGGCGGGGCTGTCGTAGCCGCCAGGGTCCACCACGATGCCTACGAAGCCGTCCTGAGCGAGGCGCGCGCGGTCCAGAGGGACACGATCAGGCCACTCGGAGGTGACGATCAAGGCGCCGAAGGGCTTCTCGGTGCTGAGCAGCTGAGCCGTGAACTGGTTCTCGACCATGTAGCGGGGAGGGAAACCCACGAGCTCGTCTGCGATGGGGCGACCGTGCCGCAGCTGCTGCATGAAGTGGAGCCGCTGGAAGCGCTGGCTTCCACCATCGAAGTAGGGGAGCTCGATGATGGGGCCTGGGGGCAGCACCTCGTCCAGGTGATCATAGGCAGGCGAGATGTTCAGCTCAGCCACGGGCAAGGGCACCGGGACAGGCGAGAGTAGCGCCAGCTCGGCCAGCACCAGCACCGTCACCGCGATGGCGACCCACCCGCCCCAGCGCCGCGCCAGGTAGGCCACACCCACCGCGGCGGCCATGGACAGCCCGAAGGCGGCTACGAAGGCGTAGCGGAAGGGCTCGAGGATCAGCTTGCCCCCGGGCAGGAGGTAATGCACCGCCAGCCACGCCGGGTTCACGGCCTGGTCGAAGCAGGTGTAGGGCGACCAGGGCATGAAGGGGCCTGTGGACGCCAAGGCAGCGAAGAGCGCCACGGCGACCCACAGCCCCACGGTGAGGCGACGACCACGGGCCAGGGCGAGCCCTGCCAGGGCCGCCCCCATGAGCAGCAGGCCCGGCGAGAAGGCCCTATAGAAACGGGAGATCATGTCCCGCACCACGATATTGGCCTTGCCGATGGCGAAGTACTCGATGCCGAACGCGGTGAAGCGCTTGTACTCCGCGGGGTGGAGCATGCGGAACGGCGGCGTGTGGCGGGTGCCCGCCACCAGCTCTTCGGAGATCTGCGCCGCCGGGCCGCTCATCAGCAGCTTCATCCACAGGGCGTACCAACCACCAGCCAGAAGGACGCCCAGGACCAGCCCCCCGATGGCGCGGGGCCACTGCCGCAGGCTGGGTTGGGCGGCTGGGTCCGCGACCGGCACCAGGCCTTGCCGCCAGGCCAAGGGAAGCCACAGGGCGAACGGGAAGGCGAGGGAGGAGAACACCACGAAGTTGTAGGGACAAGTGACCAAGCCCAGGCCAGCGAAGACGCCACCGAGCAGCCCATCCCTCCAGCCAGGCCGGCGCAGCGCACGCAACGCGTACATCACCGCCAGGGGGTAGGGCCAGAGGTTGAGGATGTCCGTGACTCCGCAAGCGAGTGGATAGACGAGCACCAGCGGGGTCAGCCCGAAGCCCACCGCCGCCACCAGCGAGGCGGCGGGATGACGGGTGAGGTCACGAGCCAGCAGCCAGGCCGCTGCCATGGCCGCCCACAGCTGCGCGCACACCAGCAGGTTGTAGGCTGCCGGCGAGCCCAGAGAGGGCAGCAGCAGGTTGAAGACCAGCGTCCCGAGCGGGTCGGGGTTGTTCACCAGCCCAGTGTTGGGGAAGCCAACGCTGAGCACCTCACCACCCAGCAGCTTGGCGCCGCTGAAGGTCTCGAAGGCCCACAGCTTGACCCAGATCTCCGAGTGGGGCCCCGCCAGGTAGGCCCCGGGACGCCCGATCAGCGACAGTGCCGGCAGGGCCGCGATCAGCGCCAGCACGGCCAGCGGCCACCAGCGCCGCCAGGGGTGTGTCGCCGGATGCATGCGCCCTCGATTAGACCGGTGCGTCGTGGCTGTCGACGGGGGTGAGCTCGAGCTTGAGCAAGGAGATCGCGCCGTTGGCGAGCCGCACGAACTCCTGCCTGGTCTGGAGCTGCCGAAGCTGACGCAGCACGAAGCGAGGCCGGAAGTAGAACTGACGGTGGGCTTCCTTGAGCATCTGGAGCAGCTCGGCGCGGCTGAGGTGCTCCTCCCAGGACACGGGCACCTCGGCACCGCAGAGAGGATCTTCGAAGATGCGCTGCCAACAATCCGCTGGATACAGCCCGAGCCGCGCGCCACGCTCGAAGGTGGGGGTGCCCGGATAGGGCGTATAGATCGCGAAGGCCGCATAGTCGGCGTCGAGCTTCATGGTCTCGCGCAGGTTGGAGCGGATGGACTCGGCGCTGCGCTCGTGGGGGCCGCCCAGCATGACGTAGGCCACCGAGCGCACGCCCTCTTCGCGACACCAGCGGAACACCCGGTGGCAGTCGTCGATGTCGCAGTGCTTCTGGTGCTCGGCCAAGCCCTCGTTGTGCATGCTCTCGACGCCGAAGTGGATCTTGGTGCAGCCCGCTTCCTTGGCGCGTCGGATCTCCTCCCGGGTGGTGCCAGCCACGCAGGTCTTGTAGCCCCAGTTGAAGCGCAAGCCGCGGCGCATCACGCCATCGCAGAAGCGGATCAGCCACTGGCTGTTGGGGGTGAAGAGGTCGTCGACGAAGAACAACTCCCGGATGCCCAGAGAGATGCAGTGCTCGATCTCATCGAGGATGTTGTCGATGTCTCGGATGCGGTACTGGGACTTGTAGGTGAAGCAGAAGGGGCAGCTGTGGGGGCAGCCCTTCGAGGTGATCACCGTGCCCACCAGCTTGTGCTTGGATCCCGGGACCCAGTAGTCGCGGAAGCGGGAGCGGCTGCGATCGGGCCACACCTGCCAGTCGAGGTTGCGCGGCGCCACCCGTGCTGGGTTGCGAACCACCACACCATCGCTGCCCCGGAACCACAGGCCCTCGATCCCCTCGAGGCCGCGGCCCTGGTCCAAGGCCTCGACAAGCTCGACGATCACGTCGTCGCCGTCGCCGATGCAGATGCTGTCGACGCCGCGCAGCCCGATGGCGTACTCGGGGAACATGATGGGGTGTGGGCCGCCCAGGGCGATGTGCGCGGAGGGGTTGAGCCGGCGCACCGCGTCGATGGCCAGCTGCACGTCCGGCAGGCTGTGGGTGGTGCAGGTGATGCCCACCACGTCGAGATCGTAGTCGCGCAGCCTGCGCTCGAACTCTGGGTGGTCCAGATCGTCGACCACCGCATCGAAGAGCTCGGCCCGGTGCGAGGTGCGCTTCTCGATGGCCGCCTGGAGGTACATGAGCCCCAGGGGTGGGAAGCAGTAGACGCCGTAGGCCATGGACTCGGCGATCCCGGCCCAGATGCGTCTCTTCTCGGGGGGATTGATGAGGGTGATGCCCATAGGCCTTCCTTGTGGTGGTCTGCATCCTAGCGACCCTGGTGTACCCCCGCCAGCCGGGCTACACGTTTGGCAGGTCAACCCTGGACACGGACATCGGGCTCACCCCCTCTTCACACGTCCTACCCGCGATCCCGGCGGTTCCCGGTTACAGTATCGCCTCCAGGGAGGTACCCATGCGCGCCCAGCTCGTCGTCCTGTTCCCCGCCTTCGCGCTCGCTTGCTCCGAGTACGACCTCAACCGTCCCGACGATGTCGATCCCAAGATCCCCATCGACACCGGAGACACCGAGCCCCCAGACACCTCGGCGCCCGACATCGAGATCGAGCCCGCCTCGCTCGACTTCGGCTACGTCATGAAGGACTGCGACTCGGACCCCCAGGACATCACCATCACCAACGTGGGCGACGCCGATCTGCTGGTCGACAGCATCGGCTTCCTGGGCACCAACTCCGGCGCCTTCGCCTACTCGGGCACCGCGGGCATCCTCGCCCCCGAGCAGAGCGCGGTGCTCTCGGTGGTCTTCACGCCCACCGCATGGATCAACTACAACGAGGTCGAGCTCGAGGTGATCTCGAACGACCCCGACGAGTCCGCGGCCTACGTGCCCACCGTCGGCGTCGGCTCCGAAGACCCCTTCTACGAGGAGACCTTCCACCAAGGCGAGCCTGGCCCCGTGGACATCCTGTGGGTCGTGGACAACTCCGGCTCCATGGAAGACGAGATCCTCCGGGTCAAAGAAGAGTTCTCGGTCTTCATCGGTGAGTTCGTCAGCCTGGGCCTGGACTTCCACCTCGGCGCCGTCACCACCGACATGGACTTCCCCGAAGACTCGGGCAGGCTCCAGGGCGACCCCCCCTACTTCGACAACACCTTCTCGGATCCGGAGGGCGCCTTCGGCACCACCATCGAGGAGATCTACGCCGTCACGGGCTCTGGCTCCGAGCGCGGGCTCGAGGCGGTCCAGGCCGCCCTGCAGGAGCCGCTGCTCAGCGGCGCCAACGCCGGCTTCTACCGCGAGACCACCGACGACGGCACCCCCGTCGCCATCCACACCATCGTGGTCACCGACGAAGACGACGACTCCACCGTCTCCTCGTCCTCGTTCTCGTCCTGGTACAACGGGCTCAAGTCCGACCCCGACACCGCCAACTTCTCGGCCATCTGCGGCGATCCCGTCTCCTCCACCAACTTCCTGGGCGGCTGCATGGAGTGGGACACCTCGAGCGGCCGCATGCTCGAGGGCTCCGCCGGCACCAAGTATGTCGATGTCGTCGACGCCACTGGCGGCTACTGGGCGAGCATCTGCACCGCGGAGTTCTCCGAGGCGCTCCAGTACCTGAGTCTCGAGACCATGGGCATGTCCGCGGTCTACGAGCTCACGTACGCGCCCTCCAGCATCGCCCTCACCCAGGTGCAGGTCGACGGAGCCAGCGTCTCGTACAGCGCCGTGGATGGCTGGACCTACTCCATCGACAACAACGCGGTCAACTTCCACGGCGACGCCATCCCGGCACCTTCGGCCGAGATCTACGTGAACTACCCCTACGACGGTGGGTGTTAGTCCGCGGCCTCGGCGCCCAGAGCTCCCAGCTCCAGGATGGTGGCGATGGTCCAGTGGACCGCGCTGCCATCTTCGCGTAGCGCCAGCACGGCGCTGCTGTCGTCGTTCCAGGCGACCGCGACCAGGGGCACCTGGCTGAACACCGCCAAGGGCGCCAGGTCGTCGGCGCGACACAGGGCGGCGGTGCGCCCCGGGGCCGCCGCCGCGAGCACAGCCCAGCGGCCATCGGGGGACAAGCCCACCACGCCGCCCGAGGGTGAGAGCACAACGTCGCCATAGCGGGCGGCCGGGGTGTCGCTGTAAAGGGGCACCGTGGTCACAGCGAGGGGTGGGCAGGCGCCGCCGCAGGCCACAACAGCCTGGCTGTGTCCTGGGCGCAGCGCCAACCCGGTGGCCCGACCGCAGCACACGCTGATGGATTCGTCCTGAGGCGTGAGATCGGGGAGGCCGAGCCGCCCCATGGTACCGTCACCCCAGGCCACCAAAAGGCTGCCGGCCCCAGGCAGGAAGGCCAGCCCTACGGCGCCAGGCCGCGCGGCCTGGCTGGGGGGCAGGTAGCGGATGGCGCTGGGCTGCGCGGAGCCTTCGGGGATCAGCCCGACGTTCCCTCGGTCATCCGCCAGGGCGAGCCAGGCGCCGTCGTCGCTCCAGGCCGCCGCAGTGATGGGACCCATGACGCCCCGCGGGCCCATGGCGATGCCACGATCGTCCAGCCCCACCAGCCACCAGCGATTTGCGCCGGCCAGCAGCAGCTCCTGGCCGGCTGGCGCCAGCGCCAACCTCCAGCTACGCGCCCACCGCCGCACGGGCTTGGCCAGGCTGTCGGGCCAGTGGGGCAGCTCCCAACGCCGCGCCACCCCCCCATCGTTCTCGAGGGCGTACAGCCCGGCTGCCAGGCCGTCCGGCCGCTCGACGGCCACCAGCCAGCGCTGCTGCACGGCCTGCCAGGCCACGCCCACAGCGTGGTCCGCCCACTGTTCGCCGCCGTCCACCGTGCCGCGTTCCAGAGGGAGCCACCACTCGCGCCCCAGCTGCCGCACGTGGGCCTCGTCCCGCCAGTCGCTGACCTCGGCCTTGGGCAGCCGCAGCGCGGACTCGGGTGGGAGCTGCTCGTAGTCGATCCCCCAGAGGCCGTCCTGGTAGACCACCGGCCAGGTCTCAACGTGATCCTGGTAGGAGACCCGCACTCCGGCCAGCTCGTGGCCGAGCACCTCGGCGTCATGCAGCAACCAGCGCAGGTAGCCGGCGCTGGTGTTGCGGGTGACGAAGGCGTGGTTCCAGAGTGCCTGCTGTGTATCGGTGGCGCGGACCCCCCGTGGGAGGTGGAGGTCCATGCCAGGCAGCAGGCGGGGCCGGCCTCCGTCACGGAGCTCGGCGAGCAGGTCGGTGACGTAGCGCACGGGCTCCCGACAGGCGCCGCAGTGGGTGGTCTCCCAGCCCTGGATCAGCACCCTGGAGCCCTCGCGCACCAGCAAGAAGGACAGGTAGGGCTCGGTCTGCAGGACCACGCGGGTGTAGTCGGGCCCCTGCACGACGGCCTCGATGTCGGGCTCGGCCATGAGCACAGCGCCCAACACCCCCTGGGGCGAGAGCAGGGCCAGCAGGCGCTGCTGGTCCAGGAGCAACCCCTCGGGCCCCGCCCCCAGCGGGCCAGAGGGGGCCGTGAACCAACGCTCCAGCTCGTGGGCCTGCAGCGGCGCCCGCGACAGCGCCCAGGCCAGCGAGCTGACGCTGCCCCGGGCTTCGTCCGGATCGGGGGAACGAGGCGCAGCCTCCGCGCCACCAGAGAGCAACGCCGCTCCCAGGGCGCCCAGCACGCAGCACTGGAGCACGAAGCGGCGCGGCCTTGGGGCGGGCGATGTCACGGGACTTCCGCGGAGGAGGGGGGAGCCCTCCCGATATCTCGCGGAGCGCGCGCGGGGGAGCATGCCACGCCCTGGGATGCCGAGGCCATGTTATCGGAGCCACCGGAGGAACCGATGCACCAGGACCGCCCACTCCGCCTGCTGTTCATCTGCACCGGCAACATCTGCCGCTCGCCCATGGCCGAGTATCTCGCCAGGGCCTACGCGCAGGATCGCGGCTGGCCCATCGAGGTGCGCTCCGCCAGCCTGATGGGGCTGAACGGCAACCCGGCCCACCCCAACGCCGTCAAGGTGCTGGACGAGATCGACATCGATCTCACGCCCCACAGGGCCCAGCCCCTGACCCCCGAGCTGCTGGAGTGGGCAGACTGGGTCCTGGTGATGGAGCTTGCCCACTCCAGGGGCGCCCGGGACATGCTCCCGGCCAAGGACGAGAACATCCTGCTGCTGGGCTCGTTTTGCGGCAAGCTGGAGATCGACGACCCCCTGGGCGGCTGGAAGCGTCGCTTCCGCAAGAGCCGTGACGAGATCGACGAGTGCGTGCGGAACTTCATGGACCGCCTGCCCCCTCCCAGCCACCTCGGCTAGCTCCGTCGACGACAAAGCCCCGCCGAGCGAGAGGCCCGGCGGGGCTCCAACGGTCGCGTAGGACTAGCCGCCGAAGGTGCTCTTGATGAGCTCGAGGCTCTCCTGGCACTTGCCGGCCAGGGTCTCGGCCTCGGCGGGGATCTGCTTGGTGGTCTTGAGGTTCGAGGCCGCGGTCTTGGTGGCCTTGGCCTTGTCGGCGAGGCCCAGGCTGCTGTCGACGATGGCGGCGGGCATGTCGGTGGCTTCGACGGCCAGGGGCTTGGCATCGGTGGCCACGCTCTTGAGCGTGTCGGTGGCGGCCATCAGGCTGTTGGCCATGGCGTTGGTCGCGTCGATGGCGTTCTGCACGTTCTCGGGGCAGCCGTCGGCGGGCTTGATGGTCGGCTTGGTGCCCTCGAGCACGAGCTCGATCTTGCCTTCGGCCTTGGCCTGGAGGTCGGCAAGAGCGTCGGCCAGGGGGGTGCCCTCGGCCAGGCCCAAGGCCTCGGCGAGCTTGGCGTTGGCGCTGTCCATGTCGGCCTGAGCGGACTGCAGCTTGCCGATCATGGTCTCGACCTTGTCGTAGAAGCTGTCGACCGCGGCCACGCCTGTGTCTTCGATGACCAGCTCGGTGGCGGCTCCGTCGGCTGCCTGATCCTTCTTGGCCTCGGCGGTGTTGATGGAGATGGCCAGCATGGTGGCGGCGAAGACGGTCAGCAGGGAACGAACGCGCATGGGTACTCCTCCAGGAGAGATGGGTGTGCGTAGCGTGGACGGTACGCTGAGCGCGGTGAGCCTAAACCAAGGGAACAGCTTGCGCAATGACGGGTTTCCGAGGGCCTCGGCCTATTCCAGGGCCTCGAGCACCCGCCGGACGGCTCGGTAGCTGCCAAAGGGCGGGAAGATGTAGGCTCCCTGGACGCGGGGGTCGTCCTTGACCGCCCGCAGGGCGTCCTGCGCGACCTGGATCCCGATCTCCCGCTGCTCTTCACGGGTGGGGGCGGCCCGCAGGCGATCCCGGACGTCCTGGGGGATCTGCATCCCCGGCACTTCGTTGTGGAGGAACTCGGCGTTCTTGGAGCTCACGATGGGCAGAATCCCCACCAGGAACGGCGTGCGAGGGAAGATCTCGACCCGATCGAGGAAGCGCTGGAGCACCTCGGGCTCGAAGACGGGCTGGGAGAAGAAGAACCCTGCCCCGTTCTCGACCTTGAGCCCGTAGCGCTCGACCTCGAGGTCGAGATCCACGTGGCCCGGGTTGCAGCCTGCGCCCACCAGGAAAGAGGTCTTGCCGCCGATGGGCTTGCCGCTGAAGTCCAGCCCCCGGTTGAGCATCTCGATGAAGGCGATCAGCCCCACCGAGTCGATGTCGAACACCGCCGATGCGTCGGGGTAGGAACCCAGCTTGGGGGGATCGCCGGTGACCGCCAAGATGTTGCGGATGCCCAGGGCGTGGGCGCCCAGCAGGTCCATCTGCAGGCCCAGGATGTTGCGGTCTCGGCAGCAGACGTGGACCACGGGCTCGAGGCCGTGCGCGGCCTGGACCAGCTGGGCCAGGTAGGGCGCCCCCATGCGAGGGACAGCCCGGGGACCGTCTGCGATGTTGACCGTGTCGACACCGGCCTCGCGCAGCAAGGCGGCGCCGTCCAGGGCGCGGGTGGCCTCGACGCCTCGGGGGGGGGCCAGCTCTACGCTGATGCAGAACTCCCCCGTGGCCAAGCGTGCCGCGAAGCGAGACCGCTCCGCCACCGGCGTGGGCTCGAGCTCGGGGGAAGGCGCCACCTGGCGCACCACGGGCTCGGTCACGGGGCTGCGCATGGGCGAGATGGAGGAGAGGAAGTTGGCCATCTCTCGGATGATGGCGGGGGTGGTGCCGCAGCACCCGCCCACGATGGAGGCTCCCTTCTGGACCATACGCCGCGCATACTCGGCCATGTACTCGGGGCCCGCCAGGTACAGAGTGCGGCCCTCGACCTCCTGGGGCAGGCCCGCGTTGGGCAGCGCCGCCAGCTTGACGTCGGTGGCCGCGGCCATCTCAATGATGATGGTCAGCATGTCCCGCGGACCGTTGGAGCAGTTGGTGCCGATGGCGATGGGATCCCAGGCCGCCATGGCCTGTGCCGCCCAGGCCGGGGTCTCACCGTCGACCTGCTCGCGGCCGGGCCCCCGCTGCTGGAAGGTCATGCACGGGATGATGGGCAGGTCGCAGACGCTGCGCACCGCCCGGAAGGCCTGCCAGAGCTCGGGCAGCTGGCTGAAGGTCTCGAGGATGATGAGGTCGACGCCGCCCTCGGCCAGCAGCACGGCCTGGTCCCTGAAGACCTGGAAGGCGTCGCCGGGGCTGAGGTTGCCGAAGGGACGCAGGCGCATCCCGGCAGGGCCGATGGATCCCGCCACCCAGACCTTGTCCCCCGCCACCTCGCGCGCGAGCTTGACGCCCGCGCGGTTGATGTCCTGCACCTTGTCGTCCAGGCCGTAGGGCTGCAGCCGCAGCCGGTTGGCGCCGAAGGTGTTGGTGGTGAGCACATCGGCGCCCGCGCGCATGTAGGCCGCGTGGATCTCGCGCACGATGTCGGGCTGGGTGATGGAGACCTCATCGTAGGAGCGGTTGATGAACACGCCCCGACGGTAGATCTCGGTGCCCATGGCACCGTCGAGCAGGATCACCCGCTCCTCGAGCGCCTCACGGAAGCTGCCAGGCACGCGCGCCTAGTCCACTCGCACCACGTCCGTGACTTCAGGAACGTGCTGCATCAGGAAGCGCTTTACGCCGAAGGCGAGGGTGGCCGTGGCGTGGGGGCAGGTGCCGCAGGCGCCGCGGAGGCGCGCGCTGACCACGCCGTCCTCGAAGCCCACGAACTCGATGGCGCCGCCGTCGGCCTCGAGGGCCGGCTGGACGGACTCGGCGATGAGCCGCGCGATGCGCTGCTCCACGTCGGTGCCGCCCGTAGCGGCGCTGGCCACATCTTCGACCGCCACCGCGCCGCTCTCGATGAAGGCTCGCAGGGCTGCCTGCGTTCCCGCGGAGAGCTCCTGCCAGGGCGTGTCGGCCTGGCGGGTGATGGTGACGAAGCTGCGGGCGATGAGCACGCCGGCGGTACCCGGAACCGCGAACAGCGCCTGGGCCAGGGGAGCGCCCACGGCGTCCTGGACAGAGGCGAACTCGAAGCTGCCCTGGGGCACGAGCACCTCGTCCTCGAGACGGAACATCAGCGCGTCGGGGTTGGGGGTGGAGAGGATCTCGATGGTGATGTCGCTATCTGCGGAGCTCATTCGGGGTGTCCTTTTTTCCGCGCCTGCGCCCGCGCGGCTGGGGTCGTGGCCTCCACATTTATGGTCCACCCTGCCCACTGTCACCCCATGGCGTTCGAGGGGAGCCGTTATGCTCTCTCTCTGTAGTCCCGACCCCTCCAACCCCGGCTGGATCATGATCTCCTTCGAGCCCACCGAAGACCAGCTCGCCCTGCGCGAGATGGCCCATAGCTTCGCCGAAAACGAGCTCCGCCCGGTCACCGAGCACCACGACACCACCGGCGAGTTCCCCCACGAGGTCTTGCGCAAGGCCCACAGCCTGGGCTTGATGAACCTGCACATCCCCGAGCGCTGGGGCGGCCTGGGCCTCGGTGTCATGGACGGATGCATCATCGCCGAAGAGCTCGCCTGGGGCTGCAGCGGCATCGCCACGGCCATGGAGGCCAACGGGCTGGCCCTGCACCCGGTGATCGCCGGGGCATCCGACCTCCTGATGGAGAAGTACGTGGCCCCCATGATGGAGCGCTACTCCATGGCCGCCTACGCCCTCACCGAGCCCGGCGCCGGCAGCGACGTGCAGGCCCTGCGCACCAAGGCCGTCAAGCAGGGCGACCGCTGGATCCTCAACGGCTCCAAGATGTGGATCACCAACGCGGGCGTCGCCGACTGGTACTTCGTCGTCGCGGTGACCGACAGCGAGAAGAAGGCCCGAGGCGGGATGACCGCCTTCATCGTCGAGCGCGAGTGGAAGGGCGTCGAGGTGGGCAAGAAGGAGTGGAACATGGGGCAGCGCTGCTCCGACACCCGCGGCATCACCTTCGAGGACGTCGAGATCCCCGAGGAGAACGTGGTGGGCGAGGTTGGCATGGGCTGGCTGCTGGCCATGAAGACCTTCGACAAGTCCCGCCCCCCCGTGGCCGCGGGCGCAGTGGGCGTGGCTCGGGCCGCCATGGAGCATGCCCTGCGCTACGGCACGGAGCGCAAGACCTTCGGCCGCCCCATCGCCACCCACCAGGCCGTGGGCTTCATGCTCGCCGATATGGCCACCAAGATCGAGGCCGCCCGCCTGCTGGTCTGGCAAGCCGCCGCCATGGCCGACGCCGGCGAGCGCAACACCATGCAGGCCAGCATGGCCAAGGCCTTCGCCGCCGACGCGGCCATGAGCGTCACCACCGACGCTGTCCAGGTCTTCGGCGGCTATGGCTACAGCTCCGAGTACCCGGTCGAGAAGCTCATGCGCGACGCCAAGATCTACCAGATCTACGAAGGCACCTCCCAGGTCCAGCGCTTGATCATCGGCCGAGAGCTGCTGTCACGCTGACCATGCGCGTCCTGATCACCGGGGGCACGGGCTTTGTGGGCGCCCATGTCGTGCGCGCCCACCTCGCCGCCGGCTGGCGCGTGCGCTGCGCCCTGCGGGCCAGCTCCCCCAGGCTCGCCCTCGATGGGCTGGACGTCGAGCCGGTGGAGCTCCCGCTGGACCAGCCCGACGCCCTGCGTCGAGCCCTGGCCGACGTCGACGCCGTGCAACATGTGGCCGGCATCTTCGACCCCTCTCCGGGAGGCGACGAGCGCATGCGGCGGGTACACGTCGAAGCCACCCGCGCCCTGTGCCAGGCGGCGCTGGGGCAGCCAACCCCGCCGCGGGTGGTGGTCTGCTCCTCCAGCATCACCGTAGGCTGGGGCAGTGTGGACGCTCCAGCCAGCGAGGCCAGCCCGGTCCCCGACCCCGACCGCGTCTACGGCCAGGGCAACGCTCTGCGGGCCTACTACGACAGCAAGCTCGAGGCCGAGGCCGTGCTGCGCCACTTCGTGGACCAGGGCTTGCATGGCGTCATCGTCAATCCCGACTACGTCATCGGGCCTTGGGACCGCAAGCCCACCAGCGGGGCCATCATCCTGGCCATGGCCAAGCGCTGGATCCCCGTGTTCCCCCGGGGCGGCAAGAGCTTCATCGACGCCGCTGACTGCGGCCTGGGCCACCTGCTGGCCCTCGAGAAGGGACAGCCCGGGGCACGCTACCTGCTGGGCGTCCACAACCTGAGCTACCGGGACTTCATGGGCCGCGTGGCCCGAGTGGTAGGGCGCTCCCCTCCCCTGCTCCCCATGCCCCGCACCCTCACGGGCGCCCTTGGCCAGGTCGGGCGCGCGCTGAACCGTCTGCCCACCGAGCGCTTCGCGGGGCTGCAGCCCCAGGTGCTGTCCAGCATGCAGTCCGAGCGCTACCGCAGCGGCGCCCTGGCCCACACCCACCTGGGCCTGCCCACCACACCCATCGAGGCCAGCATCGAGCAGGCCTACCGCTGGTTCCGGGACCATGGCTACTGCTAGGCTGGCGCCCGGCGCCCTCACCGTGCTCTTGCTGGCCGGCTGTCCCGCAGAGCGACTGGGGGTCCCGCTTCCACCCCGGGGCGTCGACGCCATCAACCAGGAGGACCTGCAGCGGGACATGTTCCACCTGCTGGAGGCCGGCCCAGGCCATCGCCGGCACCCGGAGGCGGCCGAGTGGGTGGCGCGACGCTTCGAGGAGATGCACCTGGAGCCCGTCGAGCTGTGGATCGAGCCGTCGGTCTGCGGGCTGCGGCGTGGACGAGAGGCCAGCATCCTCACCATCGCCTCGTTCCCGCAGAACAGCGGCGCCCGAAAGGCAGCCCTGCCCGACGCCCAGATCATCACCCTGGCCAAGTCCATCGACGGCCTCGGCACCCCCACCCACGGCATCCTGTTCTGCTCGGTGACCGGTCCGATGGCCACAGACATCGCGACCGACCTGTTCGAGCTCTTCCCGAGCCTGCACGCGCTGGTCGGCCTCCACGAGCTTGGGGGCGAGACGCTGGACTTCGGTGAGCCGGGGATCACGAAGCTCACAACCTGGGGCGTCCACAGCGGCAACCAGCAGCTCGTCCCCGAGCATGACGGCATGGAGGCCATCGACTACGTGCGCGTGGCCGAGCACCTGCGCCAGGTCCACCAGCGCTTCCTGGCCCCCGAGTTCACTGCGCCGATCCAGCCGCCAGCTGCTCGATAGCGGCCAGCTGGGACGCCAGCTCGTCTCGCCGAGCCCGAAGCTGCTCCAGATCGACCCGGATCGCATCGAGATCAGGCGGTGGTCCTCCCCCAGCCAGAGCCTCGGGGTCGCTCGCAGCCTGAATCGCCAGCGCATGCTCCTCGATCTGCGCCGCGATGAGCTCCAGATCGCTGGCCAGCACCGCGGCGCTCGCCGAGACCGATCCCGGGCTCGCGGGCTCGACCCGCTCGAGCTCGCAGCCGCCCAGCAGCAGCATCACGGTGAGCTGGCACACGAGGCGTGGGATGGCTCGGCTCCGGGTTCGAGGACGAGCTACACATATCCTATCCATGGCCCGAACCCTCTTCATCGGCGACGTCCACGGCTGCAGCACCGAGCTCGAGGACATCCTGGAGCTCGCGCGGCCTGATCGGGTGTTCCTCACGGGCGATCTGTTCACCAGAGGCCCGGACCCGGCCGGCTGCTGGGAGCTCATCCAGCGCTGGCGAGCCCGCTCGGTGTTGGGCAACCACGACGCCAGGATGATCGAGGTCTGGGACGAGGCGGCCGCGGGCAAGGGCCACGGCCAGGCCCACCGAGCGGTGCGCGCCTTGGCCGAGCTCCCCGGCGTGAGGAGCTGGTTGCAGGCGCTGCCCACCACGCTGGAGGGCCCTGGCTGGGTGCTGGTCCACGCTGGCGTCCACCCCAAGCGAGGCGTCACCGGCACCAAGCGCCGCCACCTGCTGGAGCTGCGCCGCTGGCCCGACGACGAGCGGCGGTCCAACCCGCACTGGTGGAAGCGCTTCGCCGAGCACCACCGGCCGGGCGACCACCCGCTGGTGATCCATGGCCACGACGCGGTGAAGGGCCTGCGCGACCAGCGCCCCCTGAGCCTGGGCCTGGACGGCGGCTGCGTGTTCGGCGGCGCGCTCTGCGGCTACGCGCTGGAAGAAGACCGGCTGCTGCAGGTGCCCGCGCGCAAGCGGTGGTTAGCCCCGGGACGCTGACCCGCGCCGGATCGCCAACCCCAGCAGCAGCAGCGCCGCCAGGGGGGGGAAGGGCGCCGGAGCGTGGGCACAGGTCCACGACAGCCCCCCCGGGTTGGTGGGGTCGACGCTGGAGCAGCCTTCGTCGACAGCGCCGTCGCAGTCGTTGTCACGGCCGTCATCGCACAGCTCATCGGCGTCGGGGTGGATCCCGGCGTTGACGTCGGCACAGTCCAAGCCCCCGGCCTCCTCGGCGTCCCAGCCGTCGCCGTCCACGTCGCTCAAGTCGGCACCGTCGCAGTCCTCATCGATGCCGTTGTAGGGGACCTCGCTGGCGTCCGGGTTGATGTGCTCGTCGCCGTCGTCACAGTCGATGGGGGGCTCGAAGCCATCGCCGTCTCCATCCACAGGCAGCCAGGGGCTGGCGTGAACGGAGGGCCCGCTGTCGTAGGTGTGCTCGCGCATCAGTGCTCCCTGGGCGGGACCGGAGCAGGGTGCCCCTCTCCCGCCAGCTGCAGACCGGTCGCAGCGAAGCCCGAGCCCGCGCCGCCCCAGAGCTCCACGCGCAGCCCGAAGCGAGGCGCAAGGGGTACGAACAGGCCGAGGGCGCCGATGCCCAACACGCGCAGCTCCTGCTCCCTGAAGCGCCCCAGGTAGAGCAGGCCGGCGTCAACGCCGCCCTCGACATGGACCCGCGGGACAGGGGCGCCCAGCCGCAGCCCCGCGCGCGCCGGGATCATGGCCCGCCACAGCCAGCTGGCGTCGTAGCCCGGCGGCAGGGCCTCGACCCGGGCGATGGGATGCACCGCGGCCGCCAGCACCAGCGGCCGTAGCAGGGTGATCCTGCCCTGAACGCTCACGCCGCCAGCGAGCCCGCCGACGCCCTGAATGGGCATGCCGCCCAGGTTGGACCAGAACAGGGCGGGGCCAGCGCCCAGGGTCCAAGGCAGGGCCGGCGTGCGCACAGGCCGCGGCGGTGCGGGCTCCTCTCCCACGTCCTCGAACCCGATGGCGTGGGGTGCGAGGTCCCCGCCGGGGTAGCGGAGCACCACCCCGCCTCGACCGCGGCCCCAGATCAGCGGCCCGTCGGGCCCCAAGCCCAGGATCAGCGCATCGTCGGCATCCTCGGCCAGCAGCCCCAGCAGATCCCCGAGCAGCGCGTGGGGCATGGCACCCGCGGCCAGGCGATGCAGCTCGAGCACCAGCTCCTCGGGCTCGATGGCCAGCTCTCCAGGCGTGACCCGCACGATGGTGCGCCGCCCCGGGAGGACGTGGATGAACCGGGCCGCGACCACGTCCTTGCCCCAGGTGGCCTGGATCAGGTGCTGCCCCGGCGTGAGGCGCCGGAACCCGGTGGTGATCTGCTTGCCGTCGAGCCACAGGCCCCGCGCCGTGCCGCCGAAGAACGCCGGCACGCTCCCACCATCGATGGAGCGCGCCTGGTGGGCGCGCAGGCGCTCACCCAGCTCGGGTGCCAGCCACGATGGCGGCGGCAGGTCGGGCCCGAAGCCTGCCGCGACCTCGAGAGCATGCTGCAGCTCGTCGCGGTGGAAGGACTGGATACCCGCGTCCAGGACGGTGGTGGCGGCCATGCTGTGGGCCTCAGCGGTGACCAGGGCCAGGAGGACGAGATCCACCTGGCGGGGAGGCTGGTCCAGGCACGCGGTGTCGAGGCTGAGGGCGGACAGCTCCACCAGCGCCAGCTCGTGGGCCAAGAGCTGGACTTGCTCCTGGGCTGTGGCGAGCCTGGCGGTCCAGTCCGCCAGGGCGATGTTGCCTCCGCAGGCCTCGTCAGCGCGGAGATCGACGATGGAGATCAGCCCCACGCGTGTCTCGATGTCCGCCAGATCCACCCAGGACACCTCCCGGAACCCCAGGCTCCCCAGGAGGGGGTCCAGGGCACGGCGCTCCGCCGGCTCACGCAGGCCTTCGCCGACAGGCACCAGGTACACCCTGCCGTCAGCCCGGGCCATCCCCGGCAGCAAGAGGAGCAGGGCGGCGACCGCGGCCGCTACTGCTCGACCCAGGTGCTCTTGTCGAAGTGCCATACCTTCCGGACCTCCTCACCCTGCCCCAGGTTGACGCGGAAGGTGTATCGCCGCCCGTCTTCGGTGACCAAGGTGACCGTATGGCTGCCCGCGCTGACCTGGTGCTGGAGCACGGGCGCCCATCCGACGAACTGGCCATCGACGCTCACCTGGGCCCGGGGCAGCGAGCTGACCGTGAGCAAGCCTGGCTCGGCGGCGTCCTGGCCGGCATCAGAGGAGGAGGAGGCCTGGTGCGGCTCCGCGCTGGCTGCGGGCGTCGGCTCGGACGCTCGCGCGGACGGGGCCTCCGGCTGCAGCGCGGGCGCAGGGGCCGCGGCCTGCCCGGAGGC
>CALDOK010000436.1 GCA_937912125.1 uncultured Pseudomonadota bacterium
AAGCCAACGCCCGAGTACGCTTTCGAGGAGGTCAAGCCATGTTCGGTTCCCATGCGCGACGCGCGCTCACTCTCGGACTCGCCGTGGCCCTGCTGGCACCGGCCGCCTCCGCCTTCCCGACCATCGATGACGACGAGTTCTACGTCGGCAACTACAGCATCACCGGCAAGACGCTCAGCCCCGGCACCATCGAGCTGGATCTGACCGCCGACCTTTCGAACCTGGCCAGCGGCACCTTCTCGAGCATCACCGCGGAGCTGGTCGGCGGCTTGCCGCGCCGCGTGCGCGCCTCCGGCTCCCTCTCGTACAGCAGCATCGACCCCTACGAGACCACGAGCACTGCCAAGGGCAGCGGCTTCACCCTCACCATCCCCCGCAGCCAGCTGCGCGCGACCCTGCGCGCCCTGTCCACCGACGCCCTGGTCTGGGACCTCGATGGGCGCGAGACCACCATCTACCAAGACGGTGTGTTCCTCATGGACGACGACACACGAGATGTGTACGTCCCCGGAGGCGATCCCGAGGTCGCCCTGTTCGACGCCTGGACCGACCTGCTGCTGGATCTGGACGTAGGCGACTTCGTCATCTTCCTCGACGGCGACCAGGACGAGCCGCTCTCGGCACCCAAGGACCCCTGGGAGGTCCTGGACATCTACGAAGACGACATCGGCATCTGGATGGCCTACGAGAACCGAGGGGATCTGGTGCCCGAGGACCTGGTGATCTCCGGCACCCTCACCGGCCAGGTCAGGGCCGGCGGCAGCGGGATGCACCAGAGCGTCTTCGAGTACAACCAGCTCGACCAGACCTGCGAGCTCGACGAGCTCACCGGCGATCTGAACTGCGACTTCCAGGGACTGTACCTGGCCGAAGACGCCATCGCGCTGGACAGCGACACCTTCCTCGATGGTGGGGTCAACGTGCAAGGCCTGGCTGCTGGCGTCGGCGTTCGGATGCGCGAAGGCGTCGTGGACGACGTCGGGGTGGACTTCACCTTCGACTACGTGCTCGCCGTGGCCATGCAGGCCGCCTTCACAGGGTTCATCCCCACGGCCGAGACGGTCCTGTTCTCCATCCACATCCCCGTGGCCGAGACCAGCATCGCCGGGGTGCCCCTCGAGATCGGGATCGACACGGACGTCATCCTGGGCGCAGAGGCCAACTTCTCCGGCGCCTCTGCGCTGGGCCTGGCCCAGACGGGCACCGTCGGTGTGTGCTTCGAGGCGGACATCGCCGGCGACGACATGGGCTACTCCGCCACCCCCGTGTTCGACGTGGAGCCCCTGCTGACCAGCCCGCCGACCCTGGCCAGCGACGCTGTGGCCAGCGCCAAGGTGTGGGCCGCCATCGAAGCCCAGGTCGAGCTCAACGGCGGCCTGGCCGGCGGCCCCAGCGCACGGCTGGCGGCCTTCGCCCAGCTCGACGTGGACCCCGCCGCCACCCCCTGGTGGGAACTCAGCGCCGGAGGCGAGGTCGAGGGCACCCTGGAGCTCGACCTGCTGGGGTTCGAGGTCGCGGCCCACACTTTTGGCCTGGACAGCGAGATCTTCGACGCCGCGAGCTCGAGCGGAGCGGCCTACGCTGGCGTCACCGGCCTGGCCTCGGGCGAAGAGGTGCGCTGGGCCGAGGACTACCACTACGGCGGGACCTACGGTGACTACGGCACCGGGCTGGTGCCCCTCGACGACGGCAGCATGCTGTTCTCGACCTGGAACCCAGCGGTGGTGGCCAAGGTGGACGCCGCCGGCCAGCTGCAGTGGGACAGCTATCTCTACGGTACCCAGCTGGGCGGGCTGGTGGGCTTCGACGGCGGCGTGCTCGCCATCGGCGACGTGGGGGACAGCCTCTGGATCGGTGAGCTCGATCTCGCGGGCAACGAGGTCCAGGCCCACCAGTGGAACATCGGCACCTACTTCGGCATCGGCGGCGTGTTGGTGCTCGATGCGGGCCCCATCCCCAGCTTCCTGATCCGCGGCGAGATCTACACCGACAGCTACTGGCATCGGCCCTGGCTGGCCTACGTGACCTACGATCCGAGCGACACGGTGGATCCCCTCACCTTCCATTGGTCGCGCACCTACGACAGCCAGAGCACCTACGGGCCCTACCCTGACACCTTCAACACCCTGCTGTACGACGACGGCGACATCTACGTCGGAGGCGTCACCACGGCGGGCCAGCCCGAAGGGACCATCTCCTACAACGCCCTGCTGATGCGCTTGGACGCAGCCGGAGACCAGGTCTGGGCCAAGGCTGTCCGCGACGGTGGCGACAGCATCCACGCGGTGGCCATGGGCGAGGACGGGATGCTCCTCACCGCGGGGGCCGTGTCCGTGGGGGTCGCGGCCATCCACTACTCCCACTCGTTCTGGTTCGGCCGTTGGTTTGCCGACGGCAGCTACTACAACGGCACCACGCTGTCCGAGGACCTCTGGTGGGAGTCCTACCCCGACACATCAGGCTACCCCAGCTACACCACCGCAGGCGCCAGCATCTACGACACCCCCACCGCGCTCATGTCCCTGGCCGACGGCGGCTTCGCGGCCATCGGCTACAGCGGCCTGTCCAACCCCGTGGGCTGGATCATGTCGCTGGACTCCTCCATGAACGTCCGGTGGCTCTCCACCCTCGAGGGCAACGGCCACACCACTCCTGTCTACCTCGCCGACACCGGCGACGGGCTCGCCGTGCTGGCCAACACCACGGCGCCAGCGGCCTCAGGCTACGGTGGCTGGGCTTGGGACACCATGCTGCTCAAGTTCCCCTACGACGGCATCCTGGCCTTCGACCCCGCCACGGGCATGAACACGCGCTACACCAAGCCCGACATGGTCCCGCCCCCCTCGGATGGAACCCTGGTGGACCTGACCTACCTGATCAGCGACACGGTGCCGGTCCACGGGGCCAGCACGGTCACCTTCTCCCCAGCGGGCCTGTCCAGCTGGACCCTGGATCCCTGGTAGCAGGGGTCCCGCCGCCACAGGCTCGTGGGCTATGACCCACGTCTCGGCCAGATACCGGAGCTGCGAGCTTGATCGGTGATTCGATCTCCGGCCATGCGAGGTCAGTCCTTCCCACCACACCCGATGCAGACGGACGGCACGACCTTCTGTTGTTGTCACCCCGAGGTGACGCTACCCTCCGTGCATGCGTTTCCACCGACACCCCCAATTCGCCGCCGTCATCCCCATCATCGTTCTCGGCGTCGCCTGCGTTCTCGAGGCTCGGGACACCGAACTGCCCGCTGACACCGAGCCGCCCGCCGACACCGAGAGCCCCACGGATTCGACCGATCTCCCGGCACTGGCCGAGCAGATCTACATGGCGATCAACATGCCGCAGCAGCTGCCGCTGCTGACCTACGGCCTCAGCCACTACGCGGCAGAGGGATGTCCCGTGGTCACCCAGAGCGATGACGTGGTGCTCCTCACCGGGGATTGCAGCTGGTCCCAGGGCGAGCTGCAGGGCAGCGTGAGCTTCACCGCGACCAGCGTCACCTGGAATGACTGGTCGATGTCCTTCGGTGACGGAACGGTCGTCGCGGTGAGCGGCGAGCAGCAGCTGGGAGAAACGGGGAGCCTGACCAGCGACATGGTCGTCGTCGCGAATGTGTTGGCCGTGCCCATCCTACCCAGCGGCAGCGGCACCTACACCTACGCGGACTACGTCGTCACGGACTGGATGGCGTACCTGGGGGATCCGGAGTCGGAGGGAGACGCCTCCGACCTGCTGGGAACGATGGAGATCGAAGGCCTCGACAGCTTCAACGTGAACGGCACCTTCACCGAGGCCGGGCAGTGCGACGCATACCTGGACTCGTTGAACCTGAACGTCGATGGGCTGAAGCTGATGCTCGGCTACACCGTGACCCCAGATCCGTGCGATGCGTGCGTGGACTGGGACAACAACGGGTCCGAAGCCGGCAGCTTCTGCCTGGGCGGGCCATAGGGCCTGGTCCGGGACAGGCCTCGAAGACCAGGACGGACAGCGCGCCGGCCACCGCCGGAGCCTCAGCCACGCTCTCCAGGATCCTCGACGGCCCGGCCCTCGTGCCCGCGGCGAGGGGGCCGCTCGAAGCTCAGAGGTCCCAGCAGGCCCTGGCGGATCTCACGGATCAGCAGCTCGGAGGCCTTCTGGTAGTCCACAAGCCCCCCCGTGCGCACACAGGCGCGGCGGGCTGCGATGGCGTCGATGATGCCCTGGGGGGTCGGCGGAAGCTCGGCCAGCTTGTAGCGGGCGGCCAAGGCCTTGGGGTAGTCCTCCGCCAACCACTGGGCTGCGTACATGGCCAGGTCCTGGTAGTTCACCGCGGTGTCGGGGATGGCCCCGCTGATGGCGAGTCGGAAGCCGCAGGCGGGCGGGGAGAGCTTGGGCCACAGGATGCCGGGGGTGTCCAACAGGGCGAAGCCGCCCCCCAGCTTGACCCGCTGCTGGATGCGGGTGACCGCCGGCTTGTTGGCCGTGCGCGCGATGCTGCGGCCGGCCAGGCTGTTGATCAGGGTGGACTTGCCGGCGTTGGGCACGCCCACGATCATGGCGGTGAAGGTGCGGCTGGGATCGTTGGCCTTGGGCAGCACAGCCCGCGCCTCGATGAGCAGCTTGTGTACCGGGCCGGCCTGGGACCTGTCATGCCCCAAGGCCCGGACGCCAGGCTTCTCGCGCAGGTAGTCCAGCCAAGCAGCGGTGATCCGGGGGTCGGCCAGATCCTGCTTGTTGAGGATCTTGACGCAGGGGATGTCGCCCCGCAGGCTGGCGACCAGCGGGTTCTCACTGCTGTCGGGCAGGCGAGCGTCCAGGACCTCGAAGATCAGGTCGGCCTTTCGCATGGCCTTGCGGATCTCGCGGATCGCGGAGTTCATGTGCCCGGGAAACCAGTTGATGGCCATCTCACCCTCGCTGCGCGGGGGCTCGCCGTAACGCGCTTCCACCCAAGGATGCCGACTTCGCGCGGGATCGGTGGAGACTCCCGGCTCTGCTGCAGGTAGGATGACGCCATGCACTGGCCCTACGAAACCGTCGTCGCACTGGAACAACCCGGCATCTACGAGAGCCACTACCTCAAGGCCAACAGCCCTGATGGGCAGCGGGCGTTCTGGATCAAGCACACGCTCTTTCGACCGCTGCAGGGCCCTAGCTGCGCCGAGCTGTGGTTCGTGTGGTTCGCCCGCGGTACCCCCCCACGGGTCTGCCGCACGGACGTCCCCTGGGAGCGGCTGACGCTGGGCAAAGGACCCAACATCGACGCCGGCGCCGCCTTCATGGACCCACACCAGGCGCGAGGGGAGCTGGGGGGCGCCCGCTGGCAGCTCCGGTTGACCGGCCACGGTCCTCCCCTGCGCCACCTGGGCTGGGGGCCCTTGTACACCCTGGGCTTCCCCAAGAAGAAGATCCTCACCCCCGCCCCCGGCCTAAGCTTCGAGGGCGTGGTGCACCTGGACGGTCAGGCCCACGCCGTCTGCGACTGGACGGGCCTGCGGGGCCACAACTGGGGCACGGAGCACGCCCACAGCTACGCCTACGGCAACTGCAACCTCTGGGACGACGGCGTACCCCGCGCCCTGGACGGCTTCACGGTGCGCATCAAGCTGGGCGGGCGGCCCTCCCCTCCCTTGAGCGCCCTCTGCGTGCGGGCGCCCGAAGGGGACCGGGAGCTGACCCGACCGTGGCAGTGGCTGAGGCACGGCCGCATCGAGCCCACGGCCTGGCACCTGCGCCGACCGACCACCCACCTGGCCATGGGCTGCAGCGCCCAGGACATGGTGGGCCTGCGCTACAACCAGCCCAAGGGCGGTGAGCAGTACTGCTACAATACCAAGTTCGCCCAGGTCTCCCTGCGGCTGGGCGAGCGCCTGCTGAGCTCTCGCTGCGGTGAGCTGGAGACCTTCTTCCCCGCGCCCCTGCCCGATATCCCTCTGCACCCGCCGGCGAACTGGAGCGCGCGGGACGGGGTGTACGACAGCGGGGCCTGACTGAGCCTACTGCACCTTGATGGGGATGCGGGGCAGCATGGGCTCGAGCTGATCCTTCACGGTCCAGGTGCAGCGGCCCTCGTGGCAGCCGCAGGCCTCGACCGCACCGAAGCAGGGCAGGATCTCGCAGGTGGTCATCACATCGCCCTTCTTGGCCGCAGGCAGGCAGACCTCCTGAGAACACCCGGCCCGGCCGCAGTCGGCATCGACGCTGCACTCGCCATCGACCTCGGCACCCTCGAGGCGATCGTGGCAGTGGTCGTAGAGCATCTGGGGCGTGGGGCCATCCACAGGCAGATCAGCTGGCGGGGCCTCAGATGGCTGGAGCTCCCCATCCTGGGCCTCGGCAACGACAGGGGCATCGACGGGCTCGGCGGCCACCGCTTGCTCGGCGGCGGCGTGGACGGTGGCCTGCCCCTCGAACGCCGCCTCGGGGGCGTTGGTGACGTCCTGGTGGGCGTTGCAGGCGGACAGGAGGATCAGCGCGGCGGCAAAGACAGCGGGGCGGCTCATGGGAGCTCCGAGAAGAAGGGATGTGCCAAGGGAGATGAAGTCACATGCCCCGCGAGCGGTTGTAGCCGTCGCGGTAGGCGCCGTTGTTCGGCTGCAGCTCGACGGCCTTGCCCCAGCAGTCCTGGGCAGCGCGAGCGTCGTTCTTGAGGACGGCCATCTCGCCCTTCTTGGCGAGGATCTCGGCCGAGGCGTTGATCATGTCCTTCTCGATCAACTCCTGGCGCAGGGTGCGGCGCTGGCGCTCGTCGGAGAGGACCTCGTAGGCCTCTTGGACCTTGGCCAGGATGACCTCGACCTGCTGGACCATCTCGGGCGGCAGGTGCTCGTAGTCGCGCCCGGAGAACTCGGCCTTGACGCGGGCGAGGGCCTTGTCGATCTCGGGCTGGATGCAGATCCAGTGGACCTCGAGGATGTCGAAGAGGCTGCCCTTGGTGAGCTGCTTGGTCTTCTGGTTGATGCGATTCCCCACCCGGGTGATGTAGCGATCAGCGGTCTCCATGGTGCGGAATTCCAGGAAGCCCATCTCGTTGAGCGCCCAGACCACCGCCGAGGTGTCCGTGCGGCTGAGGTTCGAGACGGAGAACAGCTCCCGCAGGCGCCAGGAGTTGCTGGCCATGATCTCGAGGAACTTGCGCTCGGTAGCCTTGAAGTTGATCTCGGCGGCCGCGTCGGCCACGCCGTCGGTGAAGTAGACATAGCGGTCCATGTTGGGCCGATGGGCGTCGGCGATGATCTCCATGGAGAGCTGGCGGCTGTAGTTGAGCAGGGCGCGGAACAGGATGGAGGGCACGTTCAGCGGCGGCGTGACGAAGCGCTCAGGTAGGCTGTCGAGGGGGAAGAAGGCCCACACGCCCTGGTCGATGCGCATGATCTTCTGCAGGTGCAGTTCGACCTGCTTCTGCAGCGCCATGACCAGCTGGGGGAAGTTGAGGCAGCCCAGCTGGATCAGCGCTTCGCCCTGCCGAATGCTCTGCTTCTCCATGATCACGAGGCTCTGCTTGAGCTGGGCCTTGTCGACCTTACCAGCGCGGTACAGCAGCACGCCCAACACAGAGCGCTGGTCGATGGGCTCGAGGCGGAAGCCAACGGGGCCGCCACGTTCCCAGAGCCCGAAGCGCCGGACGCCGTCTTCTCCGAACACCACCAACAAGCCGGTGGAGCGATGCAAGGCCAGCTGGACCAACGCGTCGCGCAGCGAGCGATCGCCCAGCGCCCCATCGAACACAGGCTCGAGCTCGGAGACCTCGGGGATGACGAAGCCTCGCTCCCCGGGCTTGACGCTGGTGACCACCGCGGCTTCGGCATGGCCCGCGCCGGCGGTGGGGCGCTCGGCCAGCTCACGGCGCAGGGCCCGCAGCTCATCCTGAGCCTGCTGCTGAGCGGCGCTCACCGCCTGCAGGACCGCCTGTTCCATGAGATCGCGGGGTACGTGCTGACCCGAGTCCAGCAGGTACTGGCTGACCTGCTCGACGATCGCCAAGAGCTGATCGACGCCCTTGGTCACCTCGTCGGGCATAGCGGGGATCTTGAGGTAGGTGGAGCCGTCGGCGCCGCGGCTGACGACCTGGGTGGGGATAGGCCCCAGGCGCCCGACGATGGGCAGCACCAGATCGACGCGCAGGTTTGGGGCTGCCTCGCCTTCGAGATCCTCTGGTCGCAGCGCCATGGCGCCGGACTTCAGCTCACGCCGCCACACCCCCAAAAACTCGGGGATGCTCTCGAAGCGCCTGGTCGCTTGCCGTACCGCCATGTCACTCGCCTCCGACGAGACAGGATAACTGATCCCGAGCGGGAAATGGCACCCTCCCCCGGAGCCGTGATACTCGGGCCTCCACTCGCAACCCTCCCCTAGTGAGATTCCCGTGGCTACCTACGACACCTCCGACTTCCGCAACGGCCTCAAGGTCGAGATCGACGGCGATCCCTACGCCATCACCTGGTTCCAGTTCGTGAAGCCCGGCAAGGGCAACGCCTTCACCCGCACCAAGCTCAAGAACATGCTCACAGGCAGCGTCATCGAACGCACCTACCGCACCGGCGAGAAGCTCACGATCGCCGAGGTGGAAGAGCAGAACATGCAGTACATGTACAACGACGGTGAAGACTACTTCTTCATGAACACCGAGACCTACGAGCAGCTGGGAATCGCCGCCGGGGGCATCGCTGACGAGGCCAAGTACCTCACCGAGAACCTCGAGATCATGGTCTTGTTCTTCAAGGGGCGTCCGGTCAGCATCACGCTGCCCAACTTCATCGAGAGCGAGATCGTGTACTGCGAGCCCGGCGTCAAGGGCAACACCGCCACCGGCGCCACCAAGCCCGCCGAGCTGGCCTGCGGCGCCAACGTGAACGTGCCCCTGTTCGTCGAGCAAGGCGAGATCATCAGGGTCGATACGCGCACCGGCGACTACGTCTCCCGCATCAAGGTCTAGCCGCGCGCAGCGAAGCATGGCCCGCTCCTCGGGCCTGCGCCCCAGCCTCGCACCATCCGGACCCGGCCAGCGCTGTCAGCCGGCGCTGGTCATGATCCGTGCGATGCGGGCGCGGATGTCATCGCCCATGCGGTACTCGATGCCCATGCCCTCTTCCTGGCCGGCGCTCAAGGTGGCCAGCGTGGCGCTGGACCAGGTGACCACGCCAGGGAAGACCAGCGGATCGTCCACACCGGGGATGCGCACCTCGAACACGCAGTCGCGGCCCACGGGCAGCGGCTTGGGTGTCCGGATGAACGCGCCCCCGCGCTCGAGGTTGCGGCGGTATTCGATGACGAAGGCATCGACGCTGCGGTAGTTCATCTTGAGCCGAGCGGGCTTCTTGCGGGGCGTCGGGGCCGGCGCGGGCGCCTGCACAGGGGGCGTCGGAGCGACGGGAGCCACATCATCGGCCCACAGCGGCGCATCCTCGGTGCCGTCGTCGGACAGGCCGATCAGATCGTCCGCGCCCAAGTTGCCCAAGGGCAGCTCCGCCAGGTCGTCGTCGTCACCCCAAGCATCAGCGCTGGGCACGGCGGGGGCCAGAGACTCGCCGGCCATGCCCAGGGTGGCCTTGCCCACTGGCTCGTCCACCAGCGACTCGAAGGCGCTCGGCTCGTCGATCTCCTCGAAGGGAAGATCGTCGGAGGGCGCGATCTGGGTGAGATCGATGCCGATGTCGCTGTATGAGTCGGCATCCTGGGCCGCAGGCGGGGGGGCCTTCTGCTGCAGCGGCTGGGCCTCGGCCTGGGGTGGGCCCACGGCCGCATCGCCCACCAGCCGGACATCCTTGACCTCGCCTGACTGCTCGGATTCCTTGCCGGCGGCGCCCTTGTCAGCGCCCTTGCGGCGGCCGCCGAAGACCCTGCCCAGGAGGCCCGAGAAGCGTGAGGAGCCGGCGGGGCTGGCCGCCGCTGCCGGCTCGGAGCTGACGGGAGCCAGGGCTTCGCCGACCGCGGCCGCGCTGGCGGCCTGCTCGCGGGGAGCGGGGGCGCCGTGATCGCCTTCGATCTCGGGACGCACCGTGCCGCCCTCACCGCCCACCAGCTGAGCGTAGTTGCGGATGGTGATCTGCTTGCGCTCGCCGGTGGCGACCTCGGAGGCCTGGACGTGGAGCATGCCGTTGGCGTCGAGGCGGAAGGTGACGTTGACCTTGGCCTCCATGGCCGGCATGGGGGTGACCCCCTCCATCACGAACTCACTCAAGAACTCGTTCTGGTCGGCCTGGATGTTCTCGCCCTGGCGCACCACCACCCGCACACGATCCTGGTTGTCGTGGACGGTGGCGAAGGTGCGAGTGCGGCTGGTGGGGATCTTGGAGTTGCGCGGGATGATGGGCGCGAACATGCCGCCCACCGAGTCGATGCCCAGGTCGAAGGGGGTGACGTCCAGCAACACGGTGGCGGCGATGCTGGAGTCGGCCAGGGTGTTGGCATGCACCGCAGCGCCCACGGCGACGACTTCTTCAGGATGCACGGAGCGGTTGGGCTCCCGCCCGAAGAGGCCCGTGATGGACTCGCGGATCTTGGGCATCCGGGTCTGGCCACCCACCAGGATGACGTCGTCGATGTCGGAAGCTGACAGTCCAGCGTCGTCCAGGGTGCGCCGGGTGACCTCGACGGTGCGGGCCACCAGATCTTCCACCAGCGCCTCGAGGGTCTGGCGGGAGACGACCATCTCGAGGTTGACGTCCTCGAAGATCCTGGGGATGAGCACGGTGGTGCGGTCAGTGAAGGACAGCTCGCACTTGGCCCGCTCGGCGGCGTCCTTGAGCCGCTGGAGGCTGGTCTTGTCCTCGCGGAGGTCGACGCCGTGCTTGGACTGGAAGTGGTCGGCCAGGTGGTCCACCAGCCGGAAGTCGAAGTCCTCACCGCCCAGGAAGCTGTCTCCGCGGGAGGCCATGATCTCGTAGACGCCGCTGGACATGCGCAGCACACACACGTCGAAGGTGCCTCCGCCGAGATCGAAGATGGCCAGCTGCCGCTCGAGATCCTTGCGGTAGCCATAGGCCAGTGCTGCCGCGGTGGGCTCGTTGATCAGGCGATCGCAGCGCAGGCCCGCCAGGCGAGCGGCCTCGAGGGTGGCCTCACGCTGGGTGTGCGTGAAGTAGGCGGGGACCGTGATGACGGCTTCGTCCACCTCGTCGCCCAAGGCGCGCTCCGCGATCTGGCGGGCCACCTGGAGGATGACCGAGCAGACCTCAGAGGGGGTGAGATCCTCGCCCCCGAGGGACACCAACACGCCGCCATCTGGTCCAGCCTTGAGGCCAAAGCCCACACGCTCCGCGGTGCGTTGGACCTCTACGGAGTCGTAGCGACGTCCGATCAGGCGCTTGACCGCGTAGACGGTTCGCTCCGGCGCACTGAGGATCAGGTTCTTGGCGGCCTGGCCGATGACGTAGCGACCCTCGCCCTTCCAGGACACGCAGGAGGGCAGGACTTTATAGCCTTTTTCGTCTTCGAGGACCTTGGGACGGCCATCCAGGATGACGGCCACAGCCGTGTTGGTCGTTCCGAGGTCGATGCCGATGCTCTTGCCCATGCTGCTCCCTGGACGGCTCGGTTGGCTTGGAGTCGGAATCGCGCTTCGGGCGCTCGGGAAATCATACCAGCCTGGCGGCTTACGCGCCCGACCCGTCCCCCCCGAAGAGGGGCAACTGGGGCGTCGCGACAGCGTCGCGGGCCAGCAAGGGAGCATGCCCGCCGAGGCAGAGCATACAGCTGCCAGTGCTCTCGCGCCCCAGGGCAGTGGTCAGCTGCTCCAGGCTCGCTGCCTCGAGGGAGTCGGCCTGCAGCCAGCCCTGCAGCGCCAGGGGCTCAGCGCCAACGCCAGCGGCGATGGCGGGGGTGGGCAGAGACATGCCATAGAGACACTCGGAGGCCTGGAGAGGCCCGAAGCAACGCAGGTGCACCATGCGAGCGCCCGCGTCACGCAGCCCGCGCACTGCACCCCTGAGCAAGTCCATCGGCGTGTCCGGGGCGAAGACCAGGGTGCAGCGCTCGCCGCGCACTACAGCGGGCATGGCCCGGAGCTCGTGAGGACCACAGCCTCCTTGGGAGTGCTGGCTGGGGTCGAAGGCGATCTCGAAGGGCTGTCCAGCCTGCTGGGCGAAGGCCAACGCAGCGGTCGCGCAGGCACCGGGCAGCGCCAGCACGAGATCCGTCTGGGCTGGGCTGGAGGCCGCCAGCGCGCGCCCAAGCCGGTGGCGCACGGGGTGGACCGAGAGGCCCTCGAAGCTGGCGCCCACGGGCGCGAAGCTCAGCCACTCGAGGGCGCAGGCGGCGCGTGGAAAGACGCCCCAGGGGCGCAGGGAGCGCGCCGGGGCGCCCGGCTCGAGCAACACCACCTCGCCCGCAGCGAGCTCGCGAACTTCGTCGGCCCCCAGCGACCGCAGCGCAGACGCATCGCTGGCGGCGACATGCCCGTCGACACGAGCGCCGATCCACAGCGGCCTGAAGCCCCTGGGGTCCCGCGCCACGACGGCCAGCTCGTCCGTGATCAAGGCCAGGGAGAAGCCACCGACAATGCGCTCGATGCCTTCCACCAGCCGGTTCACCAGGGTGCGCTGGCGGCTCTGGGCCATCAGGTGGAGCAGCAGCTCGGCCTGCCCGCCGTCACCCACCAGCGCGCCGCGCTCCACCAGCGCCTGGCGCAGGGCCGGGCCGTTGTGCACACAGCCGGTGAGGCAGACGGCGACCGCTTGCTCGGCCACCAGGCCCCGGGCGATGGGGCTGCGGCCACGGACGGGCACACCAGGACTACCCACCGCGAGCAGCCCACGCGCGGCCTGCATGGTGGGCGAGCCCATGGCGCCGCGGGCGTCGCAGACACAGCCCTGGTGGCAGCGGTACTCGATCTCCCTACCCGCGATGACGGCGGTGGCCAGCTGACCGCCGTAGCGGTGGGCGAGCCCAGCGAGCGCGTCGGGGAGGGCCGCGGTGCAGCCCAGGCCTCCGGCGATGGCGGCGAAGCCGCTCGTCTCAGCCAACGGGGACCTCTCCATGGGTGAACGCTCCTGCACCGATGGGCGTTAGTCGCCGGACTTGTGCCCGCGTTGACGTCGAGAGGACACCTCTATCTGCAGAGAGATGCCCGGCTCGACCAGGAAGGTGGTGCCTGAGAGGGTGTACTCGCCAGCGGGCAAGCGGCCCTCGAAGGCACCCTCTGCGGCCAGAACCTGCACCGCGTACTCCACCGCCGCGCGCCGGTCCGGGGCGAAGGGAAGCGCCTTGGCCTCGAGCATCGCTGAGCGCACCGGGCTGGTGGACAACACGACCTGGCCGTACTCGCTCTCGATGGCCCGCAACCAGTCCAGCAGCTGGTCGTCGCGCTGGATTAGGCTGGCCGCTTGGAGCCGCTCCCAGGTGGCCTGGACGTCACCGCGGGCCCTGGCGGCATGGGCACCGTGGATGAGATTGTCGTAGCGGAGCTCGACCCCCAGCTCCTCGAGCTCGAGGAACTTGTCTTCGAGTCCAGCCCAGATCTGGCGCCTGGCCAGCTGCTCCATCTCTCCCTCGAGGCGCTCATGCTCCGCGCCCAGCAGCGCGGGGTCGAGGGGGGTCGGTTCGTCCTCGCCCGCCACGGCGCTGCACAGCGCTAGGGTGAGCCAGGAGATGGTGAGGATGCTGGACAACTTCGAGACCTCGAGGGCTTGCGCGCGCTCCGGGGATGGCCCTCCGGAAAGGCGTACCCGATAGCCTCTTGGGCCGCCCAGGGCGAGCCCCCGCGGCGGGCCGTGCTACGTTGCTCTCTCCTCGAGCACCCCCGAATTGCCCCGCCCATGTCGAGCCCGCCACCACCGGCCGTGACCGCCGATCCCGAGCCGACCCACGGCGTGTGGAGCCGAGCCTTCCAGCTGGCGATCCCCCACGGAATCGTCGTGGGCATCCAGCTGCCCACCGAGCCCGGCCCCATCCCCCACGAGGTCTCACAGCGCCTGCACCCCAAAGAGCGGGCAGCTGGCCTCGAGCTGAGCGGGGCTCGTCAGATCCAGTGGACCGGCGGGCGTCTGGCGCTCCAGCTGGCCCTCAAGCGCCTGCGTTCCCGCCGGCAGCCTTTCCTGAGCCAGCCTTCAGGCGCCGTCCAGGCACCACAGGGCCTGTTCGCCTCGGTCAGCCACAAGCGCGACCTGGCGGTGGGCCTGGTGGGGCAGGAGACCGCGGGAAGCCTGGGCGTCGACGTCGAGACCGTCATCCCAGAGCGCAACCACCTGGCACCGCGCATCCTCACCCCCGGCGAGCTGCAGCGCTGGCAGGCCTTGCCCGAGGATCGGCGCTGGCCCGTGCTGCTCACCCACTTCTCCATCAAGGAGTCCATCTACAAGGCCCTTCACCCCATGGTGGACCGCTACGTGGGCTTCCACGAAGCCGAGCTGGATCTCGGGCCCAATGGCAGCGCGCAGGTCACCCTGCACCTCACCCAGGGCGAAGGCCCGTTCGAGGTCCAGGCTCGCTACCTCTGGCTCGACCAGCACCTGCTCACCACCGCGCGTATTCGAAAGGTCCAGCCCCCGCCCTCAAGGTGAGCGCAGCGCCCAGACCTCGAGAGGCAAGGCCAGCACCGCCCGGGCGGGCTGATCCGAGGACGCGGTCACGGGCAAGCTCCACAGGGCGCTGACCCCCTCGTGGACAGCGGCCACCAGCACCTGATCGCCCACCACCACGGCAGCGGCGATGGCCGTGAGCTCGGGGGCGAGTGCCACCGGTTCCTCGTCCAGCTGAGCCCGCATCAGCCGGGTGCCGGAGGCATCGACCCGCAGGAAGAAGACGGCACCGTCCGCCCCGGACACGGGGAGGAGATCCTGCGCGCCAGCCGGAGCGCGGGTGATGCGCACGGGCGTCTGGCCAGGCCGCCAGCGGAACAAGCCTGGCGCGTCGGGCTCGGGGTCCATGGGCTCACGGCCAGCCGCGTAGAGCACCCGTTCCCCTTGCACCGATGGACTGTGACGGATGCCCGGTTGGGGGAGCAAGGGAGCGCCCGTAGCGGTGCACAGGTCCGGCCCGGCGCACTCGAGCAAGGGGTCCTGGGGGGACGGTACGGCCAGCGCCAGCCCGCCGTGGGCTGGCAGCCTCCACCACCCGCCCAGGGACGCCAGCAGCAGCGGAGCGGGCAGCTCCACGCCCTCCGCCAGGGGCAGCGCCAGGCAGGCGCCGAGCTCGGGCAGCGCCGCGCGCAGCTCGAGGGGGGGCTCCGGAGCCCCCCGGAGTTCGAGCAGAGAGGCCAGCGCACCCGAGTGGTCTCCGCTGCGCACCGCCAGTCCTGCGGCGACCCAGCGTGCCTGATCGAGCAAGCTGTCCCGCACAGCGCCAGTCGGCGCCGCCAGGATGGCCTCGCGCGCCCTGGAAGCGGCGCGCTCCTCCTGGCCCAGGAACAGCGCTGCCTGCGCCTCGAGCGCTGGGAAGCGCCAGGAAGGAATATTCTCGCCGGCGCGCCCCTCCAGCAGCAGCAGAGCGGGCTCCGGCTGGCCCAGGTCCAGATAGCAGCGGGCCAGCCACCACGCGGCGTCGTCCCGCCCGGGGAGTCGCTCCGTGATCGCGAGAAGCTGCTTGGAAGCAACCTCAGCCCCGTCGTCATAGTAGCCGCGGACCGCCTGGGCGAGGTCCTGGGCGTCCCCAGCCTGCGCAGGGGCAGCCAGGAGAGAGAGCGCGAGCAGGAGGAGGCTTCTTCGCCAGGTCACGCGACGGCCTAGCTGAAAGGCGTCGGCACCGCAACGGCTCATCTTGCACAACCGGTCTTGTGTTCGTAGAATGCGCCATTCGAGCATGACGGGAGCATCCGATGTCGACTCAAGGGCAAACCTCGCTGCCCAATCTCTTCAAGCAGTGGCGCGGCGGTGACGCCGTGGCCGGGCAGGAGATGGCGCGGCGCTTCAGTGACTGGTACTACGCCATCACGGTCTCTCGCCTGGGCGAGATCGACGGTCGCGAGCCCCTCAAGCGTTCCTGCGACCGCTTCGCCTCCGAGATCGTCACCCTCAACAGCGCCTCCAAGCTGATGGACTGGGCGCAGTCCATCATCCAGGACGAGCTGACCGCCGCAGGCGGACGCATCCCGGGTGGCGACTTCCCCAACGCCCTCACCGATCGCCGCTCGCCCGCCGAGCTGCTGCAGGCGGCGTGGGCCGATCTTCCCTACGGCCAGCTCCAGCTGCTGGCCCACGCCTACGACGCCAGCTACCCCCTCGACAAGCTCCAGGCGGAGGCCGAAGAGGCCGGTGGCTACCCCATCGCGGTGCTGCGGGCACGGCTGGACCTCAAGCGCTGGCTGCGCGACTCCCGCGGCGTCCCCCTGGCCGTGGTCCCCGACGAACCGGACCTCGACTGCGCCCCCATGCCCATCTACGAGGCCGGGCGCATGACCACCCCCACCGAAGAGGCACGCTTCGAGCGCTGGATGTTGTCCCGCTTCGATCTGTGCCGCGACGTGGCCGAGTTCGCCGTCTTCTCGCTCTCCATCCGGGCGGGCGCTCTCCAGCGCGGTGCTCCAGCTCGTCCCAGCCAAGCAGCGCCCGCCTCCAAGGCCGCTGTGGCCCCTGGGCCCGACGCGCCCGCCCAGGCTCCCGCGCCCGACGGCGCGGCGCCCGTCGCCAAGCGCAGCGGCCTGAACCCAGCGCTGATCATCGGCGGCGTCGTGGCGCTGGTGGTGTTGGTGCTGCTGGCGCTCGTCTTGCTCTTCTTCGTGATCTAGCCTTGGCGCCCCCCCGACGAGAGCGCAAGGCTGGCGCAGCCTTCGCGTCCATGGATCCCGGTGCGGTGGCCGCCCTGCGCTTGGACCGCACCCGCGAGGCCTACCACAACCACGATCTTGTCACGGCGTTGCTCGAGGCCGAAGAGCTGCTCGAGGACGATCCCGACAATGTCGAGGCCCTCGAGGTCCTCGGGGACACCGAGCTCGAGCTCGGGCACGGCCGCGAAGCGGATCTGATCTTCAGCCACCTGCTGGACCTGCAGCCTGGCGAGCCGGTGTACCTCACCGGCCAGGCCATCGCCCGCTTCCTCCATACGGACTTCGAAGGCGCCGTCGAGGCGGGCATGGAAGCCCTGGCCGCGCTCCCGGATCTCACCGAGGCCCACGCCTATGTGGGCCTGTCCCTCGAGCGCATGGGACGCCTGGACGAGGCGGCGGAGCACCTGGCTCGCTCGGCCGAGCTCGACCCCGACGGCTGGGCTCCGCCCCCGCAGGTCGAGGAGATCCCCTGGCTGGCGCTGCTCGAGGCGGCCTTGGCCATGGTTCCTCCCGATCTGCATTCCTTCTACGAGCAGGTGCCCATCGTCTGGCAGAACCTGCCAGACCCAGGTGTGCTGCGCGGGGTGGACCCTCCCATCTCACCCCTGGTGCTCGCCCTGTACGAGGGCACCCCCACGGGCCCGGGCGCCGAGACAGGCCTGCGGCCTCGCTCCATGCGCATCTACCAGGGCAACGCCCAGCGCTTCGCCCGCGACATGCGCCGCCTCACCGAGGACCTCGCCCACGCGCTGGCGGCCGAAGCCGCCGACTGGATGGGGGTCCCCCTGCCGGAGCCGGAGCCCGAGTGAAGCTCACCGTGCTCGGGAGTGGGACCTACCTGCCCGATCCGCAGCGGGGGGCACCTGGATACCTGCTCCAGCACGGCGACACCGCGCTCCTCATCGACAGCGGCAGCGGCACCCTGCAGCGCCTTGGACGGGCCGGTGTGAACCCGGTGGACCTCGATGCCATGGTCTATACCCACCGACACGTAGACCACTGTGGTGACCTGGCGGCGCTTGTCTTCCACATCCAGCACTACCCCAGCCCGGCGCGGCTACGGGACCTGCCCATCTACGCCGGGCTGGGCTTCGCCGAGCACCTCGAGCTGCTGCAGCAGGCCTTCGACGGAGCCCTCGAGCCAGCCCACTTCGAGCTGGTCGTCCACGAGCTCTCCCTGGACCGGCCCGATCAGGCCGTCCTGCCGGGCCGGCTGACGCTGGACACCGCACCCGCCAACCACGCCGCGGGCGCCCTACACCTTCGCTTCACCTCGACCGCGGGCATCACCGTGGCATTCTCCGGCGACACGGGCCCTTCCGAGGCCCTCGAGCAGCTGGCAGCCGGCGCGGACATCTTCGTCTGCGAGTGCGGCCTTCCGCCCCACGACGACTACCCGCACCACCTCAACGCCAAGCAGGTGGCCCAGGTCGTGGCCGCTGCCCGGCCGCGGCGGGTGGTGCTCACCCACCTCTACCCGCGGCACGACCCCCAGGCCGACCTGGACGCGGTGGCGGCCACGGGAGTGCCCACCATCCTGGCCAGCGATGGCATGGAGCTGGTAGCCAGCCGACCCCTCTGACGCGAACCTGCGGTCAGCGCACGTGGGCGCCCAGGCCCAGGGAGAGCTGGACTGTCCAGAGGTCTTCGAGCGCCTCGCTGGGGTTGCGCAGCTGCGCCCAGCCCGCCCGCAGGCCCATGTCCAGAAACGCCTTGGACGGCGCGGCCCCCAGGTGTCGGCGCACCCCCCCCTCGAAGAGCATGACGGGCAGTGGATAGGCTCCGCCGTAGTAGGGATCGAGGTCGATCCGCGAGAAGCCCAGCCCAGCCGTGCCGCCCCAGGGGAGCGTGGGCTCGGACCGCAGCACGCACAGGGCGCCGAAGTGAGTGTACTGGAAAGGAAACTCCACCACCTGCTCGCTCTGGTCTTCCTCCGCGCGGGGCAGCAGCCCCAGAGACCTCTCGCCGAAGATGGACAAGCCCAAGCGCGGCCCCGCAGCCGATACGCCCACGGCGAAGGCGTCGAAGCGCAGGCCGACGCTGGTGTGGGCGCCGGGCACGGTCCACTCCCCCAGCAGGGCGCCCACGGCCCCGGTCACCGAGACGTCGGTGCCAAAGGCGGCGTCGGAGTGCTCTTCGGGGTCGGCCAGCTCGGTGGATGGAGGACCCGGGATCTCGTCCTGGGCCCCGACGATGCCGGGCAACACCAGCGCTGCGAGCGTGACTGCGATTCCCATTGGTTCTCCGACCTGAAGGCTCACACCACTAGCCCACTCACGGGGATCAGCCGACGCCGAAGCGCACAAAAACACCGGACTCCACGCCCGCCTCCCCCGTGCCAGAGCCCTACCAGTCCTCGGCGAACAGCGGCTTGGCGTAGGCGCAGTCGGACTCGCTGCCCACGGGCTCGAGCAGGCCCCAGCTGTCCTCCTGGAACACCAGGGCTCCCTGGTCGTCCCAGCACTGGGAGATGGTGAGCTCCTGGCTGCCCATGTCGCCGCCGAACATGCGCGAGTCCGCGCGCATGGCGGTGCTGGCCTTCCAGCGTGTGCGGACGGCCACCCGCTCCTGCAGGTCCTCGCCCGACACGTCGGCCTCGATGCCGTACTGGAAGTCCGCCCCGCCCGTGCTGGTTTCCTGGTACAGGTAGTGGGCGTTGAGGGGCTGGTCTTCCGCGCTCTCGCGGAACTCGCGCAGATCCAGCTGCAGGCGAGTGCCCTCGCGCAGATCGTACTGTGCGCTCACCCACCCCTCGCGCTCCTCGCCCAGGGCCTGGGCCAGCGCCCCGATGTCGGCCTCGAACTCGCCGTCGCCCTGAGCGACCGTGGCCCCGCTGTAGTGGGTGCCCTGGTAGAATGGCTCCCAGGGCCCCGCGCTGGACTCCGACGCCATGAAGGCCCAGTCGTACTGCCCTACACCGCTGCGGACGATGTCCACCAGCAGCAGGGCGCGGGTGCCGTTCTCGAGGGAGCTGGGCCCCCAGCTGCGCAGATCATCCTCGCGGACGGAGGGCTCGTCGACTCGAACGTAGTCCCCCAACACCATCAACTGGGTGAGGGATGCGTTGAGGTTCGCCGCGACCCCCGCGCTCTGGGCACGCAGATCCGCCGCGTGGCCCGGGAGGGGCAGCAAAGCCAGCAGGGACGCCGGGTCGCCGTCGGGGGAGTCGGGGAAGATCAGGCTGTGGTTCTCGGCGCTGGGGATGGCCGCCAGGAACTCCGCGTCCTCGAGGAAGAGGGCGTTGCTCAGTGGGTTGCCACAGGCCGTCAGGAACGCGAGCGCAGGGAGAAGACGATGGCTCATCGAGGGCGCCTCAGAAGCGGTAGCCGAAGCTGAAGTGCAGATCGTTGAAGCGGAGCCACTGGTCCACGTCGTCGAGCTGGTAGGGCACGAGGTAGCTGCGCAGCTCGAGGTCGAGCTCGAAGCGCCCAGGGTGCCAGCCCACCCAGGCGGTGGCTCCGGGCGCCACGGACCAGAGCTGCTGGGCCTGCAGGGTGGTCTCGGGGAAGCTGCGGCGCATGTAGACCGCCGAGACGCCCCCACCAAAGCCGGCCTGGAAGCGCCGAGGGCGGGTAGCCCAGCCGCCCCAGCCGCCCACCAGCACCGTGGTGACGGCCATGGGCATCTCGTACTGGAGCTCGGGGATGGTCAGCAGGGAGCTGCCGGTGCCCGTGGTGAAGTCCGCCGCCACCCAGGAACCGCTGCGCCAGCCGAAGCGTGCCCCGGCGCCCGCCACGGGCAGGATTGGCAGGTAGGCTTGCTCCACGGCGATGTCGGCCGCCCGCAGCACGCCCGCGTTCAACCGCATGGCCAGCCGGGGCAGGTTGGCCTGGCGGATCTTCTTGTCGATGGCACCCCGCGCGACGTCCTCCTCGTACTCCACGGCCTCGAAGCCCGCGTCACTCATGCGGAACTCGTGCCCCTCGTCCAGCCGGACCTGAGCCACCTCGAGGTGGGTGGGGTAGCGGCGCTGGACCAGGAAGGTCCCCGGGTGCAGCGAGAGCTTCTGCTCGTCGCCGGTCATGTCCACCTCGGCCACGAACATGCGCTGGCCACGATCGAAGATGGCGTAGCTGCCGTGCATTCCTGCGGGGAAGATCAGGGTGGTGCGGGCGGCGCTCAGATCCGTCAGTACTACGTCGCCTTTGCCCGCCAGGTCCCACTCGTAGGTGGGATGCTGGGTGCCGGTGCGGGAGCCCGCCGTGCGGTAGACGGTCTCGTGGTAGACGTACTGGTAGGCCTCCTCGAGGGTGACCCGCTGATCGGCGTTGTCGTCGGCCGCCCCCAGCAGGCCGCTGGTGAGGAAGTGGGTGAAGTAGGAGCCACCGATCTCGTCGCTCTCCTGGCTGGCTTCATCGCTCGAGCTCGAGGTGATGACCACCTGGCCCGAAGCGCCTAGGCGCTCGGTCACATCGAAGACGAAGCTGGGAGCCCGGGTGCCGCCCTTGGTGCCCGTCATGGCCCCGGACTGACAGGCGTCGAGGAAGGCCAGCCGCACGTCGGCCCCGGAGCGCTCGATGAGCCCGTCGAGGAGCTCGTAGAGCAGGTAGGTGGAGCCGAGCTGCAGGCGCGTGTCGTCGGCGTGGCCAGAGTAGTAGAACAGGAAGAGGGTCTCGTCGCCGTTGGCCTCCGCCACCGCGATGTCGTCGCGCACCGCGACCATGGCCGCCGTCAGATCGTTCCGGCGCTGGTTGAGCAGCAGCGTGATGTCCTCCGCCCGGTAGCCCCCCGAGTGGGTGAGCACCTGCTGCATCTTGAGGGCGTCGTCCTCGGCGAAGTACAGGGAGTGCATCCCCGGCGAGCCCTCGTTGTTGCCAACCAGCACCGCGAAGCGACGCACCGCCCCTGAGGCCGGAGCGGCCGAGAGCGCCACCAGCGCGAGCAAGACGACGAGGATCAGGCTGGAGGTGCGCGCGCGACCCACGACGGCCTCCTATGGTCCGCCTGCGCCTGGGCTGGTCTCGCCCTTGCGCAGGAGGATGGAGTCCACGTCGGTGTAGTCATGGGCCAGCAGCAGCAGACCCTCGCGGCCTTCCTCGTCATGAATGGCCTGGACCTCTTCCATGACCTCGGCCACGCTGCTGTGCCCGAAGTAGGCCAGGATGAGCTCGAAGTCCGGGGCGTCGTCCAGCTCGATGCTGCCCTCGAGCATCCGCCGCTCACCGGGCACCACGGGCACGGGCTCGTCGCCGCTGGCCGGGTAGTAGAGGTTGAGGTCGCCGCGACCGTCCAGGGACAGCAGGACCAGGGTGGACTCACCGTCCGTGCGGTAGCTGAACTGCACCCGATCGCCGTCCCAGTGCAGCTCGTCCTCGCTGCCCGGATGCACCTGGTCTCCACGCAACATGTAGAACTCGATGCCGCCATTGCCCTTGACGCCGGGGGCCGTGTAGGGCGTCTGGTGGCGGTCGCGGGTGTTGGGCTGGTGAGCTGGGGGCACCAGCACCACGATGGCGACGGCGGCAGCGGCCACCGCGCCGACGACGGGGAAGACCTGGCTCCACCAGGCCACCCGGGGCTTAGGAGCGGCAGCCTGACGGGCGCGCTCGACCTCTCGCTGCTCGTCGTCCTGGATGCGGAAGGCGCGCTTGCGCAGGATCTCGGCGTCAAAGGCGGGCGCCTGGTCCCGGGCCTCTTCGAGGCTCTCCAGCCAGGCCTGGGCAGCGGGCTGGGCCTGCGCTCGCTCGCCTAGGACCTTGGCCTGTTCGGGGTCCAGCTCGCCGGACCACAGCTGGCCCAGCTCGAGGCGGGACGGACGGTCGCCCGGGTTGATGAGCTTGTCGAGGTCCTTCATGGCGACCCCCCGAGGGAGAGCAAGAGCGGCAGGAACGAGAGCAGCACCACCACGGCGCCGGCGGCCAGCGCCACGCCGTCACTCTCCATGGCCTTGCGGGCGCGGGCGAGGAAGGTGTTGAGGCGCTTTCGCAGGGTGGGCACGCTCACCCCCACCTGCTGCGCCGCCTGCTCGCGGGTCATGTCATCGAAGAAGAGGTGGATGACGATCTCCCGCTCCTGGTCGTCCGCCAGATCCAGCAGGCGCCGCGCCGTGTCCTCTTGCTCCCACAGCTGTCCGCCCCGCTCGAAGCTGGTGCTGACGATGTCGTCCCGGTGCACATGGCGCTTGTCGGCGCGGGATCGGCGGTTGCGGATGCGGTTGAGGCAGTAGTTGGTGCTGATGCGGTACATCCAGGTGAGCGGCGAGGCCTCGCCACGGAAGCTCTCCCAGTGGATGATGACGCGGGAGAAGGTCTCTTGCACGGCGTCGCTGGCGTCCTCCTCGTTGCCCAGGATCGAGCGGCAGCGCCTGTGGATCACAGGCGCGTACTGCGCGTAGAGGACCTGGAGCTCGGTATCCGTGGGGGGCATCACCACCTCGTCGACCTGTTGGACCCGCCACCGGCCAGGAGTGGAAAGGAAAAGCTCAGGCGCCGGAGCGGCGACTGCGCGTTCTGCCCTGGATGCTAATAGGCAACGGCCTAAGGCATCAATACCCGATCTCGAGGCTGAGCCCGTCGAACCAGGCGGTGCCGCTGATGGTGCTGGCGACCACAACCTTGACGTAGTCGGCCTCGGCGGGGGCGTGGGCCTTGATCACGAACTGGCGCCAGTCCATGTCGCCGGTCTGCAGCGGGGCCTCGATGGGCTCACCCACTGGGTTCCCGGCGATGTCCTCGAACACCAGGGCCAGACGGAAGATCCGCTCCTGGTCACGCTCGCGGCGCAGGTAGTGACCCTTGACGTGGCCGCGGAGCACCAGGGAGGTGCCAGGCGCGATGGAGATCTTCTGCTCGAGCTGAGGCCAGTAGCGGGTGTCGACGTCGCTGTGGAAGCGTATGGAGGCCCGACCGTCCAGACGCTCGGTGGTGTCCAGCGCGATCTGCGCCTCGGGGATGGTGCCACCGCGGGTGACACAGGGCTGCAGCTGCCAGACTCCACCGATGCTGGCCTCGTTCTCGAAGGACGAGTCTTCGAGGGGCAGGCGCGTGCCAGGGCCCCGGGAGATCTGCTCGGGGCGTGCGCCGAAGTGCTTGGTGAGCATGTCGCGCGCCCGCTCTTCGCGGACGGGCGTAGGGGCGATGGCGAAGATGACCGCGAGGTTGCCCTTGGCGCCGAACAGCTCGAAGCGCATGTTGCTGCCGGTGATCACGCCGATGCGCACGGACTCGAGCTTCTTGGCCTTGGGGATCTCGGCCAGAGTGGCCAGCTCGATGAGGTGCTGCCACTCGAGCTTGCCCCAGCCCTCGGCGCGCCGGACCACGGTGTTGCCGGCCCGGAGATCGGCCAGCTCGGTGGCGGGCAGGTCGGTGATGTACGCGACCACACCCCGGGTCCTCTCGTCCACCAGCTGCTCGACCAGGATGGGATCGTAGCCGGCGAGCACGAACAGGGACTCGCGCTCGAGCTCCGCCGCCTTCATCAGCTTGACCACCCGGTCCGTGGGGCTGGCGTCGTTCATGCGCGCCACGGACTCGGCCAGCGCCCTGTGCTGGGCGGTGGGAACGGGCGCGGTGGCCACGGCCCCGGCCAGGGACGGGATCAGCAGACCCACCAGACAAGCCAACAGGAGCAACGGGCGCACGCGACACCTCCAGTGCAGGGCGACGGGAATCATAGCTCGAACCCCAGGCAGGTCAGGCCCCATCCGCGAGGTTGTCGCTCGAGTCAGGCTCATTGCCCCTGTCCTCGCGGGCCGCCTGTGCCTCGAAGTAGCGCGCCAGGTGCCCGCGAACTTCGTCCATGCCGTTGCTGTGGAACACGGCCTGGCGCAGCGGCCCGCCATGGGGCAGGCCGTGGGTGTAGTAGCCACAGAACTTCTTGGTGCGTCCCAAGGCACCCTTCTCGGTGTGGCACCCGGCCTCGAGCACCTGCATGTAGTCGAGCACCAGCGCGTGGCGCTCCTCCATCGTGGGCGTTGCCACGGGGGCGCCCTCGAGCCAGCAGGCCAGCTGCTTCAGAAGCCAAGGGTTGCGCACGGCGCCCCGCCCCAGCATCAAGCCGTGACAGCCCGAGCTGTCGAGCATGCGCTCCGCCGAGGGGATGTCCACCACGTCGCCGTTGCCCACCACCGGGATGGCCACAGCCTGGACGATCTCCCCGATGCGCTCGGGCTGCATGGCGCCCTTGAAGGCCTCCATGCGGGTGCGCCAGTGGACGGTCAGGGCGTCGGCGCCTTCACCCTCGCAGATGCGGGCGATCTCCACGCCGTTGCGCTCGTCGAGGGACCAGCCGGTGCGGATCTTGACGGTCAGGGGCCCAGCCACAGCGGCGCGCACCGCGGCCACGATCTCCCTCACCAGCTGAGGCTCCCGGAGCAGGGCGGCGCCCCCGGAGTGGGCGCAGACCTTGCGGGATGGGCAGCCCATGTTGATGTCCACGACGTCTGCCCCCAGGTCGACCGCGGCGCGGGCGGCCTGGGCCATGGACTCTGGACGCCGGCCGTAGATCTGGATGGCGCCTGGGCGCTCGTCGGGATCCAAGCGAGCCATGGCGATGATCCGAGGCACGTCCCGGATCAGACCTTCGGAGGCAACGAACTCGGTGCAAGGCAGGCCGACGCCGCCGAGGCCGCGCACCACACGCCGGAACGGCCGGTCGGTCAGCCCCTCCATAGGCGCCAGCAACAGCGCGGGCTGGATGTTCAGGCCTGCGACGCGGAGCTGGGTGGGGCGGTTGGACTGTCTCATGGCTCTGATCGTGCGCTGCGCGGGGCCGCAGAGGTATCGCGCTCGGCAACCCGGGGCGAGCCGCGTGGAGGTCCACCGGGTATGTCCCCACCGTGCTGTCCGACCGCCACCGCATCGTGAAGCTGCTGCTGCTGTGCGCCGCCATGGCGGCGTTGTGCCTGTGGTACACGTGGCAGGCCGCCAGCCACACGGTGGGCTTCGCCCGCTGCATGAGCGACCCCGCAGCCTACGACGGCCAGCGGGTCGAGCTGGCCTTGTGGCTGGTAGAGAGCGTCCAGCCCGGTGGGTACCACATCGGCGGCTTGACCCGGGGCGTGCCGGTGCTGGGGTCCAGCGAAGGGCTCGAGCCCGGCCAGACCGTCAGCGTAGTGGGGCGCTTCGACGCGGAGCGGCTGGTGCTGGTGGAGGAGTGGCGCGAGCTCCACCACGCCCGGCCCCACAAGGCCGCCCTGGGGCTGCTGGGCCTGCTGGGCTTCGCCGCCTATGCGGCCTCGAGCTTCCGGTGGCGCGGGCACCGCCTGGTGCTCCGTGCCTGACGCGGTGACCCACCTGTGCAGCGGCCTGCTGGTCCACGTCCTGGGACCACCAGGGCCGGTGCGCCGCTGGGCTCCGGTCATGGTCGCGGGCGCCGTGCTCCCAGACCTGGTCTCCCGCGCTCCGTCCACCGTCCTGGGCCTGGTTCACAGCCACCTGCAGCCCGTGCCCGCGGTGTTGCTGTACTGCTGGCACCCCCTGCACCTGCCCGCGGGCATCCTGTTGTACAGCTTGTTGTTGGCCCTGCTCTTTCCCTGTGACCAGCGCCGAGCGGCTCTGACGGCGTTGCTCGCCGGTGGCGCCCTGCATGTGTTCCTGGACCTCTGTCAGCGGCATGTGGGCCTCGGCTACCCGCTGCTCGTGCCCTTCTCGAGTCGCGACTTCGAGCTCGGCCTGATGGGCAGCGAGGCCACCGTACCCTGGGCTCCGCTGCTGGCCACACTGACCGGGACGCTGTGGCTGCTGATGCGCTGCTGGAGGCGCAGGCCGCAGGGGGGCGGCGCCTGAAGACGAACCCCCGACCCGTGCAGGGATGCAGCGGGCCGAGGGCTGGTGAGGGCGCACTCGATCAGAACGGCTCGCTCGGCATGGCGGCCTCGGACCGGGCCTGCGCCGCAGCATCCGGCACCTGCGCCTGCTCCTCACGCCGGCGACGGTTGCTGTAGACCAGATCGAAGCGGTTGGCCACCACCTCGACCACCCGGCGGCGCTGGCCCTTGGCGTCGTCCCAGCTGCGCGGCGAGAGGCGGCCTTCGACGGAGCACAGATCGCCACGGCCCAGCACCCGGCCCGCGCGCTCGGCCTGCTCCTCCCACAGCACCACGTCGTGCCAGTCGGTGTCCTCCACCCACTGGTCGCCCTGGCGCCGGTTGCGGCCCGTGGCGATGCTGAAGCGGCACATCGCCCGGCCCTGTGCGGTCTGGCGCAGCTCGGGGTCCTTGCCCAGCCGGCCCATGATGATCACCTTGTTGATGCCCTGCATGGAGTACCTCCTGTTGGTCGCAGAGTCCCCCCCTCCCCTTCCACAGAGCGTGCCAGGCTGACATCTGACGATAGTCGGCTTTCGCGCGTGGCGAAGGTGTCGAAGATCGTCGAACTCAGACGAAAACTCGACGCCCGGATCCGACACTTGCAGCTGAAGCCCCGTCCTTCACGTTATCTTGAGGGCGAGCGAGACCGCGCCCGGATGTCGCCAGGCCGGCCCGTTCAACCGATCCTCTGCGACCCCTGGACCCGCTCGCGGGCTGGGAGGCACCCAAAGCAGAGGTTCCCAGGAGCACAACAACATGACCCGAAAGACGGTACCGGACCTTCTCCGCATGAAGGCCGACAGCCAGAAGATCGTGATGGTCACCGCCTACGACTACGCCATGGCCCGGCTGGTGGACACCGCCGGCGTCGACATGGTGCTGGTGGGCGACAGCGTGGGCATGGTGGTCCAAGGCCACCAGGACACCCTAAGCGTCAGCGTGGAGGACATGATCTACCATGGCCGCTGCGTGTCCCGGGGCTTGCAGCAAGCCCACCTGACCGTCGACATGCCCTTCATGTCCTACCAGGTCTCGCCAGCCCAAGCCCTGGAGAATGCTGGGCGGCTGGTGCGCGAAGGCCGCGCCCAGAGCGTCAAGCTCGAGGGTGGCAGGCGCTCCGCGGCCGCCATCTCCATGATCGTCGAGGCGGGGATCCCCGTGGTGGGCCACGTGGGGCTCACGCCCCAGTCGGTCCACGCCATGGGGGGCTTCAAGGTGCAGGGTCGCGGCCAGGAGGCCGCCGATCGCATCATGCAGGACGCCCTGGCGGTGCAGGACGCAGGCGCGTTCTGCGTCGTGCTCGAGATGGTGCCCGAGGACGTGGCGGCCGGGATCACCGAGGCCCTCGAGGTGCCCACCATCGGCATCGGCGCCGGTGTCGGCTGCGACGGCCAGGTGCTGGTGTGCAACGATCTGCTGGGCATGGACCTCTCCTTCCACCCACGCTTCGTCAAGCGCTATGCCCAGCTCGAAGAGACCATCCTCGAGGCCATGCGCGACTACGCCCGCGAGGTCCGGAGCAGCGCCTTCCCCGCACCCGAGCACAGCTTCCGCCGCAAGTCAGCGGCGCAGCTCCGCCGGGTCTACTGACCCGTCAGGGGAGTGCACATGCAGGTCATCACCAGCCCGCAGGCCATGACGGCCTGGAGCCTGGAGCAGTGGGCCGCCGGACGCCGCGTCGGCTTCGTGCCCACCATGGGCTACCTCCACCAGGGGCATGCGTCGCTGGTGGATCTGGCCGGGAACCACGCCGACCAGGTGGTGGTCTCCATCTACGTCAACCCCCTCCAGTTCGGGCCCGACGAAGACCTCGACCGCTACCCCCGAGACACCCAGGGTGATCTCGCCACCTGCGAGCGCCACGGCGCGGCAGTCGTGTTCATGCCATCCACCCTCTACCCCCCAGGCTTCGGCACCTCGGTCTCGGTCCCCGGGCTCAGCCAGGGTCTCTGCGGGGCAAACCGCCCTGGGCACTTCGAGGGGGTCGCCACGGTGGTCGCGCGGCTGTTCGGCATCGTGCGTCCCCACATGGCCGTGTTCGGCGAAAAGGACTTCCAACAGCTCGCCATCATCCAGCGCATGACCGAAGATCTGGCGCTGGGCGTCGAGATCGTGCCCGGCCCCCTGGTGCGCGACGCCGATGGCCTGGCCCTGTCCAGCCGCAACCGCTACCTCGGCCCCGATCAGCGGCGCCGGGCCCTGTCCTTGTCCCGCGCCCTCCGGGCCATGCGCGCATCCAAGCTCCCGCAGGTGGCCGCGCTCCGACAGCTCGGCCTGGATCTGCTCGAGGTCGACGAGCTCGACTACCTCGAGGTCGTCTGCGCTCGCAGCCTCGAGCCCCTCGAGCACCTGGATCGCCCCGCCCGCGCCGTCCTGGCTGCCCGGGTGGGCAGCACCAGGCTCATCGATGGTATGGCGCTGGAGCCTCGCCCATGAACGACGGAACCCTGGGATTTGTCGCGCTCATCGCACTGCTGGCCGTGAACCGTCTGGTCCTCAGCGTGGCTGGCTACGGCACATGGCGCTTCATGTTCTGGGGCATCCAGGCGCTCAACCTGGTGGCGGCCATCGTCCTGATCCTGTGGGGACTCCCTGGCCTGCCCCCTGGGTTCTGGATGATCAACTGGTTCATCGCCCTGCTGTTCATGTGGCACATCGTCGAAAACAACGCCAAGCGCGTCAAGCACATCCGCGAGAGGCTCGCCACGGAGCAGCCCGAGCCCCGGGACGACGAGCGCCGCCGCGCGCTGCGGGAGCGAATCCGTAGCGCAACCCACGATGACAGCGGCGACCCTCCCCCGCCTCAGGCTTGACGCCTATACCCAGCAGCTGTCACCTTCAGCTGTCGACTCTTCCCTCGAGCCCCCCATGAGCCACTACCGCATCCGACGCGAAGGCATGGAGTTTCCAGTCGCTGGGCTCGAGGCCTTGGTACGGCTGCTGCAGGAAGGCACCCTGGGGCCTACGGACCGCGTCTATGATCCGTCCTCCCGAGCCTGGGTGCCGGCGGCCGAGCTGGGGCTGCTTCAGGGTGCCTTCGCCGACCGTGCACGGGAGCAGGCCGCCCGCCGCAACCGCGCCAGCCGCAGCAAGGGGCCCCGCGCTCCCCTGCTCCCCAGCGTCGGCATGGGGCCCATGGCGCCCCCCACGTCCTCCTCCCCGGGTCCTGACACCGCAGGCACCGACCCCGTCTTCGAGATCCCCGCCGACCTCGAGGCGCACTCTCAGGAGCACTCGTCCGAGCCTGACCGAGCGGTGATCAGCGGTGGAAACCTGCGCGGCTCCGACAGCGCTGGCTCCGACAGCGCTGGCCACGACGACCAAGGCCGCAGCACCGATCCCGGCTTGCGCCCTCGAGTCCCGAAGGCGCACGTCAACGCCGTGGGCGAGCTGATCGCCTTCCCTGACGAGGACCCCCAGCGTTCGCGCCTGGCCAGCCTTCCCCCCTTCGGCGCCAGCCTCGATCCCGACCAGGCCCGTGCCGCACTGGACAACCCCGCCGCCTTCCTGCGCAGCGCAGACACACCGCCCGCCGCCCAGGCCAAGCCCGCCGTCCGACCGACGCTGCTGCTGATGACCGTGATCGTGGCGCTGGTGGGCGCGTTCCTGCTGGTCTCCTACATCCAGCACAGCGCCAACATGTACAACGCCCGGCTCACCTCACCATCGGGGGCATCCGCCACGGCCCAGCCCCAGCCCCGGCGCACGCCGGAGCCGGGCGAGGCCACGCTGGTGGGCGAGGTCCCCTCCACAGCGACGACCGTCCCTCGCAGCTCCGACGCCTTCTACGACGACATGGAGCTGCAGCTGCGCAACCGCATGGTCCCCGGCTGCAGCACCATCGCCCGCGAGGATGACCTCGACACCGCCCTGCTCCTCGAGCTGTCACGCCTGGGAGTCCAGCCCTACTCCGTGCACGCGCCGGTGCTCACCTGGGGTGGACGCAAGGGCGACGTGCCCCATGGGGTCGAGATCAAGATCTTCTACGAAGGCCAGCAAGGCGAGCTGGATCGCGAGCTGGGCGCCATCGGCCTTGTGGTGGGCAAGTACGCCCAGCAGTACGGCCTCGACGTGCGCGCCTTCGAGGTCTTCGTCAAGGCCCGGGACGGCAGCACCCGCGAGCGCGCCCTGGACGCCAACGCGTCGAAGCAGCTCTACCTACGCCACCTCTCCCTGCTGCAGTTCCTCACGGGCGAGACGCCCTGAACGCCCGCGCCGCCGCGCAGAGATCAGGGTAGAGCGCCGCGCCGATGGCCTCGGGGTGCCACTGCACGCCGACGCACCAGGGATGGCCCGGCAGCTCAGCGGCCTCCACCACACCGTCGGGAGCGCGCCCGGTGACACGCAGGCTGCCTGGGTCGTCTACGGCCTGACGATGGGTGGAGTTGACCTGGATCCGATCGCAGCCGTAGGCGAGACGCAGCAGCCCGGGGTCCAGATCCACCGGGTGCCAGGGCTCACTGGGCGAGGTGAGCTGCTGGTGCTCCTGGGCCCCCGGAAACTCGGCATCGAGATCCTGTACCAGGCTGCCTCCGGCGGCCACCGCCATGACCTGCAGGCCACCGCAGACGCCCAGCAGAGGGATGCCACGCTCCATACAGCCACGGGCCAGGGCCAGCTCGAGCAGCGCGCGGGGCTCGTCGGTGCTGTCGAAGGGCACCCTGGCCTGCTGGCCGTAGTGGTAGGGCAACAGGTCTACCGGACCGCCGCTGATCACCACGCCGTCGGCGTTGTCCAGGGCCCATGCGGCCAGATCGAGGTGCAGTCCATGGGCCGGAGCGAGGGGCAGCGGCAGGCCGCCTCCGGCCGCGATGGCCTCGAGGTAGCTGCGCATCAGGAAGACCTCGGCCCGAGGCGGGCGCTGGCGCAGCGGGTTGCCAGACCCCGGCCCTCGCTCGCGCTGGGAGCAGGTGACGACGATGCGTGGGCGAAGGGTCACGGCGCGACCTGGCTACATCCCGGCGCGGGTGGCCTGCTTGAGGGCCTCGATGGACCGCACCATGGCCTCGATGGAGGGGAAGCCGCGGTTGGAGGCGCGGATCTTGCGCTGGGGATTGACAAGATAGAGGGTGGGGATCATCACGGATCGCAGCGGGAGCTGGACGGCGGCCTGGAAGCGCCGGGACACCGAGGCCCCGCGATCCGTGAGCAGCAGGAAGCTCAGGTCATAGCGCTGCACGAGCTCCTGGAGGTAGTCCTCCTCGGCTGGCATCACCGCGAACACACGGGCGTCCAGCTCCTTGAGCCGCGCGCTGTGCTTCTGAAGATCGAGCAGCTGCTTCACCACCCGGTCGTCTTCGGTGTTGGCGGGCAGAAACTGCATCACGGACCAGAACACACCCTGGCGGTGCCAGCTGCGATCGTGGGCCTGCAGGTGCCACTCGGGCACGACCTCACCCTCGGGCAGGGGCGTCGGGAGCAGGGCGTCCTTGAGGGGGCGCTTGACGGGATCGGGGAGCTTCGAGAGCGCGGCGCGCAGACCCATGGTGACCTCCGATGCGGAGCCCTCGACTATGGCATTCGGCCCAGAGAGTCCAGCGGGCCGCGGTGCCCCCGTGGGCCCGAGCACGCACTAGAAGGGGCCGGCATCCACCGAGCGCACGATGCGCGGAAGGAAGCTCTCGCGGAGCTGCAGGTCGTAGTCCTCGTCGAGGTTTTGGCGGGTGATGACCACCATCACCAGGGGCTTGGGCCGCGGGACCTCGTAGACCTCGACCTCGAGCTCGATGCGGTTGACCGGGTTGGTCTGGGCGGCTGCCGGCGCCGCGAGCATCAGAAACAGAGCGACAGTGGAGAGGAGGATGCGCATTGTGAACTCCCACGGGCCCCGCTGGACCTCGAGATCAGCGTACCCGCGGGCCGGTGCAACCCGCTCGCGCTCCACGTTTTCTTCACGAACACGCCAGCTCTGCGCCCAGGGCCTCGATGGCCGCCAGGAACGCCTCCAGCGTAGGTTCCCCCGCCTGCACGATGGCATCGGGGCCCAGCGGCGCAGGGGGCGACCAGCGCGCCTGCCCCACCAGGGCCAGCACCCGGGGCACACCGTGCTGCCGGGCCTCCCGGAGGACCACCTGGGCCACCTTGCCCTCGAAGCTGGTGCGGTCCAGCCGCCCCTCGCCGATCACGACGGCATCGGCACCCTTCAGCCGCGCGGCCAGGCCCGTCAGGCGGCCGACGCGGCGCGCTCCAGGAGCGGGCCGGGCTCCGACGCAGGCCAGGGCGAAGCCCAGGCCACCAGCAGCACCACCACCGGGCAGATCCAGGGGAAGAGGGTCGAGGCCCTGCTCCTGGCGCCAGTGACCCAACACCGCCGCCCAGCCCGCAAAGACCTTGCCCTGCCGGGCGACCTCGAGCTCTGACATCCCCTTCTGGGGGCCGTAGAGCTCAGGCGCCCGCAGCAGGGGGCTGGAGACGTCGCAGAGCAGCTCCACCAACCTGCCGCGCAAGGGCATGGGCCCCTGAACGCGCGCGACCTGCGCAAGCTCGCCCCCCCGGAGGCCCGCCGGAAGCGCGCGACCTCGCTCACTCCGCAGGATCAATCCCAGGGCCTGCAGCGCGCCGGCGCCGCCGTCCATGGTGGCCGTGCCCCCCAGGCCCACCACCAAGGGGCCGCCCCCCGGCTGGGCCAAGCGTCGCCCCAGGGCTTGGCTGCTACGCTGCTGCCAAGGCCCCTCCATGTCCGCACAGACGGGGCCGAGCAGGCTGGCCGTCTCCACGACCTCGAGGGCCTCGGCGACCCCGTGGTGACGGAGCACCTGGGTGGTCCCCTCCCCTCCGTCGGCCATGGGGTGCAGCTCGATGGCCAGGCCCCGCAACCCCAGCACCCGCCTCACCAACCGACAGGCGGCCGGGGCCGACAGGAAGCCACCGTAGCTGTCGGGCGCGTAGACGATGCGCACGGACGCCTATCCCTGCACTCGTGCGCGCAGCGGAGCGTGGGCGGGTACCCAGCGGATCAGCTCGGGACCCAAGAACAAAGGCTGACGTCGCAGCGCCTCGAGATCGCGGCTGCCCGTGAGCAACAGGCCCATGCGCAGCTCGGCGATCACGCGCCGCAGGTAGGCCTCGGCGCCGTCACGCCCGCCATCGTTCCAGGCCTGGAGCACCGGCCTGGCGATACCGCAGGCGGCCGCTCCCAGGGCGAGAGCCCGCAGAACATCCAGGCCGTTCCGCAATCCACCGGTCGCGATGGTCTGCAGACCGAGCCCGTCGCACTGAGCCACGCTGGCCGCCGTGGGGATACCCCAGTCCCAGAACGTCTCGCCACGCTGGGCGTCATCACCGTGGGCACGCAGGGTCTCGACCCCCACCCAGCTGGTGCCGCCGGCGCCTGATACATCCACGACACACACCCCGACAGCGACCAGGCGCTCAGCCACCGAGCGGGAGACTCCGCAGCCGGTCTCCTTGGCCACGATGGGAACCGTCAGCTCGTCCACCAGCCGCCGCAGGGTGGCCTCCCCCTGCCGGAAGTCCAGGTCGCCCTCGGGCTGCACCAGCTCCATGGCCGGGTTGAGGTGGACACACAGGGCGTCGCAGCCCGCCTGGCGCACCATGTCCTCGAGCGCGGCGGTGGAGGCCTCGCGAGCCTGCACCACGCCGATGTTTCCGAGCAGCAGCGCCGAGGGCGCCAGGTCTCGGACCTCGAAGCCCAGGGGGGAGCCGCGCACGATCTGTCGACGCTGGGAGCCGAAGGCCAGGCCGATGCCCAGGGTCTGAGCCACCGCCGCCAGGTCGCGGTTGACGGCCGCCGCACGCTCGGTGCCACCTGTCATGGCGGCGATGATGATCGGCGCCTCGAGGCGCCGTCCCAGCAGGGTGCAGGAGCAATCCACCTCGGCCAGGGCGAGCTCGGGCAGGGCGTCGTGGATCAGCTCCACCTGCTCGAGCAGGGTGCTGCGCTGGCGGAACCCCACGGGGCCGCTGATGCAGAGGTCCAGGTGCTGGTCCTTGCGGCTCTGGATGACTTCAGGCACGGACATCTCCAGGCTGGGTGAGCGGGCCCACGGTAGCACCCTGAGCCGGACGGACGGCGATCACCACCAAGCCCGCAGCGCGGCAGGCGGCCTCGAAGGCCTGGGTGGCGTCGGGTTCGGGCAGCAGAGCCACGGCGCAGTCCCCTCCCCCAGCGCCGCTGGGCTTGGCGGCGCCGCCGTGGTCGGCGGCGATGGACGCGATGCGCTCGAGGGCCGGTGTGAGGTAGGCGATACCCGCCGCCTGGGCCATGGACGACAACAGCGCCGCTGCTCGAGCCATGGCGGGAATGGGCTCGACCGCGAAGTGGTCCACGAGGGCAGAGGACTCGGCCAAGAAGGCCTGGCGATCGCCGCCCCAGGTGCGGTAGGCGGCCACCCTGGGGCCAGTCTGGGCGGGCTGACCGCTGAAGACCACCACGGGCCGCACCACAGGCAACGCCTGGGCTTCTCCTGCCTGGAAGCGGATCAGGCCGCCGTGGAGGCTGGCCGCCACGTCGACCCCCGAGCCGCCGCCCTGCACGCGGTGGTGGACGGCGAAGGCCTCGGGGCCCCGGCCTCCCCCCGCGAGCACAGCCGCCACGGTGGCCGCAGCCGACCCACCGAAGCCAGGCTTGCCGGGGAGGTCGAGCGGGTCGAGGTCGAAGAAGCGGTACCGGCCGCTGGGCGCGCGCACCGCGGCCAGGGCCGCACGCACGAAGCGATCGTCGCCACCAGGGGTCTCGACACTCAGCGCGTCGCCCCCGGGCAGCATCCGGCACCCCACCCCCCGGTGTACGGCCAACACCAGGGCCGGCGCACCGTCAAGCACGGCGTACTCGCCCATCAAGACGAGCTTTCCTGGGGCGGTGGCGAGGAGTGGGCGCATCATTCAGGTCTATCCCGACACAGAGCGGGCGAGGGTGAGGGGCTGCACCAGAGGCTTCGCACGAGGGCCCCAGCCGACCAAAAGGACGAAGAGCGTGCGCACACCTCTCATCCAGTTCCCTCCAGTCGGGTGACCTCGACCAGCGCCTCGCGGTGGAAAGACAGCGCACCTATCCTATGGCGAGAGGCCGGCAGTTCTAGCGCTCCCGCTCCCAGGCGATCCGCTCCAGCCGCAGCTCGAGCCGATGCCGGTTCAACGGCTTCTCGGCCAGCGCCAGGGCCTGCGTGGCCAGCTGCTCGGCCAGCTCGAGGTCCCGACCCCGCACCGCCTTGTCGATGAGGTCCAGCAGCTCGTCGACCAGGGTGTCCACGGCTCCTGGGGCCATGCTGGCGTAGGCCAGCGCCTCGAGGCCACGCTCGCGCTCCTCGAGGCGCACACCCAGGCCCCAGCGGCTGCCGATCTGCTCGAAGACCCGGGTGGTGTAGAGGTAGGTCAGCTCGGGATGCTCGGGGTGAGCGCGCCTGAGGTCCTCCATCAGCGTCCGCATTCGACCGGGGCTCTGGGCCAGCACAGCCTCGGCCACACCGTCGCGCAGGGCCGGATCTCGCAACACCACCGTGAGCGCCTGCCGGTCGCGGCTTGGCTCGGGGTCGAGGGCATCCCGTTGCAGCAGCGCCGCCGAGAGATCATCCCAGCGCTCGAGCTGCATCAACAGAGCGATGCGCGCCTGCAGCAAGCGATAGCGCTCGGGCTCGGCCATCTCCGGCTGCTCGAGAGCTCGGTCCACCAGCGCGAGGCCCGCCAGAGGCTGCCCCAGCCGCCACTGGCACTGGGCCGCCTGAAAAGCCTGACGGGGCTGCGCCTCGGCCTGCCACAGAGAGGTGTAGGCCTCGAGCGCTCCGCGCCAGGACTCGGCCTCCCACAGCTGCTCGGCGAGCTCGACCGGGGTGGGGGTGATCCGCCCCAGCTTGGGGCAGCACTGATCGGCGTAGCTGGGCCACAGATCGGGGTCGAAACGATCCCTGGCCTTGACCTGCTCGTCCAGATCCACCGGGACCGTGGCCAAGAAGGCGCGCCAGTCGGCGTCGAGCTCGTCCAGATCGCGGTCGTAGACGCCCTCGAAGTCCAGGGTGTGGCTGCGCTGCAGGGCCAACAGCTTGTCGAAGCCGTGCTCGAGCACCAGGAACCCCAGGAACGACCCGGATGCGGCGTA
>CALDOK010000437.1 GCA_937912125.1 uncultured Pseudomonadota bacterium
CCACTGCAGGCTGTGCCACGGCGGGTTGCGGGGCTCCGCCCAGGGCTTCCATGGCAGCGGAGCCTATGCGGCGGGCGCGCTCGCCCTGGTGCGGCGTGATGGGACGACCCTGGGTGTCGAAGCTGGGATCTGGGATGGCCCGGAAGCTGGAGGCGACCCCGGACTCGCGCACACGCAAGGCCGAGCTGTCTTCGACCACAACCCGGCCGTCCAGGGGGCTGGACCCGGAGGAGCTGTGCTGCAGGGCGGTGACGATGGGAGGAAGCGCGTGCTCCGACCAGTCGATGAGCCCGACGTCGATGGAGATGCGGGAGAGCTCGCGGCAGACCTCGACCACCCGGGCCGCCGAGGGCCGCTCGGTGTGCTCGTAGTCGAGCATGGCGATGAGCAGGCTCTCGAGACCCATGGCGAGCTTGCCGCCCAGGCCGCGCATGGCCCGCAAGAAAGAGAGCCGATCCCGCACGAAGCCGGCGTGGCGATCCGGGCGCCCCTTGGCCTTGCCCAGGCGCTCCAGGGCCAGGATCTCGTAGAAGGTGGCGCCCAGGGAGTAGACGTCACTGGCTGGGGTCTCGGGCTCGAAGAACAGCCGCTCAGGCGGCATGTAGTCCACGGACCCGAACTGCAGGTCGGCGGTGCTGGACTCGCGGGACTCGAAGTCGGCGCGGGCCACACCGAAGTCCAGGACCTTGACCTGGCCGCCGTCGTCCACCATCACGTTGCTGGGCTTGATGTCCCGGTGGATCACCCGCAGAGGTTTCTCGCCGGCGTAGGGCGGGCGGTTGTAGGCGGCGTCGAGGGCGCCGGCCACACAGGCCGCGATCTGCACCGCGGACCGGATGGGGAGGGTCTCACCGGTGTCGCGGAGGTGATCGACGATGTGCTTGAGGTCCGCCGCCTCGAGATACTCCATGATGACCGCGGTGCGCCCATCGATGGCGGTGAGATCCACCACGTCGACGATGTTGCGGTGTCGGAGCCAGCCCAGCAGGCGGGCCTCGTCACGGATGCGTCGGGTGACCTCCTCGCTCTCGGACCAGCGCCGATGAAGAAGCTTGATGGCCACCAATCGTGAGAAGCCGTCGGTGTGGGTCTCCTTGGCAAGGTAGACGCTGCCGAAGGTGCCCGACGCGATCTCGCGCAGGAAGTGGAAGCGGCGGTTGCTCTCTCGCGTCAACGCTCGAAACCCCTTGTCAGGACAGATGCCAGGCTATCACGAAGGCAGAGGCGGGGGTGCCCCCAGCGCCACGCCGAGCTCGGCGCCCTCGTCGTCGCTGACCCGTAGCTCTCCCCAGCGTCCATGAAGCATCATGATGACCAGCTGGAGCAAGCCATCCGCGGCGCCCAGATCGCCGGTGAGGGACCAGTGAGGCGCTGGCTCCACGGCCCGGGATCGGCTGCGGCACGTGGGGGCGATGCTGGCCAGGGCGGAGCCGGCGGCGTGGGCTGGCTCGAGGAGCAGGAACACAGCGCCCTCGGCGGGAGGACGGGTGGGGCTGGCGCGTCCCAGCCGGTAGAGATCCCGGGCCGAGCCGAAGTCCACGCGGCTGTCGGCGCCGCCCACCAGCGCCGCGGGACAGCGACCCTCGGCCACGGCGTAGTAGCCCTCGATCAGGGCGCCCACACCAGCCGCCGCCTCGCCCGCTACGGTGCCGTTCCAGCCGCGGATCTCCAGGTTGATGGAGATGTGGGAGAGCACGAGGTTGGGCAGGGTGAGCAGGGGCAGCAGGGGGGGGTAGAGCTCGCGGCCGCGGGAGGACAGGGCCTGTGGGCAGAGCCGTCCATCGCGCTCGGAGGCCGCCAGCGCCGGCTCGGAGGCGCCGGTGTCGGGAGGCTCACGGCCGATACCCAGGAACAAGCCGAGCTCTTCGCGCTCCCCGGGCCACGCCCCAAGGGCGTCGCCGGCAGCCGGGAGCGCCAGCTGCGCAGGCCGGGAGAGCAGCTTGCGGTCCTTGCGGCGCACGAGCCAGGGCCGCAGGTCGACCCGCTCGATGCGGCCCGCCAAGGGGCTGGGCAGGCGCGCGAGTTCGTCGCTGGGACGCAGAGCGCTGCGGCGCTGCTGGATGGCCTCGGAGAGCTGCGCGGCGCTGTCGCCCAGGGGGGTGACCAGACCTACACCCGAGACCACTACGATCACGGGGCGCCCCCGACGAGGATGGAGGCGTTGTTGCCACCGAAGCCGAAGGCGTTGGAGAGGGCCACCCGCACGGGGGAGCGCACGGCGTGGTGGGCCACATGGCGCAGGGCGCAGTCGGGGTCCGGGTTGTCCAGGTTGCGGGTGGGCGGGGCGGCGTCGTCGCGCACCGCCAGCAGGCAGAACAGCAGCTCGAGGGCCCCGCAAGCGGCCACGGTGTGGCCGGTCATGCTCTTGGTGCTCGAGACCCAGGCGTGGGTCACGCTGTCGCCCAGCACAGTCTGCAGAGCGCGCGCCTCGCTGACGTCGTTCTGCGGGGTGGAGGTGCCGTGGGCGTTGATGTAGTCGATGGCCGAGGCAGGGAGCCGAGCGTCGTCCAGGGCCGCGCGCATGGCCAGGGCTGCGCCCCGACCGTCGGGCGGCGCGTCGGTGATGCGCCAGGCGTTCAAGGAGCAGCCGTAGCCGAGCAGCTCACCCAGGACCTGCGCTCCCCGGGCGCGGGCGTGGGCCAGCGACTCGATCACCAGCATGGCCGAGCCGTCGGCGAGCACGAAGCCATCCCGGTCCACATCGAAGGGTCGGCAGGCATGCTGCGGAGCGTCGTTGCGCATGGACAGGGCACCCAGGATGGCGAAGCCGGTGACCATCAGGGGGTCCACCAGCACATCGACACCGCCGGCCAGGGCCGCGTCGAGTTCACCGCGACGGATGCGCAGCATGGCCTCGCCGATGGCCTGTGCGGAGCTGGTGCAGGCGGTGGAGACCGTGCTCTGGAACCCCGTGGCACCCAGGCGCCGGGCGATGGCGAGGGTGGGGGCCCAGGGCGCGCTGGCGGCCATCTCCTCGGGAGTGGGCTTCTGTTCCTGGTGCATGCGCATGGCGACCAGGGGCAGGGGAGGGCGGTCGGCCTCGCTGCCCATGAACACGCCGACCCTGGGCCCCCCCTCGAGCCCCGACTGGCGCAGGGCCTCGGACGCGGCCCGCATGGCCAGGGTGCCCTTGAGGTCAGGCCCGGCGTGGGGCAGGTTCACCTCGGCGGCGAAGGTGACCGGGAAGCCGGTGGCGTCGAAGCGCTCGATGGCACGGATCCCGTTGGCGCCCTCGAGCAGCTTGCTCCAGGTGCTGGGCAGATCGTGGCCCAGTGAGCTGACGGCGCCCATGCCGGTGACCACGATGCGCTGGCTGTCGTCGCGGAATGAGAGGCTGCTGGTGGCGGCCATGGAAGCTCCGAGCGTCAAGTCGAGCCCTGAACCCAGGGATGGTCGGGACAGCCTGGCCAGAGCTGCTTGAGGTAGCCGAACTCGATGCGCTCGAGGCGCAGTAGCTCTCTGGGGTCGTCCAGAGGCACCGCGTTGAAGACGAAGATCTGGTCGGCCTGGGTCACCACGCGGCCGTCCACCTTGGCCCGGACCCGCACGTCGGCCATCTCGTCCCGAAGCGCCGTCAGCCTGGCCTCGAGCTGGACCTGCTCGTCCGGGCGGACGAAGCGGCGGAACTTGACCCCGTTCATCATGGTGATGATGGGGAAGGGCCAGTCGCCGCGGTCGAGCCGTACCGAGTAGCCGATGAGCTTGCCTGCGAGCTGGGCCAGCGCCTCGAGCAGGAGCACGCCGGGGACCACCGGGAAGCCCGGGAAGTGGTCCGCGAAGAAGCGCTCTTCAGGGCTGAAGCTCTTGAAACCCCGGGCGAACTCGCCCGGCTCGAGGGTCTCGATGCGGTCTACCAGGAGCCAGCGTGAGACCATTAGTGAAGGACCGCCTCGAGATCGTTGATGCCGATGAGCTCACGCTCGCCGCTGCAGCTCTTGTAGCGGTACATCTCGAAGTGGTGGTTGCCGCCGTAGGGGGCGTACCAGGCGGGCACGAACCAGTGGCGGTAGCCGCCGCTGACCTGGCCCGCGGGCAGGTTCTTGCCCGCCGCTTCGCTGGGGCTGTCCCGGCGCCCCTTGTAGGGCTTGTCGTCGAAGTACAGGTCGAAGGTGTAGCTGCAGCTGTCGGGGCCGTCGGCGCTGGCCTGGGTGAAGACACCGACCTTGATGGCTTCGCCCAGCTGGGTCTCGGGCTTGGGGTAGCCCTCGAACTCCTTCAGCTGGGACTCGGCCACGGAGCGGTTGGCGGCCGCGGCGTCCAGGAAGACGTAGCCGTCGGGGCGCTGGTAGGTGAACTCCACCTGCTTGGGGTCCTGCAGGAACTCCTCGAAGCCGGGGGTGCGGGGCTTCTCCTTCTCCTTGCCGTCTTCCTTGAGCTCCACCTGGGCGATGACCGCGCGCAGAGAGCAGGTCTTCTTGTTGGGCTCGACGTACATGCGGTACTTGGTGCGGAAGCCGGTGCGGTACTCGTCCGCGAACTTGCCCTCGAGCACCTCCTCGAAGACGTAGTCGGTGTCGCGCTTGGTGCCTTCCATGCGCATCTTGGTCCAGAACCCGGCCACCAGCACGGCGTCGTAGTCACCGGGCGTGCCGGTGATGCGGAAGCGGCTGCGATGATCGGCCTTGCTGCCCTGGACCTTGATCCAGTCGCCCTCCATGGTGTCGATTCCGATGTGGGGGCAGGGATCTTCGGGCGGGGGCGGAGGCGGCTCCTGGGCGCAGGCGCCGAGGGTGATGGCGGCCATCATCAGGGGCAGTACGCGGGTGAGGGCGCTGGGCATGGGTTTCCTCCGCAGGCAGGGGCGAGCTCGAGAGACGAAGCAGCGAATATCCCGCCGCCGCACCCACCGCAGGTGCGCGAGACCTCCCTCCGCTCCGCGGCTCGGGGGCGTCGTCTGGCGGGCGCGTGACATGAGCTTACAATCGCCAGGTTGGCCGGGGGAAATACGCCATGCACGCGCCATCCCTGGGCGATGGGGGCTGCGGCGTGGATAATGTCCTTCCACCGACGTGTCCTGCACACGGAGCTGCGTTGTCCACCACCCAAGCCATGGGCGTCAGTGTCCGCCATGCCATCAGCCGGGCGCTCGCCACCGCCAACCTCACGCCCCGCGAGGCCACCTTCCGGGTGCTCACGGCGCAGGCTCGGGTGGACGGGCGAGGCAACGTGAACCGGGGCGAGGTCTCGCTGCGCATCCAGCAGCCCTCATCCCTCGCGGCGCTGCACCCGCAGGAGTGGGTGGGGTGGGTGAACCCCGACGGCCAGCATCCCCTCATGGCCCTCGTCCCTTCAGGCCGGAGCCACGACGGGCGCCCCGAGCTGCTCTACATGGACATCTACCCGGTCACCTGGGACGCCTGGCTGCGGGTGATGACCGACGCCCTGCCCGACCGCATCGACACCCTCTGCCCCGTCACCGGCGTCACCCACGAGCTCGCGGCTGCCTACGCCGGCTGCATGGGGGGACGCCTGCCGAGCGCCACCGAGCTGTCCAGCGCGTGGGGAGACGAGCGTTTCCCCTGGGGCCACCGGCCCGACCCGCGCCTGGGTCGTGTGGGGCGTCCTCGCTTCGACCACCTGCCGCCCGTAGGAGCCCATCCCCCTGGTGCCTTCGGCATCTTCGACCTGGGCGCCTGGCTGTGGCACCTGCTCGAGGATCAGACCCTCGCCGGCGGGGCGGACGACCTGGATCCCGGCTTCGGGCTGCCCGCGCTCGAGGAGCGTGGGCCGGTGGGCTTTCGCTGTGTCCAGCCCTTCGTAGAGTGAGGGACACCCCACGGGCTGGTGCTGATCCCTGGACCCTCGCGCCGAACGGGTATACTGCTCTCTCGACCCCCGGGAGCGCGAAGATGAGAACCTCCGCCATCACGCTGATCGCCCTGCTCACGGGCTGCTGGAAGCTCGACGACACGGTCATCACCTACGACGTCGTCCCTCTGGACAACCAACACGTCGTGAACGAGCACCTCGTGGTGCAGACCTTCGAGCCCTCGCCGCCCCTCGAGTGCCCCGACGGCGAGCCCGCCACCTTCTATGCCGTCTACGACAGCAGCCTCACCACCCCGGTGCCGGCGGCTATCCTGTTCCACTCCGGGGCCTTCGACTACGTGAAGAACCCGCCAGCGGACAACTACCTGGACGGCACGCACTTCGCGCCGGAGGACCGCCTGTCGCGGGGATGGGCCCAGACCCGGGTCTTCTCCATGCTGGGCATGTGGGACGAGACGGTCGACCCCTCCGAGTCCCACACCGGCGCCATGGTCACAGCCCTGGCCCAGGACGGCGCGATGGTGCTGCTCCCGGCCAACTGCTGGGGCGACCTGTGGCACAACCACTCCGGCGGCCGGCAAGAGAACGACTACACCACCGAGCGCTTCTACCGCGACGGCTTGGCCATGGCGTCCTGGATGTATCGCGTGGCCACCGATGAGAGCTTCGCCACCGGGCACGACGTCGGGCTGCCCTTGCAGATCGACACCGACCACATCGCCCTGGTGGGCCTGGGAGACGGCGGGCGCGCCGTGTCCGAGCTGCTCTGGTTGCTCAGCGACGTCACCTATGCCGACGTCGACATCGAGTCTGTGGTGCTCGACTCCACCCCCGACGATCTCGGCTGGTACTACGAGCAGCCCTCCCAGTTCGCCGACACCATCACCGGCCTGGGCCGCATCTTCGACGACCAGGTCGATGAGATCTCCACCTTCTCCATGGACGCCTACCTGGCCGACGAGACCCTCCCCGAGCCACGCACCATGGTGGTCTGGTCCAGCTACGACCCGGTCGTGCCCAGCGGCGCCATCGAGGGGCTGGTGGGTGCGGTGGAGGAGCGCGCGGCGGGCGACGGCGACAACTTCGCGGTGGAAGAGATCGGTGCCTCGGCCCACGTGTTCGTCAACAAGGACCTGCCCCTGGCCTTCGACGTGGTGCAGTTCCTGTTCGATTAGCGGCCTGCTCTGGGCCTCCCGAACGACCTCGACCAGACCCCAGCGCCTCGCTGATCCATGATGATCTCCCTGCGGGAGGTCCCTATGCGCGGGCTGCTGTTCCTGGCTCTGCTCACCGTCGGCTGTCGCACGGACGACAGCGGCGATCCCAAGCAGGACGACACCGCCGCTGAGCGAGTCGACGCCGTCGGTGATGGCTGGGTCGAGGGTGAGGACTGCGACGACCTCGACGCCGCCGTCAATCCGGACGCCAGCGAGCGCTGCGACAGCGTGGACAGCGACTTTGATGGGGCCACCGACGACGGCGACGAGGTGGACGCGCTCACCTACTACGCCGTCGCGGATCTGGACGGCTACGGCGACGCGGCGGACCCGGTGACGGCCTGTGAGGAGCCCAGCGGCGACACCGACACCGACACCGACACCGACACCGACTGCGACGACGGCGATCCGGACATCAACCCCGCAGCCAGCGAGCCCTGCGATGGCCTCGGCAACGACTGCGACGGGGATGTGGACGAGGACAGCGCCGTGGCTGGCGACGGCGCCGCCTGTCCCGCCGCCGACTGCGCTGCCATCCTCGCTGCGCGGCCCTTGGCCGCCGACGGGACCTGTTGAGGCGATCCCGCGGCCTCAGGCAGCGCTGTGGAGGTGCTCTGTGAGATGGACATCGACGGCGGCGGCTGGACCCAGGCCCGCGACGTCTTCCTAGCAGGGCTCGGCGTCGTCAGCGGGGAGTACCTCTACAGCAAGGGGGCAGCCTGGTACATCTCCCCCGCCACGGATCTGGTCTGGGACTGGTCCAGCTACCAAGCGGTCGAGGGCACCTACTTCTACTCCACGGGTTCGGACTGGGCTGAGGGCTCTTTCGCCTGCACCCATGGGGAGTCTGGGCACTGGGGCATCGGCTGCTCGAGCGGTGGCGGCCATCAGTGGAAGGTCCTTCCCTGGGGCTCAGGTCAGGACGCCAGCGCAGCCACCTGCCCCATCGGCCAGGGTCAGCCGGACGTCTCCGGCGCTGGCGCCTGCGCGGGCGGGGTGAACATCTGGGTGCGCTGATCCCGGGCCCCGACCACCAGGCCTCGACCAGCTCTACGGGGACTCGCCGTCGCCCCGCTTTGGGGACGCCGCCACGTCCACGCTGCGCCCCTTCCACGCCACGCGCCCGCGGGTGCTGCTCCACGCCGAGTCCAGCACCAGCAGCATCACCATGGCGACGCCCAGGACCTGGGTGAGGCCGTAGGCCACGGGGTGGGAGAAGACCCGGTCGAGGTAGAAGCGCACCACCTGCATCAGCAGGATCAGCCCCACAGACCACGCCAGCCACTCGGCGCCCAGCAGACCTGCGGCGGCGAAGGGCAGCAAGACCCAGGGCAGCAGGTTGCTGATGAACAGGTACACCAACACCGCGGCCACCACGCCCCAGCGGTAGTGCATGCCCGCGAAGAGGTTCTTGCGCCAGCCGCGCCAGATCTCGCCCAGGCCGGTGTACATGCGACAGGCGAAGAGGGGGCGCATGAAGGTCATGTGGAAGGGCACACCCGCAGCCTTGACCGCTCGCGCCAGGCCGACGTCGTCCAGCACGTCGTTGCGCACAGCCCCGTGCCCGCCGATGCGCTCGTAGGCGCCGCGCTCGAAGAGGATGAACTGCCCGTTGGCCATGGCCTTGTCGGCCTTGGTGGGATCGTTGACCTCGGCGGTGTCGTTGCCCGCCACGATCAGCCCACCCACCACGGGCATCAGCACGCGCTCCCAGAAGCTCTCGGTGATCAGGGTGCCGAAGCCCGAGATCATGCCCAGCTCGTTGCGCACCGCGTAGGCCAGGGTGCGCGACACGGCGTGGGGGTGCAGGCGCACATCGGCGTCGATGAAGAGCAGCCACGGCTGGGTGGCGTGTCGCTGCGCCCGCTCCACCGCCCAGGGTTTTCCGAACCAGCCCGGAGGAGGGTCGCCGCTGCCTTGCACCACCTGGACCCGAGGGTCGTCCGCGTAGCCCTCGAGCAGCAGGCTGGTGCCGTCGGTGGAGCCATCGTCCAGCACCACCACCTGCAGCGTCGGATGATCCTGGGCCAGCACAGCGTCCAGGCACGCCGCGATGTTGCCCACCTCATCCCGGGCTGGGATGACCACGGAGACGCCCGGAGCGGGGGACGGCAGGGGCTCGTCGTCGGGGTAGAGGTGGAAGCGCCTTTCACTGCGGCCTTTCCAGGTGCGCAGCGCCAGGCCAACCCAGTTGAGCACGACCAGGACGAGCAGGCCCCTGAGCGACCATGCGAGCAGCGTGAGCACAGGACCTCCAAGCGCGGACCAAGCTTGATGCCTGCGTCTTTGCACGGTAGCTTCTAGCGTGCTTAGCAGGGGTCCGCATGGCGGCAAACCGCCACCTCTCATCATCGGCTCTGCTGGTCGTCCTGGGCTTCTTCCTGGCGGCCGTCCCGGGGTTGTACCTGTTCCAGGCCATGGTGCGGAGCGCGCGGCAGAAACGCCCGCAGCTGGTGGCCAACCTGGTGGTGCGGCTCAACGACCGCACGCCCCACCACCTGGACCTGGTCCTGAGGGCCGATCCCCAGTCGGAGCCGGCCGCGGAGCGCATCGAACTGCAGGGCGAAGGCACGCTGCGGGGGGGCAGCTATCCCTGGAAGGAGGCGCCCATCCGAGGCAGGCTCGAGATCGTTCTCAGCGCCGAACAGCTCCTGCGCCAGCCCCCCTTTCGGCTCGGCACCGGCGGCCAAGGCATGAGCGCTCGCTACCAGGAACACTACCTCGCCTCCACCGACGAACCCTGGGAGCCCGTGCCCTGCATCGGCACCATCGAAGTGAACCGCTTCGATCGGGCGGGCGACAGCCTGGCCGACTGGAGCCAGGTCAGCTTGCTGCAGGGCCTGGTGGAGCTGCAGTGCCATGGCTCCGGGCGCGACCTCCAGCCTTCCACCGACGACGACCTGCACTTCACCATCGTGGGCACCCTGGACTACGCCTACGACGTCACGCCCTGATCCCGGGCGGCGAGCATCAGGCGTTCCCAGGCGGGGGCGCTCAGGGCCATCGACGGGTGCTTGTATTGACCCTCTGGGGTTCCCGCGGCCACGGCGCGTCGCCGGAGCAGGGCGTAGCTGCCTACCGGCAGCCACCGCACCCGCAGCGGCGCCAGCCGGCCCGAGCGGCGCTTGGAGGCGTACTCCACGTTGTGAAGCCCGAGCTGCTCGTCCAGCAGAACGGCCAGCCGCGTGGGATCGAGGCCGGGCGCCTCGATGGCCAGCTCGTACCAGGGGCAGTCGTCCAGGAACAGCCGCAGGGTGAAGGGGGCCCCGTCGAGCGCCAGGGAGGAGGCGGTGGCGGCCATGGCGGCCAGCAGCTGCGTCTCGGTGAGCTTCTCGCCCGTCGCGCTGAGCTGGTTGCCGTGGCGACGCACGAAGACCATGGCCGGGGCGTCGCGGTAGCGCCCCACGATCCGCACGACGTCTCCCAGATCGTAGCGCAGCAGCCCATGGTGACCGGAGATCACCACCCGGTACTCGGCCCCCTGGTCCAGCTGCCAGAGCCCTCGGACGCTCCCGTCGTCGGCCACGAACTCCATGAACTCCCCCAGGGGCCAGGCCACGCAGGCGTCTTCCACCCCGGACAGCGGCACCGCGAGGAAGCTCTCCGAGGCGGAGATGCCCACCTCTCGCACGGGCACGTGGGCACCCAGGGCGGGCGCCAGCCGGGGCAGGAACCAGCTGGCCAGTCCGCCCTTCCAGCAGTTCACCACCCGCAGACCCCAGAGCTGGGCGGGACGCCAGTCCATGGGCGCGGGGGTGCGGCGCAGGGTGGGCAGCAGCGGTGCCCGCAGGGAAGGGGAGAGGCTCGCGGCGGGCCCGTGCTCCAAGCTGCCGCCCTCGAGGTCGGCCGCCAGCGCGGCGGCATGCTCCTGGAGCTTGCGGGCGATGAGCAGCACCGTGGTGGGGTTGGCGGTGGTGATCGAGCGCACATCGGCCTGCAGCGCGAAGCGCAGCACAGCGTACAGCCGCTGCTCGGGGTCGGGCAGGCAGTAGGCCTCGTAGGGCACAGGGTAGCGGCGACGGACCCACCATGGCTGCGCCAGGTGCATGCGGCCGGTGTTGCTCCCGTAGGGGATGCCGCTGGGGCTCCGACCCTTGACCGCCGGGGACACCAAGGTGAGGGCGGCACCTTGGGCCAGGGAGGCATGCTCGCGGACCAGCCCCAGCACCCACAGGGTCTGGGCGTCGCTGACGCCGCTGGCCCAGGCGCGGGTGACCGGGATCCACTTTGCGGGGCCCGTGGTGCCGCTGGTCTCGAGGAAGTGGATCACGGGCTGGCGGGTGAGCACCCTGCGCTCGCCGCGGGCGATCCGCTGGATGTAGGGCTCGAAGCGATCGTACCCGCCCACGGGCAGCCTGGCGCGCAGCTCCTCGACGCTGCGCACGCCGTCCAAGCCGTGGTCGCGGGAGAAGGCCGTGCCGCGGAGCCCGTTGAGGATGGAGGCCAGCAGCCGACGTTGGGCCTGCTCGGGGTCTGCCACCGCCCGCTCGAAGCGGCGGATCAACGGATCGTGGACGCCCCGCAGCAGGCGGTAGGCTGGGTTGCCATGGCGTTCGAAGGCGCGGGGATCTCGAGGCACGGCGGATGGTCCTGGGACGGGTCAAGCAAGCCACAACAGGCTATTCCGTCGGAACGGGAGGAGCCGGCGCGCCAGCCTCCCATCACCTCCGTGCGGAATGTGCCATGAAGACTGGTGACACCTTCTGCGACCCGAAGGATCGCAGCTACAAGGTTGGGCTCCTGCTGGGCCGCGGCCTCTGGGGACGGACCTGGCGCGTGCAGCGCGTCGACGACGAGGGCGACTACGTCCTCAAGTGTGCCCTCGGTCCCAGCGATCTGCGGCGGGCCGACGATCCCGAGCAGCTCGCGCAGGCTTGCCGCCGTATCCTCGAGGAGCAAGCCGAGGTCCTCAGCCAGGGAAACTACGACTTCCTCCCCCGCCTGATCGATCACTTCCAGCTCGACGACGGTCGTCCGGCGCTGATCCTCGAGCGCTTCCCCACCAACCTCGAGCTGCGCCTGCAGGGCGGCTGCACCTTCGTCGACGCCCTCGACCTGCTCATCCAGAGCGCTCGGCTCTGCCAGCAGCTCCGCGACGGGCCGGGTGTGCACGGGGCCCTGCGGCCTGGGAACATCCTGATCGACGCCTCCGGTGCCGTCAGGATCTCGGATCTGGTCACCCCCACGGCCAGGCGCTCCCTGCCCGCGCTGCTCGCGGCCTCTCCGGATCTCCAGCCCTACCTGCCGCCAGAGGTGGCTGTCGCCGGCGGCGAGCCGCCCTTCTCCATGGTCTGCGACACCTACGCCCTGGGCCTGCTGCTGTGGCGCGCCGTGTTGGGCGCCGAGACCGGGCCGGAGCTGCCCGCGGCGGGCCCCGAGAAAGCGGCCCTGGTGGCCCTCAAGGATCGCCTGCACGCCAGGGTCAAGCAGGAAGACAGCAACCCGCGCTTCCACGCCCGCCTGGCCGACCGCCTGTCCACCACCATCTCCCGAGCCATCTCAGCCAAGGCCAGCCCCTCGCCGCCCTACCGCTTCGAGCGCATCGAGGGCCTGCTGCCACGGCTGGTCGAGCTGCGCTCCCTGGTGCGCCCCGAGGTCGACACCGTCGGCCGCGTGCTGCTGGAACGGCCCGCCAACACCACCCACTTCACCACCGACGAGCGCGTGCGCTTCAGCATCTCGGTGGGCTGCGGCCCCGGCGTGGATCACCACAAGGAGATCGCCTGCGGCACCGCGGTGATCGACCGCGACACCGGCGAGCGTGTGCGCGAGCTCCCCAGCACCTTCGACGTGAACCGGCACCCCTCGGGGCGCTTCCGCTTCCAGTTCGAGCTGGGCGAGCTGCCGCCGGGCAACTACCGCTTGCGGGCTGCATTCGCCATCCGCGACTCCGGGCACGAGCCCACCACCAAGGAGTGCGAGTTCGAGATCCGCGCCGCCCACGGCTACATCCCACCCCCCGAGCAGCCGCCGACGGGGCCCCTGAGCCTCGAGTCCCACCTGCGCGAGCCCCGCACGGTCACCGAGCCCATGGCCTCCGTGCCGCTGGACATCCCAGCGCCCCGGGCCCAGGCGCCAGGTCCTGCCCACCAGCCACCGCCGCCGGCTCCCGCGCCTCCTCCTGAGCTGGCGGGTGCGCCTTCGGCCAAGCCCGCCCCTGCCAGCAAGGCGGTCCCGGTGGTGGTGCCCAAGCCTCGCCCCAGGCCCCAGTCTGTGGACAGCGGCACGGGAATCCCGGTCCAGCCCACCGACGAGAGCGCCGGCGTCACCCGCACCACTCGCGCCAGCACCATCAGCTTCAGCGGCGACACCGTGCCCGCCTCGAGCGGCGACACCGCGGTGCCCCTCGAAGAGCCACAGCCCACCGTCCAGATCCCCAAGGTGCCGCGGCCGCAGCCGGTCCCCAGGCCGGCGGTGGTGGCGCCCATGCAGCCCGTCGCTGTCCCCAAGCCCACGGCCTCGGCCGCCATCGACATCGCCAAGGAGCGGGCGCCGGCCGCGGTGCTCACACCCAAGCCTGCTCCAGCCGCCACACCCCAGCCCAGCCCCCCCAGCGCCAGCGGCTCCTGGGCCGATCTCCCGCTGGGCGGCGAGCAAGGTGACGACATCACCGAACTGGGCGACACCCCCGACGAGCTGGACGAGTTCCGTCCAAAGCCCGTCTGGCTGCAGATCGTAGAGATGATCCAGGGTGACTCCTACGCCATGATCATGGCGGGGTTCATCGTCGTGGCCATCGTCCTGCTCATCGTCATCTTCTTGCTACGGAGCTGATCCCACCATGGAACTCCACCTCCTGCGCACCCCCTCAGTCGACACCGAGTGCGATCTGCTGGCCGTGGGAGTGTCCGCCGGCAAGCCCGTCCTGCTCCCCCAGGTCTTGCTCGACCGCATGGGCTTGGGGCTGGCCGAGCTGCTCACCGCCGAGAAGTTCGAGGGCAAGGCCGAGGCCACCCTGCAGCTGCCCACCCTGGGCAAGCTCGCCGCTCCGTACCTGCTGCTGGTAGGCCTGGGCGACGCCGCACCCGACCAGATCCGGGGCGCCGCCGGTGCAGTCGGCATGGCCGCGCGCAAGCGTGGCGCCCGCAAGGTGGTGCTGGATCTGTCCGCCATCGACGGGGCCGAGGTCCCCAGCCTGGCGGTCCAGGGCTTCGCGGCAGGCAACTACCAGTTCGACCGGCACAAGGCCGAGGCTTCCCGCAAGCCCGCCTGCGTCGACCTGCTCCTGGGCGCCGGGGCCGAGATTTACAAGGCTGGCAGCCGGGATCAGGTGGTGGCTGAGGCTCAGGGCCTCGTCCGGGATCTGGTCAACGAGCCCGCCAACGTGCTCTACCCCGAGACCTTCGCCGCCTTCGCCGCGTCGCTGGCCACCGACACCATGACCGTCGAGGTGTGGGACGACGCCCGCATCGAGGCCGAGGGCATGGGCGGACTGCATGCCGTCGGACGCGGCAGCGCCCGCAAGCCCCGCTTCGTCCACATGCGCTACCGACCCGCTGGGGGTGCCATCACCAGCGTGGCCCTGGTGGGCAAGGGCGTCACCTACGACTCCGGTGGCATGTCCCTCAAGCCCAGCGACGGCCAGCAGACCATGCGCTGCGACATGGCCGGGGCGGCCACGGTGGTGGGCGCCATGGTGGCCGTCGACCGCCTGGGGCTCCCCATCGAGGTCCACGGCATCTTCGGCGCCGCCGAGAACATGAACGCTGCGGACTCCTACAAGCTGGGCGATGTGCTCACCATGTACGACGGCACTACCGTCGAGGTGAACAACACCGACGCCGAGGGTCGCCTGGTGCTGGCCGACTGCCTGGTCTACGCCAGCAAGCTCGGAGTCTCCCACTGCCTCGATCTGGCCACCCTCACGGGTGCCTGCGTCGTGGCCCTGGGCAGCCGCTATACGGGGCTGTTCACCGAGGACGATCAGCTGGCCGCCGACCTGCTCTGTGCCGCAGAGGGTGCCGGAGACGGGCTGTGGCGCCTGCCCATGGCCGACCACTTCCGCAAGACGCTCGAGGTCGAGTGGGCCGACACCAACCACATGGGCGGCCGCTGGGGCGGCGCCAGCATCGCGGCGGCGTTCCTGTCCCGCTTCGTGAAGGGCCCCCGCTGGGCCCACCTGGACATCGCCGGCCCGGCCTTCATGGACAAGCCTGAGCGCTACTACGGCAAGGGCGGCACCGGCGCCATGCTCCGCACCCTGGTGTCCTGGCTCGAGAGCCTGGAGGGGTAGCGGTCCGCCATGACCCTCCGGACCGATGACCTGGCTCCCCTGATCCCTGTGCGGACCATCGACTCCGAGCAGGCCGACGACGGCAAGGTGACCATCACCGAGTCTCGCCACAAGGACAGCTGGCTGGATCGATTGCTCTCCAAGGGCCTCGAGCCAGGCCACAACCACGTCTCCCTGGACGAGGTGGGCAGCCTGGTCTGGTCCCTGTGCGACGGTGAACACACGGTTCGCCAGATCGCCCTGGCACTCCAGGAGCGCTTCGGCGACGACTACGACCCGGGCTCCAAGCGCCTGGCGGTGTTCCTGCTCACCATGAAGAGCCGGGGCTGGCTGGTGTGGAAGCCGGGCTGCGCCGAGGAGTGATACCGTCTGACATTGATTCAGCTCGGCCCTCGCCGGCCGAGCACCCCGCTGTCGACGCTTCGGATCCTTGACGTGACTCGCCACGCCTGCGGCTCCTCATCGCCGACAGCGGGTCGCTCTTCTCGGCGATCATCCGAGCCGAATCTGCGTCAGCCGGTATGAGCAGGCACGGCCGCGCGGGTCGAGCCCTATTCGCAGGCCTGGCCCAGCGCGGGCGGCGGGACCTCCGCGCGGTAGACGGCGGGGATGCCGTAGGCGGTCGCGATGCGCTCGGTGGTGGCCTCGAGAGTGGAGGCGTCGAGCACGATCTCGTTGAGCCTGGGGTTCGGGCGGAGCCGGATCACGTGGTAGCCGTCCTGGGGGTGCTGCAGGGCCTCGCGCACGTCGCTGACCAGATCCACCGGCAGCCCGTTGACCGTGGCGATGGGGAGGTCCTCGAAGCCGTGGTAGCCGAGGTTGTAGGGGTCGGCCAGCACATGGGAGAGCACCGCGACCCGGCGCTCGTCGGCGCTCTGGGCCTGGCTCCAGAGCTGGCGCACGATGCTGAGCTCGGTGGATCGGCCGCCGTAGGTGTCGTCGAGCTCGCGGAAGACCAGGCCCCCGGCCATCAGGTAGGCGGGCGGCTCTTTGCGATCCCGGGGCACCAGCCAGCTCGAGCTGGTGTAGGAGCGCAGGGTCATGGCCAGATCCTGCTCAGTGCCGTCGCGCAGCACCCGCAGCCCCACGGTGTCGCCTTCGTGGTAGCGGGACAGCAGGTAGCCGAACCACAGCAGCCCGTAGTCCGGATCGCGCACATTGCCGCTGCCGTCCAGGGCTTGGCCCTCGAGGGCCAGCAGGACGTCGCCCCGGTGCAGGACTCCGCAGGCGGAGCTGCCTGCGGCCACGCTGGAGATCAGCATGCCTCGAGGGGAGTCCAGGCCGAGCCAGGACGCCAGGGCGTCGGATCCGATGGGCTGGAAGCTGGCGCCCATGCGACCCGGCCAGGGCCGCACCTGGCCGCTGTTGCGCACCTCGTCGAGCCATGCGCCGAAGAACTCCGAGGGCATCACGATCAGCTCGCTGTTCGAGGCGGAGGTGGCGATGCCGGCCAGGGCGCCGCCGAAGAACACCGGCTCGGCCCAGCCGCCGCCTGAGATGTCGGTCTGGATGCGGACCCCGGCGTGGCGCACCGAGCCGGTCATGCTCTCGATGCTGGTGGCACGGGCCACGCTGCCCCCCGAGGTCTCGAGCTGGTTGTCGCGCCAGCGGGCCACCACCACCTGGCCTTGCACCAAGGGCTTCTTGGCCAGCTTGACCGGCTGCAGCCCATCGAAGAAGGCGTCATCGTCCACCACCACCAGGGCCAGGTTGGCCTCCCTGTCCACGAAGAGCACCTTGGCCTGGAACTCGTTGGGTTCGCCCTGCTTGGTGACGCGCACGTGGGTGGCGTCTTCGACCATCTGGGCGGTGGTGAGCAGGGCGGGGCCTTGGCCGGGCAGGCCTTGGACCACCACGGCCTGGGAGATCCGCAGGGTGGGGCTGGTCTTGGACCAGGGCTGGAGGCGCTCCCACCGCTGCCAGGTGACCTTGAGCTGGACGACGCGATCGTCGTAGGTGGGGCCCCCTGCGAAGGCGACCTGGAACAACGCACAGAGGATCAGGAGGAGGTTCACAGGCTTCGGTCCGGGGTGACAGCGTAGAGCTGGAGGATGTCCTGGTGGGCGGCGTCGGCCGCCTCACGGTCGAGCACCACGAGGTGGTCCACGTAGGCGAACTGGAAGATCTGGTAGGGGTCCTGGTTGCCGTCCAGCGCCTCCACGAGGTCCTTCAGATCGAAGATCTCGTGGCCGTTGACCCGATCGAGCACCACGCTGGCGCTCACGCCGACGGTGGCGTTGACCGCGTGATCCAGGCGGCGCAGCAGCACCACCCGCCCGGGCACCACCTGCTCGGGGGAGTCGAGCTGCTTGTAGGCGTACTCCCAGAGGATGTCGTGGTTCTTGGAGATCCCCATGACCTCGACGTACTCGCGCTCCATGGGCACGAACACCAGGCCGGCGTAGACGACGTAAGTGGGCAGGGTCTCGTAGGCGCGACCCGGGTACACGCTGGCCGCCACAGGCAGCTGCAGGTCGATGCGCTCGCCCCCTCGGAGCACCCGCGCGGGCACCTGATCGCCCACCTGGAAGCGGTCGAGGATGGCCTCGAGCTGCAGGCGCTGGTCATGGGCGTGGAAGGTGCCGTCGTTGGCCAAGGCCTCGCCGTCCAGGGACAGCAGGATGTCTTCGGGCTTCAGCAGCTCGTGGGCGGGGCTGGCGGGGTGAACGAAGTCGATGCGCACCCCGGTCTCACCCTCCTCCATGCCCGCCCGCCGCCGGGCGGCTGGGCTGTCGAGGTTGGCGACGAACATGTCGAGCCGGGGGAAGCCGTCGTACTGCCCGTCGGAGACGTCCTCGAGGAAGTGGTTCACCACCGGCATGGGGATGAAGTAGCCCACGTTCTCGAGCCGGGCGGAGGCCTGGAAGGCCACGCCCACCACCTGGCGGTCGCGCATGACCGGGCCCCCGGAGTTGCCCGGGTTGATGGCCGCGTCGGTCTGGACGCTCAGGTGCGAGCTGCCCCCGCTGTGGACCGAGGAGATCACGTCGATGCGCGACACCGTGCCCCGGGTGGTGGACAGCCAGCGCCCACCGGCAGGGTAGCCCAGGGTGAGCACCTCATCGCCCTGGGTGGGGAAGCTGCCCAGATCCAGGGGCGTGAGGCCCTCGAGCACGCTGGGGTCGATGGGCTCGACCAGGGCCAGATCGCAGTCGTGCCCGATGGCCACGATGCGCGCTGGGTAGGGGTTGGCGTCGTCGTGGAGGTGGAGCACCAGATCCTTGGAGTCGGCCACCACGTGGGCGTTGGTCAGGATTCGACCGCCCTCGATGACGAAGCCGCTGCCCTGACCCACCCTGGGCCGGCCGGGGTTCCAGGGGATCTCCCAGTCGGCGCGTTGGGAGGTGTTGGTGAGGCGAACGACGGAGCGCTCCAAGCCCCCGAGCTGCGGAACCGGAGGTTCAGCTGCTTCGGGGACGGGGCCTGCCAGGCACCAAGCTGCGGAGAGGAGGAGGGCGAAGCTCATGGTGTCCTGTCAGACATGGGACCCGACACTGGGTTCCCCCGTTGCCATCGCCCAGAGCTGTATCGGACCCACACGCCGCGGGCCAAGGCCGCGCGCGCCTGTGGGATCAGTTCTCCACGTCGAGCACGCGCAGCTCAGCAGCCAGCTCGAAGTCGGGATCGGTCTGGCCGGACAAGCTCGTGATGCGAGCCAGCTCGCCGAAGCACTCCCGCACGTACAGGTGGCGGACGGAGAGCAGCGGGTTGTCGCCGCTGGTGACGGCGAAGGTCTGGCTGACGTCCACCCGGATGCGCAGGCTGTTCTCCATGGTGAAGCCCGGCAGCAGCACGGCGCCCTGAGTGTCTACCTCGAAGCTGTACTCCTCGGTGCCGGCGTTGGTGATGCCGTACAGGGTGGCGTCGCGGAAGCTGGCGCTGACGGTCCAGCTGGAACCCAGCTCGAGGGGGAAGCGGTAGACCTCCACCGGCTCGTCGTAGATCAGCAGGGTCTGGCCCTGGGCGGGCTGTTCCTCGCGGGAGGCGAGGCCCAGCATCTCGAAGCGATCCGCGTAGGTCGCGAAGACGGCGAGCACGTCGAGATCGTGCGCGAAGAGGGGCGCGGCGTAGCTGGCGTCGGGGAAGTGTTCGCCGAACCAGCGATCCGCGGGGTCCACCAGGTCGAGCGCCACAGCCAGGGGGCCGGGGGCCTGGGTGAAGTCCCAGGTGGTGGTCCCCTGGATCAGCTGTCCGGCGGGCTGGACAGCCACGGTCGTGTCGGCGGCGTTGGCGAGGTAGGGCACCGCGACGCCCGTGGCCCAGGGAAGCTCATCGGCCTGGATGACCCCGTCGTTGTCCCCCTGGCAGTCGTAGATCCACTCGCTGTCGTCGCCGGTCTCCACGATCTCCGGGTTGCCGGGGGAGCAGGCCATGGCCTGCGCGGAGAAGAGGGTCAGGAGTGCCGTGCGCATGGGGGCCTCAGAACTGGAAGGCCACGAGGGCCCGCACCGCGTGGGCGGGGGTGGGCTCGAGGTCGTGCTGGAGGTTGCGGAAGCCGGGGCCAGGCAGGAACAGACCATACTGCAGCTGGCCGGTCAGGCCGTGCCACACGTCCCAGCGGGCGCTGAGATCGAGCTCGTCACCCAGGTGGGCCTCGCCCCCTGGTGTGGAGCTGGCCTGCTGCGCGCGGGAGTGGATCCATGCCAGCTCCAAGGCCAGGCGCTCGTGGGGCTGGGACTTCAGTGCCGGGCGCAGGTACACCGCGTCGGTCACGGTGCCCACGATCTGGCGCCACAGGATCAGGTCTACGTGGTAGTTGGGATGGAACCGGAAGTTGTCCACCGTGCTGTCGCCGGGCAAGGAGAACTGGGGCCCGTCCAGGTCGCCAGCCTGCGCCTCGAGCTGGTCCAGGGGAGGGGCCACGCCCATGCCGGGGGCGTCGTCACCCGAGGCGAAGCCAGCCTCGGCGGCGAGGGTCAGGCGCTGCTCCTCGAGCAGGTCCACCCAGGCGCGGACCACTCCGCCGGTCTGGGTCATGGTGACCTCGTCGGCCTGCACGCCCTGGATCAGGGAGAGGTCGGCCACCGAGCCCCGCAGGTGGGCCGCCTCGAGCTGGAAGCCCCAGCGGGGCGCCAGCAGATCGAGGAACAGGTCGCCTGCCACGGCCCTGAAGCCACGCTCCACCAGATCGTCCTCGCTCAGGGAGCCGTCCTGTTCCTCGAGTCCTCCCAGCCAGTAGGACGGGACGTCCGTGTCCTGGGTGCGCCAGGTGGCGTAGGCGCCGTAGCGGAAGGCCGGGCGCCCGGCGCGCTTGCGGCGGTCCACCGCGTCTTCGTCCAGGTGCCGCAGCAAGGCCACGCTGACGGTGTGGACGTCGTCGCTGGGCTCCAGGTCGATGTCCTGGCCCCACAGGGAACCCGAGGCCGACGCCGAGCTGGGGCCCACGGCGTTCCAGTCGTAGGAGACCCCTATAAAGTGGTTGAAGGTTGTGGTGGCGAAGCCGATGCGGTCGACGTTTTCGTCGAAGTCGTCGTCCAGGTCTTCGCCGGGATCGGCCAGCATCCCCACGCCCCACATGGGCATGCCCATGCGGCCGACCATGAAGGCGCCGAAGGGGGTGATGGCCTGGCCCCAGGCGCGCTTCAGGCTGATACTGTCCTGGAAGGAGTCGACCCCTGAGCTGGGCGCCTGCTGGCTGGTGGTGGCGTAGGCGCTGGGGGCCCAGCGATCGGCGGGGAAGCCGGCTGGGGTGCCGCCCAGGGGAACATTGTCCAGCCCGTCCACCCGCAGGTGCACACTGATCTCGGGGACGATGCGGATGGCGGCGTCTACGCGCAGGCGCAGGTTGCCGCCGGTGAAGCTCTCACCGCCCGAGGGGGTGTAGGGGAAGATGGGCTCGCCGCTGCTGGGTGTGGGGCCGCGGTTGAGGTCCAGGTTGTAGAGTTGGTAGCCCCGGGTGCGCAGGTAGCCGTCCAGCTCGAAGGTCTCGACCACGGCGGGCGTGGACGGGGGCGGCAGCACCACGGGCAGCGGCTCGGGCTCCTCGGCGCGGGGGCTGGTGGTGAGCAGCAGGAGCAGGGGCAGGGGCAGGGCGATCATCGGGCTTCCTCCAGCCCGCGGCGGGCCAGGAAGGCCCCGACCTGCTCGGCGTACATGCCTGGGGCCTCGATCATGGGGAAGTGGCCGGCGAAGGGCACCACGCTGATGGTGGCCCGGGGCAGGTGTTGTGCCAGGCGCTCGCCGTAGCGGAGGGGGGTGACGGTGTCTTCCCGGCCCCAGACCACCAGCACGTGGTGGGGCAGTGAGCCGTAGCCCTGCTCGGCGGCCTCGAGCTCCAGCCCCCGCACCACCGCCAGGGCCGAGGCCCGGGTGCCCGGGCGGCGCAGGGCCTCGTAGGCCCTCATCACCATGGCGTGGCTGACCATCTCCCGGTTGTGGAAGGAAAGGGGGATGCGCCAGTCCAGCTGCTGGTCGTAGAACAGCCCGAAGAGCAGCTCGCCCAGCACGGGCGGCCGGGACCAGGCGAAGAACCAGGGCATCTGATCGGCGTAGGCGAAGCCATCGCTGATCACCAGCCGCCGCACGCGCAGGGGGTGGTCGGCGGCCAGAGCCAGGGCGACGCTGCAGCCGTAGCTGTGGGCCACCAGGTCCACCCGGTCGAGATCCAGGCTGTCCATCAGGCCGAGCACAGCCGCCACCATCGCGGGGGCGTCGTAGGGCTGCTCGTACTTGCTGGACAGGCCGAAGCCCGGCAGGTCCATGGAGACGCAGCGCCGGGTCTGGCAGAGCAGGGGGGCCACCAGCTGCCAGGTCTCGAGGCTCGAGCCGAAGCCGTGCAGGAAGAGCACGGGCACGTCGGCGGTCTCGTCCACATCGGGCCAGCCCGTGTCCTCGAAGCGAAGCTCACTGCTGGCGATGTTCAGGTAGGCCTTGCCCGGGTCCTGCAGGGGGGTCTGCTGGTACGCCATGCAGCCCGCGGTCATGGTGCCCACGAGCAGCGCCAGGAGGAGCCAAGCCAGCCGAGCGGGCCCCATCAGAAGCCCAGCCTGAGGTATTCGCTGGCCTGGTCGAAGTCCGGGTCGCGCTCGTCGGGGGTGGAGCGCACGCGGGCCACCAGGCCTGCGCACTCGGCGACGTAGAAGTAGGAGATCATGCTCTCCTCGGCGAAGCTTCCGTAGAAGGAGTTCACGGCCTCCATGCGCTGATCGGCGCGCAGGCGCAGCACCTCGAAGCCCCCCAGGGGAGCCTCGAGATCTCCTGCGCGATCCACCTCGAAGTCGTAGCTGTGGTGCAGGGTGACCGTGCCGTGCCAGCCGAAGTCGGCGGGGTAGTCCTCGCCCTCCCACTGGCCGTCCGCCTGGACCTGTTGGTTCTGCCAGCTGTCGCCCACGGCCAGCGGGAAGTCGAAGACCACCACCGGCTGCGCGTAGACGAGCACGTCTCCAGCGGCCTGATCGGCGGTGGCCAGGCCCAGCAGCTCCAGCTGCTCGGTGGCGTCGTTGACCCTGTAGACGCCCAGGATCTGCGCGGAGGCGTCCAGGGCCACGGTGTAGCTCGCGGTGGGGAAGTGCGCGGCGAACCAGGCGTCCTGGGGGAGGCCGAGCTCGATGGTCCACTGGGTGTCGCTGCCGCTGTCGATGGCGCTGAAGTCCCAGGTGAAGCTGCCGTCGCCCTGGTCCTGCCCCCCCACGGGCGGCACGCTGACGGTGCTCCCAGGCGTGTTGACGGTGTAGATGGCCCGGATGCCAAGGGCGGGGTCGGCCACGAACTCGGACCACTCGATGCGCCCGTCGCCGTTGGGCACGCAGGCGGTGGTGTCGCCGGTGTCGTGGGGCCCGGTGTCTTCGGGGCCCGTGTCCTGGGGGGCGGTGTCTCGAGGCGCGGTGTCGGATGGATCGCCGCTGTCGTCAGCGGGCGGGCAGCCCAGCAAGGCCAGCAGAGGGAGCATTGAGGCGGTGCGCATTGGGGGCTCCTCAGGACGCCGCGTGCCGTAAGGCGTGGTCGATGACGTGATCGGCGATCAGGTCCCAGGCATAGCGGGTGCGGGGGTCCATCACGATGCCCACGTGGGGGCCTGGGATGATCTCGGTGCGGGTGTGCTCCGAGCCCACCAGCGTCGCGATGCGCTCTGCAGCAGCGCGGGGGACGATCCAGTCGTCTTCGGCCACGAGGTTGAGCAGGGGCGCCTGGATGGCGGACAGGTCCACGGGGACGCCGTGGATCCGAGTCAGGCCCCGGGCCAGGCGGTCTCCCTGGTAGATCTCCTGGACGAAGCTGCGGAACACCTCGCCGGGCAGGTCCGGGTTGTCGTTGGCCCAGCGGTCGATGGGCTCGAACAGCGCCATCATCCGGTCGTCGTGCAGGTTCTCGTAGTAGGCCTTCCACTTGAGGACTTCGAGGTAGGGCTTGATGGCCATGATGCTGTGGCGCACCGTCTTGCCCGGCACCACGCCCTGGTTGGCCTCGATGATGGAGTCCATGGGGAACAGGGCCGGGTTGATCAGCAGCTCGAGCACCCCCGAGCCGCTGGAGACCAGGGGCGTGGTCAGGGTGACCAGGCTCTGGACCCGCTCGGGGTGACGCGCGGCGTAGATGCTCGCGATGGTGCCGCCGATGCAGTACCCGAAGACTCCGACCTTCTCGGTGCCCGCCAGCTCGCAGATGTGCTCCGCAGCACCCTGCAGCCAGGGATCGATGAAGTCGTCCAGGGTGTCGGTGCAGCCGGGCTCGGCGGCCTTCCACTCAGCCAGGTAGACGTCCAGGCCCCTGGACAGCAGGTGCTCGATGATGCTGAAGCCGGGGATGAGGTCCAGGATCCATGGCTGGTTGATGATGGAGTAGATCAGCAGCAGCGGGGGGCGGCCAGGAGCAGGCTGGTCGTCTGCGCTGGCGCGGTAGCGGTACAGCTGCAGGGAGCCGAGCTCGAAGACCAGCTGCCGGGGGGTGGGGCCGACGGCGACCTGGCTGGGGTCTACGTAGTGCTCGGCGCCCTGGGTGGCCTTGACCCGCATGGTCTCCACGAAGCGCTCGAGGTAGCGCCGGGCCTGGGGGCTGGGGCTGGCGCCGCTGAGCTCGCAGGCGATGCCTGTCAGCTCTTCGGCGCGCGCGGGCGCCAGCTTGGAGGGAAGGTCGGCCAGATCCCGCTGGTACTCGGCGGCCAGGCCGGACCAGATGGCGGCGAGGGCCTGGGGGTCGGCGGCCTCGAGCTGGCCGGCCATGCGCTCGGTGGCCTGGGAGAGCACCTCGAGGGCCGAGCGCAGGTTGGACGCCACGGCCTCGGCCAGGGGGGCCTGGCTGGTGGCCGGCGGAGCGCCCTGGCCGAACTTGTTCAGGGCCTCGCCCCACTGCTGCCACGCCTGCTGCTGGGCCTGGAGCCACTGCTGCATGGGCTCGGGCATGCCGCCCTGTGGTTCCATCAGGCTCTGGGACGCCTCGAGGAACTGCTGCCAGGACTTGACCTGGATGTCCCACAGGGACGCGGTCTGGGTCCAGAAGGCCTCGAGGAGCTCATCGGGTCGCTGGGAGGCGCTCATGTCAGGCTCCATGCTCGAAGGACGGGCGACGGCTAGCCGGGGCGTTCCTGACGCCGTGGGCTGGCGCGTCGTCGTCTCGGCGGACCGACGGTCGTTCCTGCTCTCCATAGGTGACGCCCACGGCGCTGACAAGCCGGGCCAGGCCGAAGGCCAGCCAGCCCGCGGCGATGCCCGTGGTGGCCAGGAACGCGGGGTTGTTGGCCATGCTGGTGAAGCCGAAGGCGCCAGCGCCGACATAGGCCGCCAGGGCGGTGAGGGCGCCCGCGGTGACCTGGCGGCCGGTGGCGCTGGGGATGAACATGCCGGCCGCCAGGGGCACGATGCTGGCCGTGATCAGCCCGTAGATGCCGTACTGGGCGAAGATGGCCACCGAGCCGCCGGTGGGGTTGGCCAGCTGCTGCAGGGAGAGCAACCCGGTGACCAGCGCGGCCACCGCGATGCTGGCCCGGCCCACGATCAGGGCCACACGGCCTCGCTGTTCGAGGGACTTGCCCGGCATGAGCCGCTGGCTCAAGGGCACCAGGAAGAGATCCACCGAGCAGATGGCGGAGATGGCCAGCACCAGCCCCTCCAGGGTGGAGATCCCGGCGCAGAGCAGCCCGATGGAGATCAGCACCTGCAGGCCCGGCCCGAAGTGGCTGGCGATGTAGAGGGGGACCACGGTGTCGATGCTGGTGGCCGCGGGCAGCTCCACGCGGGCGAAGAGCCCCACCCACATCATCATCATGAAGACCGTACCCACGGCGATGGCCACGCCCAGGTATTGGCGAACCTCCCGGTCTGACTTCACGTACAGGGCCTTGGACAGGATGTGCGGCTGGCACACCAGGGCCAAGCCCACCAGGAAGTTGCAGACCAGGACCTCGAAGAGGTTGCGGAAGTACAGGCTCGCCGGGTTGGTGACCTGGACCAGGGCGGCGTCCTGGGCCGCCAGGGCCGAGAACAGGCCCTCACCCTGCCACAGGCTGGGCAGCCCCGAGCCGATGAGCAGCAGCGCCACCACCAGCATGATGCCCGCCTGGACCGCGTTGGTGCTGGCGTGCGCGTTGGCGCCGCCGAAGGCCACGTAGCCGAAGACGAAGAGGATCAGACCCAGGGCGGGGAGCCAGGGGGGCAGCCCCAGCAGCAGGCCCAGCACGTACGCCAGGGCTACCACGATGAGCACCGCGTAGCTGACGAGCCCGAGGGAGAGGACGCCGAAGCCCACGGAGAGACCCCGGCTGCCATAGCGAGCGCCGATCCACTGAGGAACCGTCAGGGCCTTGCCCTGCTCTCCCACCCGCCGAAACGCGCTCGAGAACAGGACCAGCCCCGCGGTGATGCCCAGCGCTGCGGCCACGCCGAAGCCCAGCAGCCCCGAGAGGCCGTAGGCGAAGACCAGGCCTGGGTTGACCACGAAGGTGGCCACCGAGGTGAGCTGCGCCGCCAGGGCCAGCCCCACCACCCAGGGGGACAGCGCGCCGCCACCCGTGGCGAAGCTGGCCACGGAGGTGGTGCGCCGCCAGCCGCGCCAGGCCAGCGCCAGGGTGACCAGCACGTAGATGCCGAGGGCGCTCCAGGCGAGGATGAGCTTGTCCATGGGGTGGCTTCCAGGGGCGATGTTGCAGTACAGCAATATGCTGTATCGCAACATCTCCGTCAAGGGCCCTCTCCATGAAAATGTTGCAGGGCAGCAACGACCCCTCTGCTGCTATAGTTTCCACCGAAAGGTGAGGCTTCCACCATGCTCAGGCTGCTCCCAATTTCCGCTTTGGTGATGCTGGGGTGCCCAGGTCCCGTCCAGGACAGCGCGGAGCCCCTGCCGGTGGACAGGGACCGGGATGGCTACATCAGTGACCAGGACTGCGATGACCGTGACGCCGAGGTCCACCCAGGGGCTGTGGAGGTCTGCAACGGCGTAGACGACGACTGCGATGGCTACATGGACGACGATGATCCAGAGACCCAGGGCCGGGCGGTCTTCCACATCGACGCCGATCTCGACAGCTTCGGCAGCGCCGATCCCCACCAAGTGCGCAGCTTCTGCGTCATGCCCGAGCAGGGCTGGGTGTCCAACGACAGCGACTGCGACGACGGCGATCCCGCCGTCCACCCCGGCGCCAGCGAGGAGTGCAACGGCTACGACGACGACTGTGACGAACAGATCGACGAAGGTTCCATAGGCCAGGCCTGGTACCCCGACCTGGACGGTGACGGCTACGGCATCAGCGTGGTCAGCACCACCTCCTGCGACCAACCCTCAGGGACCGCGGCCGTCGATGGCGACTGCAACGACGACGACGCTGCGGTCAACCCTGGCGCCACGGAGTGGTGCAACACCATCGACGACGACTGCGATGGCGAGATCGACGAGGGCGTCGGTCCCGACACCTGGTACCGCGACGCCGACGGCGACGGCTTCGGCACGAGCGTGTCGTCGGTGTCCTGCGGGCAGCCAAGCGGCTTCGCGGCCTCCAGCGGCGACTGCGACGACGACAACCCGGCCATCAACCCGGGCGTCAGTGAACAGTGCAACGGCTATGACGACGACTGCGACATGGTGATCGATGGGGCGGGCCTGGTCACCTTCGTCAGCGCCTACGCCGTCGTCACCGACATGAGCGCCGCCGCAGCCTCCGGCACCGCCAGCGCGCCCTACCAGGCCGCCCTGACCACCCGCGGCACCCTCTCCCTGTGCAGCGGCAGCTACCACATGAACCTGTCCGTGGAGTCCTCCGAGCTGGAGGTCGTGGGCGTGGACGGATCGGCGCAGGTCCTGCTCACAGGCGACGGCTCGAGCTCGGTCATCGCCGCGGGCAGCGCCGCCTCCACCCTCGGCATCCGGGGGATCTCCATCGCAGGCGGCGGCGCCGTGGACGGTGGCTGCATCCACGCGGGCGACCACGGGGTCGACCTGGAGATCTTCGACGTGCAGCTGTCCGACTGCAGCGCCAGCGGCGACGGCGGCGGCCTGTACCAGCAGGGGGGCACCATCAGCGCCAGCCAGCTTGCCATCAGCTCCAGCGGCGCGGTGGGCTACGGCGGCGGGGCGTACCTCCGCGACGTCACCGGCAGCATCACCGCCTCGAGCTTCGAGGCCAACCAGGCCAGGTACGGCGGCGGGCTGTTGGTGCAGGACAGCGAACTGCTCTTCGAGGACGCCGACATCGTGGACAACCTGGCCAGCGATGCCGGCGGCGGCCTGTACGCCACCGGCGGCGCCGTCGAGCTCGACGCCAGCCTGGTCCAGGCCAACGTCGCCGCGGGCAGCTCTTCGGGCCGGGAAGCGGTCGGGGGCGGGATCTTCTTGAACGATGGCGTCGAGTTCACCTGCACCGGCGCCAGCGCCTGGTCATTCGGCTTCCTCGAGAACCAGGGCGACGTGGGCGGCGGGGCGTTCCTCTACGACAGCGCCAGTGTGCTGATCTCGTCCTTGTGTGACTGGGGCAGCGCCAGCAGCGACAACACCCCCGACGACGTCACCGTGCTCGAGGCCTACCAGGCCTACGACGACTACGAAGCCAACGAGAGCTTCACCTGCACCGGCGAGGGGTGCGGCTGAGCGTCACTGGAGCAGGCTCAGCCTGCCCTGGACCGCAGCTCGTTCCTGTACGGCGAGACCCGGAGCGCCCAGGGCCCGCTCCAGCACACTGCGCGCCTGGTCGGGGTCGGAAGCCTGCAGGCAGTCCGACAAGGTGACCAGATCAGCTGGGGTGGCGAGCTCGCCTTGGAGCCTGTCCTGGTGGGCCAGAGCCAGGCTGCATGGCTGCTCGGACAGGTCGATGGCGAGGCGCAGCACCTCATCCCTCAGCCGCGCATGGCCGGCGTCCAGGTAGCTCAGGGCCTGAGCCAGGGCCCGGTCGCGCTGGTCGAGATCGACGGCGGCCTGCATGGACAGGACGCTCAGGCGACTCCAGGCTGCGTCGCCTTGTTGGGCCCGCTCGAGGCCGCGCTCCACCACCGCCAGCACTTCGGCGGGATCCGCGCCGCGCTCGCGCAGTCGCAGGGCCCGCAGCGCGAGCTTGCTGGGGGACAGGGAGGCGCACTGGTGGCGCTGACCGGCGGTGAGCTGGACCCGCTCGCCGTCACTGCAGGTGACCTCCACCTTGCCTCGCTCGACGCCCACCACGGTCTGAGCATCCTCGCGCTCGACGGTGAAGCGGGTGCCGATGACGCGCACGGTGGCCTCTTCGGTGAGCACGGCCAGCTGGATTCCGCGGTCGGGCTCGACCTCGACCTCGAGCTTGCCCGCGATCCACTGGATGGACGGGGAACGGGTGGTGCCGCCCAGCTCTCCGTAGCCGCTGTTGTAGGCCAGGTGGACGCCGGGGAACGGGGCGAGGTCGGCAGGCTGCTCCTGCACCTCGAGGGTGGTGGCCAGCGGCTCGGGCTGATCCCACAGGGCGTGACCGAGGGCCAGCGTGAGGCCCAGAGCCGCAGAGCCGAACAGGGCGACGCGGCTGGCGGGCATCCCCAGCACGAGCCCGCTGCGGCGCGGGGCGGCTTCGGGGATGGCGGTCAGGTTGGCCACCAGGCGTTGCTCCTGGAGGTGGGACGGCGCGTCCAGCGCTGAGAGCAGGCTCCGGCTGACGCGGCCGTCAGGGATGCTCTCGAGGATGGCGCGATCGAGCCGGGCCTCGGCCTGTGGAGAGGGCTCGTGGGCACGCTCGAAGATGTGCAGGAGCCAGCGACGCTTGTTCATGGCTGCCTCTCAGACGCCAGGATGACGCCGTCGCGTGTGGCTTCTTCGATGGGATCTTCGCTGCTGGAGGCGTCCAGGCCCATGGCAGCGGCGACCTCTCCGAAGCGCAGGCGCGCGCGGATCAGCCTGCTCTTGGCGGTGTTGAGCCCGATGCCGACCATGTCGGCCGCTTCGATCATCGTGTGGCCCTGCAGGTCGCAGAGGATCAGCAGCTCCCGGTGCTTGGGCGAGAGGCGGTCGAGGGCGTCGGCCACCCGAGCGCTGAGCTCCGACTGCACCGCCTTGCGCTCGGGGCTGGGCTGGGCGTCGATCCGGTCGGGGGTGACCCCGGGGAGCCAGCGACGGGTCCAGGCGCTGCGGCGCTGGTCCGCCAGGACACGGCGAGTGATGCCGAACAACCAGGAAGGGAAGCGCCCGGGCTCCCGCAGGCTGTCCAGGCGACGCCAGACCACCACGAAGACCTGCTGAGCGGCGTCTTCGGCGTCGATCTTCGGCCCCCCCATGAAGCTGCACCAGCGCAACACCACGGGGCCCCAGGTGGAGGCCAGGCGAGTCCACGCGGCGGAGTCGCCTGCAGCGGCGCCGCTGACGTCGGCGGGGTCCCAGTGAGGAATATTGGTTGCCATGGTGCGCTTCGGTTCCGGGTTCAGTCGATCTGTGGGGGGATGAGGGCCTTTGGATCCCCAGGAGGGCTCGAGTTGTTCAGCGTGCCACGCCGTCGCAGTCGTTGTCGATGCCATCACCCACGACCTCGTCGGCACCGGGGTGCACAGAGGAGTGGCGATCATCGCAGTCGCCGACGTTCTGGACCCAGGCCCCCACACCCTGTTCGTTGGCCAGAGAGAGGCAGGTCTGGGGGTTTCCGAAGCCGTCCCGATCGAAGTCGAGCCAGTAGGTGTCGGGGCACTTCTCGGCGGTGGAGCAGCCATCGGCCATGCCGCAGCGCCTGCGATCGAAGGAGACGGCGCAGTCGGTGTAGAAGCACAGGGGGTTGAACTGGGTGGTGCCCGTAGCCTGAGCGATGGGGACCGTGGGCTGGGAGGCCTCGAGCCGATCCCCCAGCTGGGTGCCCGAAGGTCCGCCAGAGGAGCCCTCGGGCCGCTCGGCCAGGACCAGGTCCGCGGTGCCGCTCGCCACGCGGCGCCCCTGGCCGTCCACGATCTCGAAGCTCGGGGGCACGATCTGGATGCTGGGGGACTCCGCGGAGGGGACGGTCTCGCCAGCGCCGGACGGGTCCCTGAGCCTGCGCTTGCCCGCTGGGGCGTCGTCGTCGCGGGGGCCGCCGACCTGGGTGGGCAGGCTGGCCACGGAGCGCTCCCCTCGCACCATTGGCTCGAGCATCAGCACGGCCAGCGCGGCCACCTCTTCGCGATCGAAGGTGGTGGAGGGGCAGGGGACCCGTTCGCTAAGGCTGGCGCCCCACGAGGTGGCGACGTCCAGGTGGCAGCCACCATCGGGTTCGGCCACCAGGCGGGCCCACGGTGGGGTGTCGGCGCTCCCAGCCACCAGGCCCATGCTCTGGAGCACCGGCTCCCAGGTGGCGATGGGCTCTCCCGGGGGAAGCTCCAGCCGAAGCTCGGCCCCCGCTGCCGGGGCGAGCAGCATCGCACACAGGGGCAAGACGCGCTGGAGAGTGGCCATGCCACATCTATAGCCGCGAAGCACCGGCCCTCACAATGGCTGCGCGTCGGGGATCAGAGCCGCAGGCCGCCGTCCACTTCGAGCACGCGGCCGGTGAAGTACTCGCACTCGAGCACGAAGCGCACGGCCTGCCAGATCTCCTCGGGCTGGCCCAGCCGACGCAGGGGCACCGGCAGGAGCACCTTCTCGAGCACCTCGGGACGCATGGAGTTGACCATGGGGGTGGCGATGTAGCCTGGCGCCACTGCGCCCACGCGCATGCCGTAGCGGGCCAGCTCCTTGGCCCACAGGGTAGTGTCGGCAACCAGGCCCGCCTTGGCCGCGCTGTAGTTGCTCTGGCCCATGTTGCCGGCGCGGGTGACCGAGCTGATGTTCACGGCCACCGCGGGCTTCAGGTCGTGCTGTACACAGCGCATGGCGAACTCGCGCATGCACAGGAAGGGGCCGGTCAGGTTCACGGCGAGGACCTGGTCCCAGCGCTGCTTGGGCAGGGGAACCAGCTCGCCGGTGCTGCGGTCCCGCTTGATCAACAGGCCGTCTCGGATGATGCCGGCGTTGTTGACCAGCACGTTGACCTGGCCCATGGCGTCCCAGGCTTCGCCGAACATGCGGCTCACGTCCGCCTCGCTCGAGACATCGGCCACAGAGCCCGGCACGCCCAGCGCCGCGGAGGTCTCGGCCACCGCCTCGGGGTTCACGTCACAGAAGAAGACCTGGGCGCCGCTGGCTCGCAGCTGCTCCACAAAGCAGCGGCCCATGCCGTTGGCTCCGCCGGTGATGATGGCGCGGACGTCCTTCAGTTCCATCTTGGGTTCCTCGATCAGGGGGTGTCGTCGCGGCGCCGGATCAGCAGCGAGCTCAGCGCCAGCAGGGAGGGAAGCAGGGAGAGGGGGAGGGGGCCTGGTTGGCAGCCGCAGGAGACTGGATCTTGCTGGGGGTTCGAGCCGGTGTCGTCCTCGGTGTCGGGGGTATCTGTGTCGCCAGTGTCCACACGGTCCCCCGTGTCGTCTGGCTCCGGCGCGTCGGCCAGGGCGACCTCGATCCAGCCCACGCTGTCCTCGGCGGCGTAGCGCTCGCCCAGGCTGCGCATCCAGCCGCTCTCGAGGGGGTCGGCGTCGGCCTGGTCCACCATGGCCTGCCCGGTGATGGGGCTGGCGTAGAGCAGGTCCAGGTGGCCCAGGTCGGCGGTGTGCTGCTGGGCGATGAGCGCGCCGCGGGCGCTGAGGGTGCTGGCGCGCAGCGCGCTGTCGGTGAAGAGCAGCCCGTCGCTGGGGCCGCTGATCTCGCCCAGGACAAGCTTGCCCGAGGCGAGCCCCTGCAGCTCGGCCTGGCTGATGTCCACCGCCAGCAGGCCGTCACCTATGGCCTGGGCCAGCACGGCGGCCCACAGATCCGAGCTGGCGGTGCCCAGCTCGAGCCAGACCTGATCGAACCAGGTGGCCCACCAGGCCTCCCAGCCGGTGACCGCCAGCGGGTTGCTGCCTGCGAGCAGGTGCAGCTCGACCTCGGGATCCACCCCTGCGTCCTGGAGCTGATCCAGCAGGCTGCGGCCGTCGGGGCCCGCGGACGCCTGGACCGTCGCCTCGATGCCTTGGGACCAGCTCTCGAAGCCCCAGCCGCCGTACCAGCTTGTGTGCCAGTCGGGCTGCAGGGCGTAGGCACCCAGCCAGGGCAGGCTGCCGGGCAGGGGGTGATCCTGAGGCGCCATCAGCTGACGCTGGCCCGGGAAGAGGTCCCCGCCGTCGGGCGAGAGGTCCTGCCGCCCCAGATCCGTGGACACCGCGGGGAAGGCGCTGCCCATGGGGTAGTGAATGCTCCAGGAGCTGGGCGCCACGGCCGCCTCTTCTTCGAGGCTGCCCTGGTTCATCATCGGCCAGCGGAAGGGGGTGTCCAGGCCACCCAGGGGCGCGGCGACCAACACCAGGCGGCGCACGTCGCCGCGGTAGGTGGTGCCCTGCTGCTGGTAGGCGACGTTGCTCCAGCTGGCCTGGGCGTGGTTGGACGCGTAGACGGCCGCGGCGATGCCGCCCTTGGAGTGGCCCACCACGTCCACCTGCGCGGCCCCCGTGCGGTGTCGGATGCGGGCGATGGCGTCGGCCACCACCTCGGCCTGCATGGAGAGATCGCCGTGGGGGTGGGCGAAGGTGAGGGCGTAGACCGGCCGGCCCAGGCCATCCAGGTGGTGGGCCAGGGTGACGAAAGCTCGGCTGCCGTTGTCGCCGGCTCCGGGGACCAGCAGGATGGGCGTGCCCTCGGCCTGGCCCTCGCCGGGGCCCAGGTGTAGCAGGAAGCTGCCGGACGCGGGCTGAGGCGTGCCGAAGCAGGTGGCGATCCATGGTGCCCAGGCGGCCTGCTCGGGCCAGGCCAGGGCCCAGTTGAACTCCTCCTGCGAAAACAGCGCGGCGTCGGGGTCCCGGTGCCGCTCGATGGCGCTCCACAGCTGGACCTCGCCATCCTGGGTCAGGGTCTCCTCGCCAGTGAAGCGCGCCTCGGGGGCCGTCGGATCGAAGCCGACGGTCCCCAGGCAGATGCTGACGAAGAGCAGCGCGAGCATGCCGCGCTAGGCCTCGGCCTTCTCTGTGGGGAAGAGCAGATCCATCATCTTCTTGTTGAGCTCGTTGGTGGCGGCGATGGCCTGCTCGTAGTTCTTGCGGCTGGTCTCGAGGGCCTCGACCACCACCTTCTCCATCATCTTGTTCTGCTCGAGCTGACGCTCGGCCAGCTGGCTCTGCAGGGCGAACATCTCTTCGGTGAGGTTGCGGGCGTTCTTGCGGGCGGCTTCCATCATGGCGGTCTCCTTTGGGATGAGGGCTCGGCTTCCTGCCGGCCACGAAGAACATCTACCCACCATGCTGCAGTGCGGCAACGCGAAAATGCTGCAGCGCACAAATTTCTTTCGACTGTCCCTCGCACGGTCGCCGCCAGGGCGTCGCCGCCGGGGGCTGGCGTCGCTCGGGTGACGGCGCTACCATGGGGACACGGAGGACCCATGGTCACCATCAAGAAGTACGGAAACCGGCGTCTCTACGACACCAGCAGCTCGAGCTACATCAACCTCGAGCAGCTCGCGGACTTGATCCGAGCCGGCCAGCAGGTGCAGGTCGTGGACGCCAAGACGGGTGAGGATCTCACCCGCGAGGTCTTGCTGCAGGTCGTCATGGAGGTGCTTCACGGCGGCGATCTCTTCTCTACTTCCATGCTGCAACGCATGATCAAGGCCACGGGAGACAACCCCTGGGCGCGCACCATGCACCAGCAGCTGGTCACCGGGCTGCAGCTGCTGTCCAGCCAGCTCGACCAGGCAGAGCGCATGTTCTCCATGGGAGGCATGGGCGGCATGCCGGGGATGCCGGGGCTCGGCTCTCCCTTCGGCTTTCCGGGCGCTGCGCCTACGCCGCCTCAGCCCACGTCTGCAAAGCCCATGCCCACCGCCGCGCCGACGCCTCCCGAGCCGGCGCCCCCAGCCGACGTTCCGCCCCCTGCAGACGGCGCCAAGGAGCAGCTGGACGAGCTGCGCGCGCGCCTGGCGGATCTCGAAAAACTGTTGAAGGGCTAGCCGGTCGCCGTGCTGGGCGAGCTCGGCCACCTGCTGCTGGCGCCCCTCGAGGGGGGCGTGGACCTGCTGGTCATGGTGGCGCTGGTGGCCTTGTTGGCGCTTCACCGAGAGAGCCTGCGGGCGCACTGGCGACGGGGCCTGGTGGTCGGGCTGCTGGTGCTCGCGCTGGCGGTTCCGCAGCACCTCACCACCTTGATCTACCTGGAGCCCGATAGGCTCTTTGGTGGGTCGGGCCTGGGCGGCTCCGAGGAGCTGCAGCGCGTCGCGCGGGGCGCCACCTTCGCGGGGGTGACCCTGGGGGCGGTGGTGGGCACCGTGGTGCGCATGGTGTGGTACACGGCGATCTGCTGCGTGGCGGTCGAGGAGTGGCGGCGGCTACGCCCCCAGGCGCCCCTGCTGGGCTCCTCCCTGCGCTCCCGGGTCGGACCCCTGGTGGGCGCCCTGGCGGTGGGGCTGGTGGTCGGCACCCTGTCCGCACTGGTCTTCCACGTGGCAGCCGTGGACAGTGGGCCAGCCCTGAAGGCCCTCGAGGCCTACTTTCCCCGCCTGGCGGACGCCAGCCCCTGGGTGCGAACCCTGGTGGTGCTGCCCCTGGGGGTCTACGCCGCGCTGGTCGAGGAGCTTGTCTTCCGCGGGGCCCTGTTGGGCTTCCTGCTGCGGGTGGGGCGCGAGCGGCGCTGGGTGGGCGCGGCGGCCATGGTGCTCACCTCTATCACCTGGGCCCTGCTGCACCTGAGCGTCACCGATGCTCCCGGGCTCAAGCTGGCCCAGATCTTCCTGGTGGGCCTGGGCCTGGCCGCCATGACCCGTCGCTGGGGCCTCGAGGCCGCCATCCTGGCTCACCTGGGGCTGAACCTGGCGGGCCTGGCGGGGTTCTGGGCGCTGGCTGGAGGTTGACGTGAGCACCGACCCCCACATGGACCGCAGGTCCCATTGGAAGCCCTCCGCCGCGGCAAGGACCCACCTGCTCGTAGCCGCGGTCATGTGGTCGGTCGTGGGGCTGGCGCTGGCGGGCGTGGGGCTGTCCTGGACCCTGGCGAGCGATCTGCCCTGGCGGGGGTTGGCCCTGGCCGGAGCGCTGGTCGCGGGGCTGCTCAAGGCCCGCTTCGTCCTGGACCGCAGCGCCCGCAAGGCCGTGGCCCGCATCATCGAGCGCGGGGACGGTCGCTGCCTCGGGGGCTTCCAGTCTCCCGGGTCCTGGGCGCTGGTCCTGCTGATGGTGGTCGGTGGGCGGGCCTTGCGCCACTGGGTGCTCCCACAGGGCGCCGCCGGCCTGCTGTACGTGGCCATCGGCGTCGGCCTGCTGGTGGCCTCGCGGGTGCAGTGGCGGGGCTTCCTCGATGCGGGGGGCTAGTCGATTTCCCCGTCGCGGTCGTTGTCCAGGCCGTCGCCGACCACCTCTGTGGCGCCGGGGTTGACCCCTGCGTCGAGGTCGTCGCAGTCGGTGTTGTCGGCCACGAAGCCGTCGGGCTGCTCGCAAGAAGAGAACAGCAGCGCGCTACCCAACACCAGGAAACCGAAGAACACTCGATGTACGTTCATGTCGACCTCCCGATCGACACGGTAGCACGCCTATCGCCGCCCCGTGCCGTCCCGGTGTTGCTGGCCAAGCTCGGTGACCCCATCCAGCAGCGCATCATCCAACACCGGCCCTTCGACACAGCAGCGCACCCCCGTTCCATCCATGCAGCACTGGCCGCAGATGCCCAGGCCGCACTTCATGTAGCGCTCCATGGACAGCAGCACGGGGAGCTCGAGCTCCGCCGCCAGCCGGCGCACACCCAGGAGCATCACCTCGGGCCCGCAGGCGCACAGGGTGGTGTCGGCGGTCATGGGCAGGTCGCGCAGCAGGTCGGTGACGAAGCCGTGGTGGCCCATGGACCCATCATCGGTGGCGAAGAGGGCGCCCAGGCGCTCGAAGTCGTCGATGAAGACGTGCTCGTCCATGGTGCGGGCGCCCA
>CALDOK010000438.1 GCA_937912125.1 uncultured Pseudomonadota bacterium
AAGGCCCCCATGGCGGCGTTGATCGAGCAGACGGCTCCTTAGTCGCCGCAGCTCAACAGCGCCTGTCTCCGGGAGCGAAGGCCACCACTACCAGGCGCTGGCACTCCTCGTCGTAGGGGTCGCCGTCCAGGCTTCCGAAGACCTGCACCGGCCCGAAGCCCACGGACTCGAGCAGCGCCACCAGCTCGCTGGCGGCGTACAGCCGGTGGCCGATGGTGAACTCCTCGGTCTCTCCGTCGTGGATCAAGATCCACCGGTTCTCGATCCAACTCCAGCCCTGGCTCAGCTTGCTCTCCTGCAGCAGGAAGCCTCCCTCGGGAAGCTCCGTCCAGTCCCGATTCTTCCAGCTGCGGGCCACATACTCCTTGCCCACGGTGTCCATCAGCAGCACGCCGCCGGGCTTGAGGGCCAGCTTGAGGTTGGCCACCACGCGCAGGTCATCGCTGGGAGCGTCGAAGTAGCCGAAGGAGGTGAACATGTTGATGGCCACGTCGAAGCGCTGGTGCCCCAGGGGCTCGCGCATGTCCTGCTGCAGGAGCTCCAGCTCGAGCCCCTGGCGGTCTGCGCGGCGTTGGGCCCGGCGCAGGTAGGCCCGTGTGCGGTCGACGCCCGTGACCTCCATGCCCCGCCTGGCCAGCTCCAGGCTGTGCCGCCCCGGCCCGCAGCAGAGGTCGAGCACCGCCATGCCCGGCACCAGGCCCGTGAGCGCCATGATGGCGTCCACCTCGTCGGGGGTGCCGGCCAGGCGATCCGGATCGAACAAGGCCGTGGTCATGGCCAGCCAGAAGGCGTCATCTTCGTACCAAGGATCAGGCATGTCGACTGCGCTCCGTCATGGGTTTCCCCAGACTAGCACACCGGGCTCGGCCGGGGCCCCGATAGGATCAAGGCAGGAGTGCCCATGCCCACCCCCCTCGCCGCGCTCACCCTCGCCCTGGCCGCGAGCATCGCCCAAGCCCAGCAGGTCGACCCCCAGGCCCGCTGGCAAGCCGAGCGCCTGGAGCGCCAGGTCTACGAGCAGGTGGTGGTCCGGGCCTGCGAGCCCGAGCCCCTCACCTCCATGCCCACCGCCAGCCAGCCCGTCACCGAGTACGAGTCCGCTCGCCTCGAGCGCTGGGGCGTCTTCACCGGCAACAACATCCAGCTGGACGCCTTCTCCTTCGCCCAGCAGGTGGGCGACACCGCCACCCTGGCCGAGCTCGAGCGGCGCGTGCGCCGCACGCGTACGGGGGGCTGGCTCACCACCAGCCTGGGGGCCCTTGCGCTGGGCAGCGGGGTGGCCATGGTGGCCAGCGTCTCTCAGCAGCAGGACGGGTCCCGGACCCTCACCACCGTGGGCGCCGGCCTAAGCCTGGTGGGCATGGTGGGCAGCACCGCGGGCCTGCGCCTCGCCATCGCTCCCCGGAAGCTCCACAGCGACGTCGATCACAGCTGGGAGCCCCAGCAAGCCGAGGCGCTGATCCGCGCCCACAACCAGGCCTTGCGCCAGCAGCTGGGCCTGCCCCCGGACTAGGGGGTCGCCTGGTGGCGAACGGAGCGCGCGCATAGGCTGTTCTCTCCCGCCGCTCCGAGGTCCCGATGCGCGCCCACAGCCTGGTCCCCCTGCCCTGCCTGCTCCTGATCCTTTGCGCCCTGCCCGCCTGCGGTGACAAAGACGATCCACAGGACGACACGGGAGAGACCGGGCTGGTGGACGCCGACGGCGACGGCGTGCCCGCCGACGAGGACTGCGACGACGACGATCCCGCCGTAGGCGCGCCGGAGCCCTGGTACGCCGACGCTGACGGCGACGGCTTCGGCGACCCCGGTGAGATGCAGGAAGCCTGCCCCGGCGAGCCCGGCCTGGTGGCCAACTTCTACGACTGCGACGACAGCGATCCGGCCATGCCCCTGCTGGTGGACCAGGCCACCGGCTCGGCAGGCGGCAGCGGGTCCGCGTCGGATCCCATCGACAGCATCGCCACCGCCATCGCCGCAGGACCCGGCTGCATCGTCGTGGGGCCCGGCACCTACAACGGCGGCCTGACGGTGGCCCAGGACCTGATCCTGGGCAGCCTCGACGGGGCCTCCTCCACCACCATCGACGCAGGCGGCGTAGGCTCCGCCATCGAGATCACCGACGGCAGCCTGAGCATCGGCGGCTTCACGGTCACCGGCGGAGTCGGCAGCACCGCCCTGGGCGACCAGTCCCTCGGGGGCGGCGTCCAGGCCTGGAACGCCACAGGCCTGCGCATCGAGGACTGCACCGTCACGGGCAACCAGGCCCAGTACGGAGGCGGCCTCTTCGGGCCAGAAAAAGGCGAGACCACCATCGTGGACTCCACCTTCTCCGCCAACGTCGCCGAGACCACCGGCGGGGGCTTCTACGTGGGCTCTGCGGCGATCGAAGGCTCGTTCTTTACGAACAACCAGGCCAGCTACGGGGGCGGCGGCTACATCACCGGCGGCAGCGGCAGCGCCGAGGACAGCAGCTTCAGCGACAACACCGCCACCCAGGGTGGCGGCCTGTACGTGGCAGACACCGGCAGCTTCACGGGCGGGCGCTACACCCGCAACGAAGCCGAGAAGGGCGGCGGAGTCTACATCGACGAGGACAGCGCCTTCTCGGGCGGCGAGATCGAAGGGAACAACGCCGAGCGCGGTGGCGGCGTGGACATGGAGACCGGCGCCAGCCTGAGCGACAGCCGGATCGACGACAACGGCGCCACCACCTACGGCGGTGGGCTGCACGCTACGGGCGATGTCACCCTGAGCGGGCTGGAGCTCTGGGGCAACCGCGCGTCGTCCCTGGGGGGCGGCGCCCTGATGGCCAGCGGCAGCTTCACCATCAGCGACCTGAACTGCAAGGACAACGTGGCGGACTCCAGCGGCGGCGGTCTCTACCTCTACGAGGTTCATGCCGAGATCAACGGGCTGGTGCTCGAGGGTAACAGCGCGGAGTTCGGAGGCGGCGCCGCCCTGTCCACCAGCCAGGTGGACACCCGCACGGGCAGCGCCACCATCGCCGACAACCTGGCCAGCGCCTACGGCGGCGGGGCCCACTTCGAGGGCAACGGCGCCTGGCTGGGGGGCAGCTTCGAGGGCAACGAAGCGCTGCACGGCGGCGGCGCCTTCGCGGACGGGCTCACGGTGATGGAGGATGTCTTCTTCGACGGCAACAGCGCCACCGGCAACGGAGGCGGCGTGCTGGCCAACGCCGCGTTCAGCCTGACCTCGGGCGCCCTGACAGGGAACAACGCCACCGATGGCGCCGGCATCTTCGTCGCCGCGGGCAAGAGCATCCTGCTCCACACCAGCGTGATCGGCGGCAACAGCGCCTCTGGTGCAGGCGGCGGCGCCCGGGTCGAGGGCGATCTGGAGTCCAACGCCTGCGACTGGGGCACAGGGGCCGACGACAACAGCCCACAGGACGTCTACGCAGCGGGCGGCGACTACAGCTGGGACGGCGTGGAGAGCTTCGACTGCACCGGCACCGGAGGGTGCAGCTAGCCCGTCCGCGGCCTGCCCAGGACGTCCAGGATGCAGCTTCCCAGCCACACCGCTGCCACCGAGGGCAGCAGGAAGGCGTGGGGGTAGAGCCAGGAGGGCTCGAAGCGCGTGATGACCCAGGCGGTCAGCGCAAAGCTGAACAGCAGGAACAGCAGGGGGAGCCAGCGACGCCGCGCGATGTGCATGAGCAGGCCCATGCCGCAGATCACCGCCCCAAGCCAGGAGATCCAGATCGGTCCCAGCCCCGCGATCTCGCTGCGGCAGTTCACGGCCGGCAACAGGGGCATGGAGAAGGGCAGCCAGGCAAGGTAGCGCAGGCTGCTCAGCCCAGATCCGAACCCCGTGAGCGCGCCCTGCTGGGCCAGCACATGACCCGTCGTCATGGCCTGCAGCGCGTCGTGGGGATGACTCCAGAGGTAGGGGTTGGTGCCCACGAAGACCGCAGCGCCGATGACCAGCCCCAGCAGCAAGCCAAGCCAGCCCCGCCAGCCTACTCGCCGCCACTCCAGCACCAGCACCAGCACCAGCACCGGCAGCACCGCCAGCGCATAGAGCTTGCAGGCTACGGCCAGCCCGGCCAGGGCGCCCGCGTCCATCAACCACAGGCCTTGGCCCAACCGCCGGGACTCGAGCCCTGCTTGGGCGCAGATCAGCGCCGCGATCACGAACAGCAGCATGGGGAGATCGGGCAGCAGGGCCACCTGACTGGCCCGAAACACTGGATGTACCAGCAGCAACACCGCCGCCACCGCGCCGCCGGCGCGGGCCCTTCCACCGGCGCCCAGCCAGGCCATGCCCGCGACGCACAGGGCGCCCAGCAGGCTCCAGAGCAAGCGCATAGCCAGCACCCGCCGCTCGACGGGCAGGCCCCGGGTGAGGTGATCCACCGTCCCCAGCATGTACAGCCCGAGCTTGGGGTTGTGGGCGCCATAGCCTTCGTACGGCTCGGCCCAGCGCCAGTCCAGGCAGGCCTCCTCGTCTCCTCCCACGCAGGCCACGAACATCTCCGCCTGCATGTTGCCGTAGTACAGGAAGCCGCGCTCGTCGCCCTGCACCGCGTCGGGTGCGCGCAGCGCCATGAAGGCGCCAAGGGCGAGGGCCGCCACCATCGCCACCAGGGCCGTCCAGAGTCGGGAGCGCGATCCCACCACACAGCCTCCGTGAAACCTTCCCGCCCCCACTAACCGGGCCCGCGCCCGAGCCCCGCACATGGGCCCTCGAAAGAGGGGTGATAGCGAAAACCAGGCCTGGCACGTCCATCATTGTGGAGGTCGATTCGTGGTGGAGGTCGATTCGCGATGGAGATCGAGATCCGACACAGCACGGGATGGCGAGCCATCCACGAGGCCGCGCTCAACAGGACCCTCTCGCCCCTGGTGTTCCGACTGTACCTGCGACCTGGCGAGCTCGACGACACCGTGGTCTTCAACGGCACGCAGGTCGAGGTCAGGGTGGACGGAGTGGACGCCCTGGCGGCCTCCGAGCTGCGCGAGCTTCGGAGCGCGAGCATGGCCGTGTTGGTGGTGGTCATGCCCTGCTCCAGGCCGAGCCCGCACGCCTGAGGGTGCCCCACGCGAAGCAAAACGTGTCAAGGAAGGCCCGTTTTCAACACGGAAATGCGGGTTTCTCCGACCAGGTGTAGAGTGTTGGCCACACCCGCCCGCACCCCGGAGAAGACATGACGCGCGCCACCCTGTTCCTCGGCCTCGGAGTCTGCCTCGCCATGGCATGTGGGGACAAAGATCCGCCCGACACGGACAACCCCGAGGCCGATGCCGACACCGACGCAGACGCCGACACCGACGCAGACGCAGACGCAGACGCAGACGCAGACGCAGACGCAGACGCAGACGCAG
>CALDOK010000439.1 GCA_937912125.1 uncultured Pseudomonadota bacterium
CAGGCCGAGTGGCAGGCCGAGTGGCAGGCCGAGTGGCAGGCCGAGTGGCAGGCCGAGTGGCAGGCCGCGTGCTCGTAGACCCCCACCAGATCGCCCTCACCGAAGTCGGCGTAGCACATGGGACCCTCGACGGTCCCGATGCCCGCGGTCTCGACGTCGAAGCCGCGCCCGGCGCTGCGGCCACCGGCGAGGGGAGCGCCCGCGCTGCGGCCGTCCGCCAGGGGAGCGCCCGCGCTGCGCCCAGCGGCTCCTTCGCCAGCGCCACTGGAGGGGTCGGCGCCACCGGTGGGCGAGCTGTCGCCGAGGTGATGGAAGCTGTCGTGGCCCCAGACGCGAGGGCCGGCGTGGTGGTGGCGGGTGACCCACCAGCCGTGCCAATGCTCACTGTCGGGCGCCGGCGCGGCCGCGGCCTCGAGCTCGATCCCCGCGGGGAAGCGCTCGGCCAAGAGCCCACGGTAGTGGGCGCGGGTAGCGTCGAGGTCCGCATCCCAGGCCTTGCGCTGCAGGGTGCCCACCACCAGCTCACCGAGCTTGGCCAGCAGGTCGGCCGGCACCGGGTCGAGCTTCTCGGGCAGGGCTTCCCAGACGAAGCGAGCGTAGGGCTCGACCTCTGGAGGTGTGTTCATCCAGCGCCCCACCTGGAGCGTGGCGCCCTGACCCTGGCGCAGCGCCGACCCCATCGCCACCAGGCGGTCGAGGATCATGGCCAGCAGCACGTCGAAGGGAAGGCCCAGCAAGACCAGCGCTTCGAGCTCCAGCAGCTCGGCCACCTTGCCCTCGACCCGGTAGCTGGACATGCGGATGCGCGGCGGCTCCCAGTCGTCCCGCTCCCAGAGCATCTCCGGCGCGGTGGCGAAGGCCCGTGCCAGGCCCTTGTGCTTGCGGAGCATGACCAGCAGCACCAACCCCACCAGGGGCAGGGCGAGCAGCCCCAGAAGCAGGCGATGGATCAGCAGGGTCTTTGCCTGCTTGGCCTCGCGCCGCTGGCGCTGGGCCTCGTACTCGGCCTGTTCTCGAGCGGCCTCGGCCTGGGCGCGGGCCTGCTGCTCGTCCTGAGCCCGCACGGCCTGCCCCACCGCAGGGAAGAACGCCTCGGGGAGGTAGAGCTGGAGGCGGTGGTCGCCCCTGGCCCCCACCTGGTCCTGGTGGAAGCGGGCCGCGAGCACAGGCTCTGCGCCGGGGGACGCCACCACCCCGGTGTAGCTGGCGAGGTAGCGCTCGTTGACCCAGGGCTCGGTGCGCAGGCCCAGGGCGCTGGCGCCCTCGAGGCCCAGGTCGCCCTCGCGTCCCGCGGGCACGCTGTCGAAGACCACGGTGACCGTCTCGTGCTCGATGGGCTGGTCCCACTGGACCGCGCCCCAGTTGAAGACGACGAAGGGCTCGCCCTCGGAGGTGGTGGTGGTGGCCACTTGGCCGGAGCTCACCAGATCCACGGTGTAGGCGATGACATAGGTGGCCTCGCCGGGCCCCCAGGCCTCGCCCCCGGCCAAGACCACGTCCCACTTGTCGCCGACCCAGGAGATGTCCAGGGGGACCGTGCGGCCGTCGGGGAGCACGGCCACCGAGGCGTCGGCGCCCAGGAAGCTGGGCTGGCCCGCGGTGCCCTGCAGGTAGAAGCCGTGCATGTCTGCGCCGGGGTTGAGCCAGCGACAGCGATAGGTGACCTGAGCCGCGCCGTCCTGGGCCAGGTGCAGCTCCACCTCGACCCACTGCAGATCGGTGGCGGCCAGCGCCGGGGCCCCATGGAGCCCCACCGCGATCAGTCCCAGCATCGACAGGCAGCGGAGCATGCATCCTCCCGCGGTCGCGGTCCGGCCTGCACGGCGAGGCGGCCAGGTCAGGCTGCTTAACCGAACGGTGACCCGGGGGACCTACCCTCCACGCCGTTGGTGGCTAGCCACTATGGCCATGCCCTCCACCCCATCACTCTCACCGACCTCGGCCAGCACCCGAAGGGTGCGGTCCAGCTCGCGAGTCCCCATGGTCCTCTTCGCCGTCGTCGCGCTGCTCATCCTGGTGATCACCCACGCCTGGCTAGGCTTTCGGCTGGCGGCACCCTTCTCACCGGGAGCCGCGCGGCTGATCTGGGGCCTGGTGATCACCAGCGCCGTGGCGCTCCCCCTCACCTTGATGTTGACCCGCGCCAGCGGCGGCAAGCTCGCGGTGCTGGTGGGGACCGCTGGCTTCCTGCTCATGGGGCTGTGGTCGATCCTGGTGGCAGGGATGCTCGTGTGGGAGCTGAGCCGCGGGGCGCTGTGGCTGTGGGATGTCGCCGCTGGCGTGATCGCTCCATCCATCTCCAGCGCCGCCTGGCTGCCAGCCGATGCCTCCGGCCTGTACCGCGGCGGCGTGCTCACCATGCTGGCGCTGACAGGCCTGGTGGGGGTCCTAGGCGCCCTCGGTGGGCGCGCGAGCCCGACGGTGGAGCGGGTTCAGCTGATCGTACCGGGCCTGCACCCCTCCCTGGTGGGGCTGCGCATCGCCCAGATCAGCGACATCCACGTGGGCCCCACCATCCGCCGAGCCTTCGTGCAGGACATGGTCGAGCGGGTGAACGGCCTGGACCCCCACCTGGTGGCGCTGACCGGCGATCTGGTGGACGGACCGGTGTCCGGCCTGCACACCGAGACCGCTCCCCTTGCCGATCTGCAGGCCCCCCTGGGCCTGTACTTCGTGACCGGCAACCACGAGTACTACTCCGGCGTGCTCGACTGGCTGGCCGAGCTGCAGCGCCTGGGCTTCACCACCCTGGTGAACGAGCATGTGGTGGTGGACCACGCTGGAGCGCCCCTGGTGGTGGCGGGGGTCACCGACGAGCGGGGCGGCAGCATCGTGCCCAGCCACGCCCCCGACCCCGTGGCCGCGCTGGCGGGGGCGCCCGAGGGCGCGCTGCGCTTGATGCTGGCACACCAGCCGCGCTCCGCCACCGCGGCCGCCGAAGCCGGTGCCGACATCATCCTGTCCGGCCACACCCACGGCGGCCAGTACATCCCCTGGACCTGGGCCATCCACCTGGTGGAGCCCTTCATCCGCGGGTACTACCGGGTCGGGGACGCCCAGCTGTGGGTCAACCGCGGCACGGGCACCTGGGGCCCACCCCTGAGGCTGGGCTCCACGACGGAGATCACCCTGATCGAGCTGGCCGCCGGCCCCGGCTAAGCCGGGCCGCGGCGCCGAGCGCGACAGCCCCTCAGGGCCGCTCCTGGTGGCACTCCAGGCAGCCCACCGGCGCCAGGCTGGCAGGATCCTGCTCGACCGTCTGCTGGTGGCAGCCGCGACAGCTGCCGTGGCTGGCGTCGGTGAGGTCCACCGCGCTGCCGGCGTGGTCGTGGCAGGAGGAACACGCCTGGGGCTGCGCCTGCTGACCCTGAAGTTCGTGGTGGCAGGCCGAGCAGGCGAGGCCGAGCTCCTCGACGTGGCGGTCGTGGCTGCGGAAGCTCACCGGCAGGTAGCGCGTGGTCGCGCCCGAGGTGGCGTCCAGCAAGGGGGTCCGCACATCTGGATCGACAGCCACATCGGCGTCGTTCGAGAAGCTGACCAGGTCTTCGGCGTTCCGCACCACCTCGCGGATCCGCTCCACGGGCAGGTGGTCCAGGATGGCCTGGACCGTCTCGCGATCGATGAAGCCGCGGGTGCGCTCCCGCTCGAGCACCTGCCGCGCGGCCTCGCGGCCAGAGAACTGGGCGGTGCCGACACCATGGCCCGGGCTGGTCCACGCGCTGGCCAGGAACAGCCCCTCGATGGGGGTGCTGTTGGGCAGGGCCAGGCCCTGATCAGGGGTGGTGTCGAAGCCGTAGGGTGTGCCCGCGTGGGCCAGGGTGTAGCTCTGGAGCGTGCGCGGGGTGGCCACCTCCATCACCTCGATGTGCTGCTCGATCCCCGGCAGCGTGCGCCCGGCCAGCTCGAGCAGGCGCGCGGCCACCCGCTCCTTCTCGATCTGGTATGCGGCGCGGTCCTGGGGCCAGCTGTCGATGTCAGCGTAGGCATGCAGCACCACCACCGACTTGCCCGGGGGCGCGTAGAAGTCGTCGCCCAGGTTCGAGTAGAAGGTCAAGGTGAGGGAGGCATCCTCGTAGCTGCCGTCCATCATGGAGCTGTAGGAGCGCTGAGGGTCCAGGGTGGTGCTGTAGAAGATCTCGTGCTCTCGCACCCCCCAGTAGGACGGCTCCACGTCGAGCCCGAGGTACACGCCCACCAGCCCGTTCGACGGCTCCATGCGCTCCAGCTTCTTCAACAGCGAGGCCGGCACATGCTCGGGAGCCAGCAGCTTCTGGAAGGTCTGGTAAGGATCTGCGTTGGAGACCACGTAGCGGGAGGCGATGTGCTCTCCCGCCTGGGTGGTCACACCCACCACCCTGCCCGCCACGACGTCGATGGAGTCGACCCGCGTGCCGGTGCGCACCTCGCCGCCCAGCTCCTCGATGCGCTCGGCATAGGCGTCGGCCAAGGCCTGGGAGGAGCCCCGGATGTGGTAGGCGCCCTGAGTGAGGTAGTTGTGGTTGGCCGACAGGAACATGACGGGCCAGAGCTGGTCGGGGGGCGGACCGTAGTAGACCCACAGCTGCCCCACCACCGCGGCCAGGCGTTCATCCTCGAAGTATCGATCCAGCAGATCGCCCATGTTGCCGCGCATGTTGCGGACCACGGCGGGGGCCTGGAAGGGAATCAAGAACTTGGACAGGGAGCTGCGTCGCTGCATGTCGGCCAGGCCCGAGCTCTGCTCGGCCACCGCGCGCATCTCGTCGTGAAAGGCGATGATGCCCGGGCACTCCTCGGGCCAACCCTCACACAGGGCCGCCACCGCCGCGTCGACGTCCGAGGGCATGGTGAAGTCCACGCCGGGGAAGATGGAACGGTAGAGCTCAGGGATGGGGATCAGCTCGATCTTGTCGGCGACACCCGCCTCGCGCAGCAGCTCGCCCAGGGAGGTGCCCGGGGGGCCGCCCAGCATCTCGTGCAGGGCGGCGTCGAACTGAAACTCACCCCGCGAGAAGCTGGAGGTGCATCCCCCCACCTTGTGGTGCTGCTCGATCAGCAGCACACGGAAGCCGTAGCTGGACAGCAGCGCGCCCGCGGACAAGCCCCCCATGCCGCCGCCGATCACCACCACGTCTACCTTCTGGGCAGGCTCCACGGCGAGGGCACCCTGGGACACGAGGGCGGCCAGCAGGGTGAAGACCAGAGACAGCCGTGAGAAGCATCGGGGCATGAAAACTCGCCTCGGAACGTGTGGCCGCTGGCATTATCACGAGCGGGCACCCTCGGGTCGTGCCGGCCCGGGAATGTGCCCCTAGCGCGGGATCAGTCGATGTAGCCCAGGGCCCGCAGGGCCTCTTCGTTGGCGCCCTCCTGGCCACCGACCAGGACGCGCTGGCGCACCAGGGCGTCATAGCTGGCGGGCGCCTCGGGCAGCGCCGGGGGCTGCGTGAACATGGCCGGCGGCGCCTGGCCCACCATGTCCTGGGCTGCGGGCAGGCCCACGAGGTTGAGCAGCACCGGTGTGAGGTCCAGCTGGCTCATGGGATCGAGAACCACCCCCTGAGCGATGCCCGGGCCCGCCGCCAGGAAGATGCCATCGCGCTCGTGGATCCCCGAGTAGGCCTCGGTGAGGCGCACGAACTCGCCGAGGGGCTCGCCGTTGACGGTGTCGCTCTCGAGACGATGGCGGGTGACGCTCTCGTCCCGCAGGGTGAGCCCGAGGGAGCGAGGATCGTCGGTGACGGGCTCCCATCGGTAGAACGGCTCGCCGGTGCTGGCCTGGATCAGGCCGTCAAGCAGGGTCTGCAAACGCTCGCGGTCCAGCTTGGGGTCTGCGCCCGTGGGCGTGACCACCACCTTGTGTCCCAGCTTGGCCACCTCGACCTCGCCGATGCGTTCCTCGAGCAGAGCCCGCAGCCGCTCGGTGCGAGGCGCGAAGAACAGCCCAGAGTCCTCGCCCTGCAGCGCCTGGAAGCCGTGATCGCTCACCACCACGACGGCCGCGTCTGCAGGCAGCGCGGCCAACAGCTCAGCCAGCACGTCGTCGGCCTGCAGGTAGGCCTGGTCGAGGCTGTCGCCCCAGCGCTGCACCCCGGCTGGGGGCACACCGTCGAACAGATCCGGCTGGTGGTACTTCCAGAAACGATGCCCGATGGCGTCGGTGGCGTAGTCGGTGAAGCTGGCCACGGCGGGCTTGTGCTGGTGGAGCAGGAAGACGAAGAGGTCCCGGTCCATCAGCACCCGGATGAGCTGTCCCTGCTGGTGGGCGCGCTCGGGGTCGGGGCCGAGGAGCTTCTCGGTGAAGGAGAAGCGCACGGCGGCTGCGATGGTGCCGAAGCGGAAGCCGTGCCGCAGCCCCTCGAGGACCAGGGTGACGTTGCCGCGGGTGGCCTGCACCTGCTTGCGCTTGAGCCGCCGGGACAGCTCGATCTCCTTGATGAAGGACAGCTCGGCCGGCCAGGTCTCGGTGGCCGGAGCCAGCCACGCGGGCACCTGAAAGGTGCTGACCTGCTGAGGCGGGTAGCTGACGAGCCACTTGTACACGCCCGTGCGCAGCCCGTGGTCCTCCATGATCTCCCAGAAGCGCGCCGCCAGGCAGGCATCGGAGTGGACGCTGAAGCCGTGCACACCGTGCTGCTCAGGGGTCTTGCCCGTGGACATGGTGGTCCACAGCAGCGGCGAGAACATGGGCTCGGCGGCCTGGAGATCGGCGCGCACGCCGCGCTCCATCAGGCCCTCGAGGGCAGGCAGGCGGCCCTGCATGGGTTCGATGAGGTCGAAGGTGGCGCCGTCGATGCCCACCACCAGCAGACGCAGCCCGTCGACCTGCCCCGGCCGCGGCCACAGCATGCCCACCGCCGGGCTGGCGGCCCAGCCGATCACCCAACAGAGCAACCCCGCCGCGAGCGGGAGCCGCCCCAGCCAGCGCGCCAGGACCAGCCCCACGACAGCGCCGATACAGCCTGCGGGCAGCACGGCCAGCAGCAGCCAGAGGCCCGGGCGATCCAGGAACCAGGGGTTCTGCACCTGGGCCCAGATCAGCGGGGCGAGGACCAGCAGGCCGCCGATGCCGGCGCCCGCGAGGACGGCGGAGAAGCGGGAGGGTGCGGTGGTGGTCATGGACGGTCCTCTGGGGCCGGTTCCAGGAAGCGACCGGGCTCGAAGTGATCCCAGAAGTGCCAGTCTTCCGGAAACCGCCCCAGGCTGTCTGTAAGGAAGGCGGCCACCAGATCGGCGCCCTGCTCGAGGGCATCCTGCTTGGGCTGGCCCCTTGGCAGGGACAGCTCGGGGCCTATCTCGGTGATCCAGCGCGGCCGACGGCCGCCGCTGCGCCGGGTGCGCAGGGTGAGCAGGGGCGCCTCGGCCTGGAGGGCCAGCCACACCGGGCTGACCGGAACCCGCATGGGCTGACCACACACGGGCCGCACCAGCCGGCGTCCCAGCTCCTGGCCGCCGCCGGTGCCGTCGCAGGTGGCCATGATCACGCCGCCGCCGCGCAGGGCGCGCAGCACCGGACGCAGGAAGCCCTTGCCGTCGTGCACCGTGACCGGCATGGCGGCCTCGAGGCCCCTGCGGCTGGCCGCGGCCCACTCCCCCACCCGGCTCAGGCCGGTGACCACGCCGCCACCCACCTGGTGCACCGGGTAGCCCAGCACGCCCATGCCATGGAGCGGCAGCTGCACCGGCCCCATGTGCGGGTGCATCAGCACCACGCCCCGGCCGGCCTCGAGGGCGTGGTCCACCCTGTCGAGGCCCCGGATCTCCACGTACTCACCCAGGTTGTGGACGTTGATGCGGGGGAAGCTCACGGGCAGGTACTGGTGCTGGAAGTGCGTCTCGAAGGTGCGCGCAGCCACCTCGGCCAGATCCGAGCGGCCCGGAAACGCCCGCTCGAGGTTGCGCGCGATCTGCGCCTGGCTGCCCCGGGATGCCAGGCCGACCAGGCGGCCCAGGCGGCCGTTGGCGCCCAGCTCGAGGCCGGGAGGCAGCCGCGCGATGAGCTGGCGGTAGGGGCCCCAGATGGCCAAGCGGTAGGCGTCCCGCAGGGGCGACTCTTCGAAGATCACGGCACCCCCCCGCTAGTCGATGTAGCCCAGGGCGCGCAGGGCGTCTTCGGCCTCGGTGGAGAGCTCCTGGGTGGAGCGCTCGACCGACTCGGCGCTCATGCCAGACATCAGCCGATCGGCCTGGTCGGCGAGCAAGCCCATGAGCTGTGCGCCGTCCGGATCCAGCAGCCGGGACTCGAGCTCGCTGAGCTCCTGAGAGGGGTCTTCCACGAAGTCGTAGTACTCATCCCCGTAGTCGGGAGACTCACGCCGCACGAAGCGAGACAGGGGGGCGCGCAGGCTCACCAGACGCCATGTGGGCTCCTGGATGGCGCCGACCGCGCGGGCGGCCTGGTTGGCTGGGCGGTCGAAGCACAGCCCCCGAGCCTGGATGCGGTGGCCGGTGCCCTGCATGGTGTCGCGCAGGGTGTGGCCCTCCATGGTCTCAGCCGGCGGGAGGTCGAGCAGGTCGAGGATGGTCGGGGCCAGGTCCACCAGCTCGACGGGATCGTCCACACGGGCGCCCTGGTGGGCACCACCGGGGAGCTTGATGGCCAGGGGGACCCAGGTGGCCGGATCGTAGAGGTCGTCGCCGTGGTCGAACCAGACCTTGTGCTCTCCCAGGGACTCGCCGTGATCGCCGTTGACCACCACCAGCGTGGTGTCGAGCTGCCCGCGGGCTTCGATGCCGTCCAGCAGCCGCCCCAGCTGTTCGTCGGCGAAGCTGATCTCGCCGTCGTACTGGGCCACCACCCAGGGCACGCTGGTGACACCCGCCAGGCTCTTCCTGAGGTAGGGCGCGACATCGTACTGCTCGAGCACGGGAGTGCCGGCCGCGACGCTGGACTTCAAGCCCTGGGCATAGCGCGTGTCGAAGGGAGCGGGGGGCTCGTAGGGCCCGTGGGGATCGAAGAGGTGCACCCACAGGAACCAGGGCTCGTCACGGCCCTCGAGCCAGGTGAGCGCCTTGTCGGTGGTGCGATCGCCCCGCCGCTCCACCACCAAGTCGGGATCGAAGTGCCGCCGGACCATGGCGACGCTGCGGAAGAAGACCAGATCGGCCAAGCCCGGGAAGCGGCCCAGCTCGTCGTCGTAGACGTCGAAGCCACGGGAGAAGCCCAGCTCGCCCTCGAGCACGTAGGCCGAGACGAAGGCCGCTGTGCGGTAGCCGTTGTCCCGCAGGATCTCGGGCAGGGTGGCGAGCTCTCTCTGGATGGGGATTCCATTGAGCAGGGTGCCGTGGGTCCAAGGCCCAGTGCCGGTGAGCATGGTGGTGTGGCTGGGGCCGGTGACCGCGATCTGCGCGAAGGCCTGCTCGAACAGCACCCCGGAGTCGGCCACCCGCTGGAAGGCCGGGGTCTGGGCGGGGCCCCCGTAGCTGGACAGGTGGTCGGCCCTGACGGTGTCGATGGTGACCCACAGCACGTTGGGCGCGCCGTTGAGGGCCTGGCCCCGGGGCTCGCCCATGGGCACGGCAAGCGCGGCCCAGCCCGACAACAACAAGCAGCTGAGCGCGATGACCGCAGCGATGGCGCGGACGCCCTGGAGCTTCCACACCAGCAGGGCCCAGGCCGCCACGAGCGAGGCCACGAAGGCGCCGAAGACCAGGGGGTTGCCCTGCAGGGGAAGCCCCTGGGTGAACGGGCCGGGATCCGTGAACCAGCCCACCGCCACGTCCCAGCAGAGCACGGCGAGCACGCCGGCGGTGAAGCCCGCCAGCATCCGCCGGCTGCGAGAGAGCGAGCCCACCGGCAGGGCGGCGGCCAGGCCCGCGAGGATGCCCGTGGGCAGGACGCTGAGCAGACCGCTCAACAAGAGCAGCCCCGTGATCGCGCCCTCATCGAGGAATGTGCCGCCGAGCTTGACCCGGATTGCCTCGGCCAAGCCGAAGAATCCAGCCCCCACTACGGCGGAGGCGACCACCAGCCGGGCGCTGGCGAGGGAGCCGGAGAGCTTACTGCGAAGCGTGGTGAGGACGGACAAGGAGCCTCCATGGTGCAACGGCACTCTATCTCTCTACGCGCATCGCTCCAGTGTGTTGCGCCACCGCCCGAACACTAGGGTTCTTCGCCCTCATCCCAGATCTCGTCGAACCAGGCGAGGTATTGGTCCGCCACCCGCGCGCGGGTGACCTGCACGCTGGTGCCGTTGTACTCCTCCATGGAGCTGAAGGACCAGTTGGCGTCCCCCACGATGACCGTGTCGTCGCACATCAACATCTTGGCGTGGGTGGTGATGTCCCGATCCGCCAGGTGCAGGGGCACGCCCCGGGCCTGCAGCTGGGCGATGGCCCCGGTGTTGATGTCGTTGGACGCGATCCAGTCGCTCTGATCGAGCACCACCATCACGTCCACGCCGCGATCGTGGGCCGCCAGCAGCCGCTGGGTGAGGGTGTAGACAGGGGAGCTGGCGTCGTCGTAGGTGACCAGGGCGTACATGACCAGGCGGACGCGTGCCTGAGCTCCGTCCAGGCAGCTCTGCAGCTGGCCGGCGATCTCCCGGTTCTTGATGGGCACCAGATCGTCACGGGCGGGCTTCTGCAGGGACGGATCCGTGTCCGAGTCGACCCACATGGACTGGAAGTAGCCCTCGTAGTAGTCCGTGACGTCGGCCTCGGTCAGGTACAGGGACGACTCGTGGTTGGACGACAGGGCGCTGGACGACATGTTGTGGGAGCCCACCAGGGTCAGGTCGTCGGCGATGATGAGCTTGTTGTGCGAGACCGTCGAGCGCGAGTCCGACTTGGCCTGGATGGCGCCACCCGAGCTGTCTCTCAAGCGGGCCAGGCTGTCCGCGGTCTCCTCGACGGACTCGTCGGCCAGCACCTTCACCTCGACGCCGCGCCCGGCCGCGTCCACGAGCTCTTCGAGCAGCAGCTCGGCCGAGCCGCTGTCGTACCAGAGGTACTCGATGAGGTGGATCCTCTCCTGCGCCAGCTCGATGGCCTCCCGGGCGAACCAGAAGTACTCACCGTCGTTGGCGGCCTGAGTACAGCGCAGGTTCGGGAAGCCGGTGGCGGGGTCGGTGAAGCCGCCCTCGCCGGAGCAGGCATCGCCTTGCGCGGCGCTGTCGCCGGTGTGGCCGCCCGGATCGGCCGTGCAGCCCAAGGCTATCGCCGCCAGCAAGGAGGCCAGGGTTGCGAAGCGCGGCGAGGACTGGAGGGGGGCTGGGGGCGTCATGGGCGCATGATAGCTCCACCGGGGTGCAGGCGGGAGCGGGACCGGTCCTTCCCATGATCCCGAGCGACAGCATGGCGCGGCGGCCTGCATGTTGCGCTACACTGAGACACCACCCCGGGAGTGCTTCGAATGCGCGCGCACCTCGCCATCATCTGCTGCCTGCTGCCCACCACCCTGGCGGCCTCCTGCTACCCCAACGGCGCCAAGATCGGCGACGACACCTCGTGGAAGCCCGTGGACTCGGACGATCCCGAGGGCGACGCGGACGCCGACACCGACGCCGACACCGACACAGATGTCGTCGACACCGGCGAGCCCTGGGACGAGCGCGACTGGCCCAGCACCCAGGAGATGTTCGTGGCCTTCGCCTACCCCGCCTCCCAGGAGCAGGTGGCGGTGGAGATGGGCCTGCGGGTCATGGGGGCTTCCCAGATCGACAGCACCACCTGGAGCCTCACCTACGGGGTCACCACCTGGACCATCCACCTCGAGCGCAGCGCCGAGAACATGACCCGCGGCCTGCGCACCCCAGGCGCCGTGGTGGTCTACGCGGGCCACTCCAACTACGGCCTGGGCGGTGTGTTCTCGGACCTGCCCGACCTCAGCCAGATCGAAGAGATCGGCACGGTCGAGGACTACTACAACTTCGGCGGACCGTACGCGGGCATCAACTACTCCTACCTGCGGAACGACCAGGCCTACCCCAACCTCACCATCCGGCCCGAAGACATCGCCCAGGACCCCATCAACTACGACGTCCCCATCCTGGGTGACGAGCGCTTCCCCAACGACGACGGCGTGGCTCCGGGCGACAGCTTCGACCTGCACGGCAGCGGCTCGAGCGCCTACCACTTCACCAAGGACGGAAACTCCTACCTGATCGTCAACGCCGGCGCGGCCGACATCCCCACCCCCGACGAGCTGCAGTACGACGTCCTGTTCATCAAGAGCTGCAACTCGGGCCGCTACTACGTGGAGAACTTCCAGCGCGGCGAGTTCTTCTACACGGTCGACAACGTCTACGCCGAGGAGATGGTCGTCACGATGGACCTGTTCGTGAAGCACATGATCCTGCGGACTCCCTACTGGGAGATCACGGATCTGATGGACGAGCGCGAGGGCAACGATGTCTACGAGTGGGTGCACATCAACTAGAACGACCTGTTCGACTAGTCGCGGATGAAGTCGTAGCCATCGAAGTCCATCTGGAAGCTGTAGCCGTCGATGGCGGTACCGGACTCACCGCTGACGCAGTCCTGGGCGCGACCGTCCATGAGATCGTTCAGGGTGTTGTAGCCCCACTTCTGCCAGCCCTCGAGCTCGATGGACAGCGCCTCGGCCTCAGAGATGCAGCCGGTGATGGAGGCCGCCACCTCGAGCTCGTCGTCCACGAAGCCCCCAACCATGCGGGCCTGGTGTACAGAGAAGCCGAAGCCGAAGCCGCCCACGTTGCCGAAGTTCATGGTGATGCCGGTGTCGGTGGAGTGGAAGGTTCCACCCTCGAGCACGTTGCTCAGGCTCATGGGCGAGCCGGAGGAGGAGAAGTCGTACTCGCCGGCGTCCTCGGGACCCACGACCTCGCCCACGCCGAAGGAGCTGTCGAAGGTGGGGCCCACCTCGCCATCCACGTCGAAGAGGATCACGATGTTGTTGGAGTACGGCGGCATCAAGCCCTCGAACAGCCCGTCGACCACGTCGTTGAGGTAGTCGGCCTCGAGGAACTCCTCGAAGTGCAGGCTGGAGACCACGAAGGTGGGGGACTCGCGGGTGGTGTACTCAGGCTGGG
>CALDOK010000440.1 GCA_937912125.1 uncultured Pseudomonadota bacterium
GACACATAGCGCCCTTGGTCAGCTGGCTATCGGCGTTCTTTGCCGATGAGGCTCGACCCGGCTCAGGCGGGGCCAGGCAGGAGAACGAGGCGGAAGCCCAGGCACACGCACCGAAGGGTAGGTACGCCGATGTTCCGACAAGCCGAGCGGGCACGCTGGGGAGTATCGAAGAAGCACCCGCCGCGGAACGCGCGGTATGCAAGGGAATCGGCATTGGCCGAAGCAGCCGCGGGGTCGTGCTCCCGCTCGGGTTCCAAGGCCTCGTAGTCGCCACCGAGGCTATCGCCGCACCACTCCCACACGTTCCCATGCAGGTGCAAGAGCCCGTGCGAATGCTCCAGCCCCCGCGGCGAAGGCAATTCGTCCACCGCGTGAGTTCTAAAGCCACTGTTCCTGAGCGCCCAGTCCACCGCCAGCAGATCATCATCCTCGCGGCCGCTCCAGAAGCGTGTGTAGGGAGCGTCGAGCGCCGTCGTGCCACGGCAGGCGTACTCCCACTCCGTCTCCGTGGGCAGCCGCACCAGTTCACCAAGCACTCGCGCTGCCCACTCTGCGAACATCGAAGCCTCGTACCAGCTCACGTTCACCACTGGGTGGTCGGAGACGTCACGGCCTTCGTCATCAAGCTCCCGATCCGCCTGGTGCCCCGGATCGAAGCACTCGTACATCGCGTTGGTCACTGGCACCGCCAGCATGTGGAAGCCCTGCATCACGTGCACCAAGTGGAGGGGGCTCTCGTTCGGTTCGCGGTTGGGTGCGGGCGCCATAGTGCTCCCCATCCGGAAGCTCCCAGCCGGAACCGGCCGCCAACGGCCGTGTAGCAACGCTCGAAGATGCCGTGCGCGGCCGTCTGCGTCCGGAAGGTGGTCGAAGATGACCCCCAGAGTCATCCGGGCATCGGCACGCACCGCGTGGGCCTGGGCTGGGTCGGCAGGCATAGCCAGCTCACCGGCGAGGATGCGTTGCGACAGCTCCCGAGCCCAGAACAGGTCGCTGCCGTGGCTGGAGCCGCTGGCCTCCAAGAAACGGCGCACCAGGCCGAGCGCCACGCGAAAATCGCCCGCCAGTTCCGATAGGCGCTGGAGCAGCTCGCCCCGTTTCTCCCACGCCTCGCGGCTGGAGTCCAGCTCAAGCATTGTGGAGATGGTCGCGGGCTCGAGTCTCTCGGCCTCGGCCACAAGGCGGTAGGCCAGGGTGGGGCTGCGCTGTGCAGCCTCACGCACCAGGGCGTCGAGGACTGCCCGTCCATCGTAGGGGCCGACGCCCAGCAGGCCCCGCAGCCAGGCATGCAAGCGCCGCCAGGGGCTAGTGGGGCGCACGAGCGCGTTCTCGGGCTGGGAGAGCAGGCCCGCGGCCAGCGCCAGCACCTCGGCCCAGGCCGCGGGCTCGGCATATGCGGTATCGAGCACCGAACGCACACGTGCGCTCCCGAGTCCACCCTGCCGCGCCGCGTTTGCCAGGGCGCTGGCGGCCAGGAACTCCCGCAGGGTGCGGTGGGAGAACAGCAAGAAATCGCCGGAGAGCCGTTCTCGAACGGAAAGCAGCCCGGTCACCTGCTTGGCGCGCGCGATGAAGGCGCGCGGTCCTCCCTCGCAGTAGCCGCAGCCACAAACCTTCAGGGCCTCGGCAACCACAGCGACGGACACCTGCTGGCCCGGCGTGGCATGCACGGCCAGAGCCACTTCTTCCAGGGCGCGACGAGCGGAAGTGGGATCCTGGAAGCGAGGCACGGGGCGGCCAGCGGCGTCTTCGCGGTGCCGGGGATCGAGCAGCAGCGGGACAAGCCGCTTGTACAGTTCAACCCGGCGGGCGGGCAGGAGCTCATCTGGCCCGGCCTCGGCCGCCAGAGTCTCCACCAGCACCAGCAGCAGCGGGTTGCTGATCACTGCGTGCTGACCTGCTTCCCTCAGGGAATCCAACAAGGCCTTGGCCAGGGCGCGGTCCCCCGTGCGCAGGAAGAGCAGCTCCTCTGCCCGCGGCGGATCGAGGGGGCGCAGAATCAGCTTGCGGAATCCGGAGCCCAGCTCCTGCGGCTCGAAGGCCACGGTTCTCCCCGCCACCACCACACGGCAGCACGCCAGCTCGGCCACCGCCCCCCGGATGGCGCGGCGCGCCTCGGCCGAGTCCGGTTCCTCGTCCAGGCCATCCAGCAGCAGCACGGCACTGCCCGCTCGAACTGCGGCTTCGATTAAGGCCACCACGCTGACTGGATCGGTGCCGGGCACATCCTCTTCGACCGCCCGGGCCAGCGCCGCAGCCACGCTGCCGGCCAGCACCAGCTCAGAGACGGAGAGTAGGACAGGCACGCACGCTCCACCCGCGAGCAGACGGTGGGTGGTGACCTGGAGCAGCGTGCTCTTGCCGGAGCCGGGCTCGCCCGCGATGCTCCAGTGCAGGTCATCGAGCCCGAGCACCGCGTCCAGGCTCTGCTCTCGCGGCATGGGCCCCGCGAGGGGGCGGAGGCTTGCGCAGGTCTCAAGGTCGAGTTCCACATACAGCTCGATGAGCTGCCGGCCCGGAGTCCTGGAACCGAGGCAGGAGGGGAGCTGGTCGGCACGATGCCGCATGAGCTGGACTAGGGCGGGCCAGCCCGGGAGGTCGCGGAGAGAGCGTGGCTCGTCATCGTGGGCAAGAGCAGGAAGCGCGGTGAGCTGGACCTGGGTGCCCGTGCCCACCTGGCCGCCGCTGATGGTCACCGGAGCGTTGAAGATCATGTCGCCCGACGCTCGCGGGACATCGTCGTTGGGTGGTGGCCTCGGCGGGAGCAGTGATGCCATGAGCGTCCCCAGGTCCGAGGGTTCCCATCGGGTAGCACGGTTCTTCGCACGGGCCTCATCAAGTCTCCACCGAAGAACCTCGTTCTCGGAGCAGAGTGCTTCGAGTTCCTGTATGTCCTCGGCATCTGCACGGTCAGCGAGCAAAGACGGAATGCGATCGCGCAGCTCGGTGATCTCCTCCCGGATGCCGACACCGTGCATCTCCCTGATCTCTGGGTCCTCCCTGCGCGGGTACAGCTGCACCAGTCGGCGGTAGAGTTTCCCCAAACGGCGGGCGGCGTGCCGTTCGAAGGCCTCCCCCCCCCGACGGTGGGCCCAGTGTGCCATCAAGCCCGTGAGTTCCTGTGCGAAGCCGTCGTCGTGGCTGAACCGTGGCCACCACGCGTCCCAGTCCGCTGGGTTGCCGTGCCGGATCAAGGCACGCGCTGCGCTCGATGCCAGGGCGACCGGCGTGGTGCTGGTGGCCAGCCGATCCCGGGCGATCTCCAGAGCTTGCAGCACACCGCACCCCGCGAGTTCGTCGATCAGGAGGAAGTCGGCATCTTCATCGAGCGATCTCGCACGAAGCGCGATCAGAAGTCCCGTGGTGACCTCGGGGGTTCTAACGCGCAACGCGCGACGGACTGCGAGTTCGCCTCGTGGGGACTCTCCCTGTGATACCTCCACCAGGCGAAGCGCTAGGCGAGTGGCCTCTGCTGGGACTGCCGCCGTGCAGCGGTCCACCAGTTCCTGGCACTCCTCGGGGTTCGCCACGCTCTCGCAGTGGTCGATCACGACGCCTGCCCACCTGGTCCAGGCCTCCGCCGAGAGACTCGCCCCCGTGTGGTGCACGAGTTGCAAGGCGCGCACGCCCGCGAGCACCGTCCACGGGAAACTCCGCAGTCCAAGCCAGCCGTCTTTCTCGGTGGGCGTCTCTTCGAGGTAGCGCCGCGCGAGGTCGCCGATGACCTCACGGCTTGCTGGAGACGCCCCCTTCCAGCCGGGGAGCTCCTCGACGTCCCCGCTCCAGGCGTCCCTATAGGACGTATCACCAGGCTGCAGAGTGAGGGCGTGGATCAGGCGCCACCATTGCCCAGGGTCGTTGCGCCCCTGATCGAGGGCCTGCTGGATGTGGGCCTGGGCGTCGAGTGGGGGGCGCGCCGGGCGCCGTGGTCCGTACCACTCTCGCTGTTTCTCGGCTTCGGGCGAGCCGAGTTCTACCGTCTTCGTCCAGAACCAGAACAGCTCACGAACCTCGCTGTGCTGCTCTGCACGGGAGAGGATGAGATCGCAGTGGTCGCTGCGGTCGATCCGCGCCGTGTCGATCAGTGCCCCAGAGAGCAGGTCCGGCTGACCCGGGCATCTCGCCAGGAAGCGATCCATGAGCCAGGAGAGATCCTGTGGCTGGAGGAGCTGCTGGGCGGTGTGTCGGAAGAGGCTGGCACGCACAGCGTCGGCACTCGCGGCGAGGATGAGCGCATCGGCCAGCTTACGACGGCGGTGTTCGTCCTCAGCGAGGCCCTCGGCTGGCAGCGGTGCGCGGCTATATGTAGCTGCGAATGTGAACAGTAGTCGGACCATGGCATCCAGCACGGCACCGTCGAGCCTCTCCCAGGCGACCGCAAGCAGCTTCTCACTGACGCTGCGGCCAAAAACCCCGAGGTACTCGGCTTCATGATGCGAACTCACCACGGCAAGCCAGTCCAGAGCCTCGGCCTGCCAGCCCTTTACCTGGACGATCCCAGGAAGCTCTTGATGCACGAAGGAGTAGTAGGTTCCGATGTAGTGGTGGTCCGGCAGCGCAGAGAGTGCCGAGAACAGGTCGTCACAGTCCAGGAACGAACCCCACGCGTACAGCGCGAGGCCGAGAAGTTCTCGTTGGGGGTCGTCGTCCGGATCCCACGACAGCAGTGGCCGCAGTTCGGCTCTGCCCATGTCGGACTCGAGTCGCTCGAGGGCGTGCGCGGCGCGTCCGCGTACCACTGGATCGTCGTCGGGATCCCGGGCGATGGCCCCCAGGATCGGCGCCAAGTGCTCGCTGCGCGCCTCGCGGGCCAGCATCATGGCGATACGTCGGGCGACACGGTCATCGGTGCGCCCGCCGTTTGCCACGTGTGGCAGCCAGGCGCGGAGTTGTTCCCCGATCTCGGGGTGCACGATCATCGTGAGGTGGTCCGTCCAGGCCCGGCTGTCGGAGAGCTTCTTGGCCGCACAGGCCGAGAGGATGGCGTCGACCAGTGCAGCCCTTTCCTCGTCTCTGAGCCCAGTAGGATCGCAGCGCAGCAGCACCTCGGGCTGGACGCCGGCGATGTGGTCGCGCAGCTCTGGAACGCGTGGGGCCAGCCATGCCACCAGCTCGTGGAGCTGCGGAATCGGTGCCTGGTCACCCGGCAGGCAGAGGAGAGAGAGAAGCGTGCCGAAAGGTAGATCGCGAGCCCGGAGGTCCCTGGCAGCGAGGAACTCCGCGAAGCTGCGGTGGGCCCACCGGCGGAGACCTCGCCCGTCTGTCCCCGCGGCGTCGAACAGACCCGAGGCGAGCACGATCCTGGCTTCCTTCATGGACACATCAGCGCCAAGGCCTCTGCTATGGATCATGTCGATCAGGTCGATGAGGGAGAGCGCTTCGCCGTCCTCTGCATCCTGGTAGGCGGCGACGGTAGCGCGGTTTCCCAGGAGGGTGGCGCTGGCGACCAGGCCGGCGACCTGCTGAGCGCGGTAGGGGTCCAGACCAGCAACTTCCTTCGCCACCCTGTCCGGATCCCACTCGGCAGCCAGCAGGCGGGTGGCCTTGTCGTACAGCTCCCAGCGCGAGGCGGGCAGAGCCGCTTGACGTTTGTATAGTCGAACCAGCAGCTTCAGCGTCACTGGGCGCTCGGCCAGCGCGATCGCCCCCGCTCGCCGGACCGCACCGAGGAAGTCGGCGGCTTCCGCGACCTCCTGTGCCGCGATCTCGCCTGCGTCCTCGAGATCGAGCGGCTGGAGATGTCCGATGAAGACCCCAGGAGGCTCACCGCGCGGAGACCATCGCTGGAGCGCACGCTTCAGAGCCGTAGGCCAGGCTCCGGTCCGACACGCAACACGCAGTCGGAGCCGCGCGGGTTCCTGCTTCTCTGCCCACCCGGCGAGGATGTTCGCCAAGGTCCCGACCTGCAACAAGCCCTCGTCGAGACTGTCGTAGAAGAGCGTCAGCCCGTTCCCGACCTCCTGGTCAACGCGGGCCAGGCGCTCCGCCAGGCGACCCTCGCTGGAGAAGGCTCGAAGATCGATGAACTCGCAGCGTCTGCCGGCAGCCAGTTCCAGGTCACGCAGGACGCGTAGCTCTACACTCTTGCCGGTACCAGGCTCACCCAGGAGCGCAGCGCAGGGCCAAGAAGCGAGCTCCTGTGTCGTGAGGCTTGGCACGGGGTCGGCAGAGGGTCGGCCAGGTTGCTGGATGGCCTCCTCCGAGGTCGCGCGCCAGCGGCGTTCGACCGCGACGCGATCTGCTGGCGTGAGGGGCTGGCTGCTGTCTCCCAAATGCGGCCTCCATGACATCGAAGATAGCCTGCTCCCCACCTTGTTGGCTCGCCGTCCTGGTAGGGCCGCGCTACCACCGTTCCAGTGAGGAGGAGCCCATGTCGAGCAAGCGCAGCGGTGATCTTGTCTTCCATGGCAACGTCACGATCCAGGGCGGACAGGTCGGGACGGGAACGCAGGTCCAGGTCATCGGCGCCCCCCCATCGTCGCCGAGACGCGGAACCGTTCGCCCGTCCTTCGTTCCACCGCGAAACCTGCCCCCAGCACGCACCCGGAGCAGCTGGGACCTCTTCATCGCCCACGCCGGCCCAGACAAGGCTGCAGCGCGCGAGCTGTTCGAAGCGCTCGAGGCCCTCGACGTGCGAGCCTTCCTCGACGCGGCGTGCATTCCCGACGGCGTCTCCTGGGACGCCCCCATCATCGATGCGCTGTACCACAGCGCCGTGGTCGCTGTGTTGATCTCCAGCGCCACGGAGGACGCCTTCTACCAGCGGGAGGAGATCCACGGCGCCATCGACTGCGCCCGCGCCGATGGCGAGTGGACTCGCGTCATCCCTGTGTACCTCAGCGAATTCCCCGCTCGCGGCGAGCGCTCCCCGTATGGGCTCAAGCTCAAGCAGGGCTTCGCCGTGGACAGCGGCGGCATGCCCACCGCGGCCGAGCGGTTGCTGCTCACCGTGAACGAGGTGGCCCGGCTGCGCAGGCTGGCGGGTCTTCTCGAAGCCGCGTTCCTTGATGGCGGTGCGCTCGATGGCTGGCTGCGTTCGCTCGCGCCGGCTGATCCCCTGGCGGAGTCCCCTGCCCTCTCCGATCCGGGCGCGCCCAGGAAAACCGCCGCCCGTGAGGCAGTGGACCAGCTCCTTGGGCTGGGACTTGTAACGGACAGCCTCTTCGACAACCTGGCGGCGAGAGCGCCGACATCCGGCTCCCCGGATCGCTGGGCGGCCGCGGTGGAGCATGTCCGCGGGCTGTGGAGGTGACGGACGTGCTCGGCCCGCACCTGCAGATCGACGCGAATCCGTTCTTTCACTCTGCCGCCTGCGCCTCTCCAGCCCCAGGGACCTGACGCGGATGCGGAAGAACCGTGGACAGGCGCCCACCGAAACCGCTTTGGAGCGATGCACCGCCGACTCGGCAGGCCCGCCCACCGCTCCGACAACGCCTTGGACCACTTGGCCGACACGATCACCTCGGTGCCCACGGAGGCGGTCAGAGTCACTGGAACTCCCAGAGCCTTGTTCGGTTCTTCTTCAGGGCGGCCCCCTCACCCGGCTGACGGCGCCCGCTTCGAAGATTTCCCAAGACAGACAACGCTCATGGACCCTGGCCCCGCAGAATCTGGCTGACCACAGCGCGCAGTTCCTCGCCCACCTCGCCCGATGACAGCGGCACCGCCCCCACGCCCTCCAGGCTCTCTGGCAGATCGCTCACCTGCTCTATGGCGCCACCGCCCTCCTTCGGGAAGAACCTCAGCTGCGTACCTGGGTACAGCGCCCAGGCACTCATCGCAGCGGGGATCGCGTCCCGGTAGGCGTGCATCTTGTAGATGTCGGCCCGCTTGAAGGTGCCCTCGCGCTCGAGGTTTACGTTCTCTGTCTCCGCTTGGTGATCCTCGCCATCGGGGATGCTCCCCGCGAGCCAGTCCACCTTGAACTTCGCGTCGAACACGTGGATCTGTCGAGCGCCCCCGGCGGGAACCTCCAGCACCACATCAGGCCTCAGCGGCACCGAGTACGACCGCCTGGTAGCTGCGTGGCTGCGAGAGAAGCTCACGTTGTAGAGCACGCGAGTTCCGCCTGCCCACCGGACCTCGTAGTCCCAGCCCACGGCCAGCTGGTGGTCATCTCGGCTCAGCTTGCCAGCAAGCTGCGGTTCACCCAGCACGCCACGGACCGCCTTCACCAGCGCGAAGCAGGCCCACATCTCGTAGAGCAGGGCGACGTTCTTGACCTCGAGCAGTTGCTCCGCGGTCACGGTGTCGAGCGGTAGCCTGCTCCCGAGCCGCAGCCTGTTGTAGTGCCGAAACACCTCCCGGTACTCCAGCCGACGCTGCAGCACCGTGGATGAAGCAGGGAAGTGGACCATCCTGCCCACATCACGCCACAGTCCATGACGCTTGATCGGTTGCAGAGTCCGCTCGATGGCGGCGCAGTCGTCTTGCACCCGCTGCCTCCAGCTCGCGGGCCGACCAGCGCCGGCGGCCCGATCCCGCATCCGCTCCACGACGCCCATTGCGACATCGAGGAAGCACTTCACAAAGCGGTTCTCGGCGGTGTCGAGGTTGTCGCAGGCCACCGACTCCTCGATGTGGCTCGGCTGATGCCCCTGCAGGGCGACAGCCATCGGCCCCTTGACTCCCCTCACCTTATCGAGCGGCCATCGGCCCCGGACGACATCGAGGAGCGCCCGGTGCTCCACGTGCCGGGCCAGCTCCAGGGGCACCTCACGCCCGACGCGCTGGAAGCGTCGATGCGGATTGCGGACGATCCCCTGGAGCATCGGGAGTAGCGCTCGTTCTCTGGAAACCGAGGGGCCGAGGACGTGCCGCAGGTAGCTGAAGGCGTGGTACAGCACGTCCGCAGAGCCGAGCATGGTCCGGTCGAAGGGCAAAGCGGACGGCGTTCCCGCCGAATACGGAAGGGCGGCAGCCTCTTCGGTGATGCGCTCCAGCAGATGATCGTAGTCTGCCTCCCCCCACTTGCCCGTGTGGACGATGAGCGTTCCGAGGGGGCCCGCGCGGTAGCGTCCGACGTGATTGCCGAAGGATAGCAGCACAACGCCCCGCGCCAGACGCTCGCAGACCGCCCGAGGCAGGGCTTCTTCGATCTGGGCGCAGAGTTCTGGGCTCGCCTCGATCACCCAGCCATGCTCAGCTTGGAGCCGCCACCCAGTCTCGGTGGGGATAGCGACCGCCGATCGATCATGTCGGCATCTTGGCTGGAGCTTCGACTCGACCATGCCCGTCTACTCGATGAACGCGGTGAAGCCTTGTGCGTCGAGGCGCTTCCTCATTCTCCAGAGCTTGATCGCGGTCCGTGGGAGGCGGGGCACCACCTGCTGATCGCCTTGGCTCCACTGGCCTTGGACTGGATCGTAGGACCATCGTGTGGCGCTCTGCTTGTCAGAGGGATCGAGCGCGAAGCCCATCAGCATCCCCAGCACCTCGGTGAGCTCCTGCTGCGTGCCATGGAGCTTCGGCAGGATCTTCTGCAGAACGGCCAGGTCCAGCGCGATCCTGGCAGCCTCGGGGCGACTGCACTGGGCGCGGGCCAGGAGGACATAGCGAGCGATCTCGTTGGCCACGCGGTAGCCGAAGTGGCGGTGCTCCCGCGCGAGGAGCCGGTGCAGCTCGGCAACGTCGCTGCGCAGTTCCTTGCCCACCGAGTCCCCAGCAAGCTGCTGCCAGTCGTCCCGGCTGGGCTTGGCCTTCCCCCGTAGCAAACCGTCCCATGCGTCCAGGCTGAGTGCAGAGGCCGCAGGCTTCGCACCGGCCAAGCCGCCCAGGTCGACGTCGTTCAGCTCGATGCAGAAGGCTCGGTCAAGCACCTTTGGGCTGAACATGTAGGTGGTTTCGTCCACGTTCACGGTGCCGATGAAGTAGAGGTTCGAGGGGATGGCGAGCTTCCTCGGCACTGCCACCTGGTCATCGACCTCGCCATCCTCGACCCGCTGATCGTCGTGGAGGTCCAGTTCATTCCCAGACTCCAGGCAGGAAAGGAAGTCCGAGAAGTAGTGCTCCACGCGGGCGAGGTTCATCTCGTCGAGGATCACGAAGAACGGGTGGGGCTGGCCGCCCTCCCCTGCGCGCTCGACATCCGCCTTCGCCTCGAGGAGCAGGCGCAGAAAGGGCGTCATCACGTAGCGCCCCGTGAGCGGGTTGAGGTAGCCGAGCAGGCCCCGGTTGTCGGTCCAGTCCGGGCGAACGGCCACCACCTCGTGGTTGACGATCTCAGTTTCCGTGACCTCGATGGTGGGCGGCAGGCCGAAGCGGACCGCCTCGGCGTGACCATCATCGTCGAGGTCGAGGGTGAGCTCGAAGGTCTGCCCCTCGCTCAGCTCGCGGATGAACCAGGCCCGCATGGCCCCTTTGAAGAGCACCTGGATCGTATCACCGACCCAGACGGACAGGGTTTCCTCTCCTCCGGGAAAGCGGGCGAGGATGGACCCGCTGCCTGGCGTGCTCGCCAACTCGGGAAGTCCCGCAGAGAGGCTCTGCGGGAGCACGATTCTGCGGTACTTCTTCATGTAGGGCATGACCTTCACGGTCAAGCAGTCGCGGCTGTCGTCCGAGACCTTCCGAACACGTCTCTCGAGCTGGAACCGCCTGGCGATCGCCATCGCCAGCTGAGTCTTCCCTGTTCCCGAGATGCCCGTCAGGATCACGAAGCGCTTGCTCTGCAGGGCCAGCAGGAAGTTGGCGACGGTCTCCTCGGGGAAGTAGAGACCATCTTGGTCGAGATCATGGAGGATCTGGCCGAAGGACGGCCTGGAAGGCTCGATGACCTCTCCCACGGTCTTCTGCTCCACATCGTCTTCCGCTCTGCCGGATCCCAGCAGCACTTGCTCATACTGCCAGGGCTCGATCTGGAGCACCGTGACCAGTGGCCAGTAGCCCTGCTTCGGGATGTCGTGGGCGAGCGTGGTGTCCCACTCTACCGCGAGACCGTGCTTGTACTGGGCGCGATCCTCGAGCCAGACATAGCCGGGTTCCTTCACGACCCCGATGCCCAGGATGCGGCTCGCACCCTTGTTGGCCAGAACCAGCGTCCCAGGCTGAGCCGTCCTCAGCGCCCAGACCTCATTGGCCTTCTTGGTGATCGTGGCTTTGTGTCCCTTGTACTCATCGGTGAATCGCTCTGCGAAGAGGTTCACGAAGTCCGCTTTGTTATCGACCATCGAGAGATCGCCGAGTCCGTCCCAGCCCACGCAGATGAAGCCTCCCTCGCGGCACTCATCCCAGAACATGGCGTCCTCGCCTGGGGCGATCTTCAAGACCGCGGGGTGCTTCCTTCCGTCCGCGAAGCTGTAGAGCAGGTACATGATCTCGAGGGTGTTCCGATCCTTCAACTTCGGGTGCTGGCGAGCGACATCGATCACGACCCGACCAAGGGCGCAGTGTCCCATCACGCCGTGCACATCCCGTTTCCACGCGGTTCCCAGCAGTCGCTGGGCGATGTAGTCCATGTGGCTCTTGGCGCTGATAGGCAGGAACCTGTCGGGGAAGTAGATATGCAGGGCCTTGTGGAGCGTGATCCGACCGGGGCCGAAGACCTTGAGGCCGTCTATCCCAGAGTAGTCCCCACCCTCCGCCAGCCTGAAGGCCTCGAGGTAGCCCGTCCTGATGGCTTCCCATGCCTCCTCGATGGTGGAGTACCACTTCGGGTACCGCCACAGCTTGCCCTGCTCCTTGTAGATCAGGTGGATGCTCGCATTGTGGGCTGGCAAACGACCGAGGTGGATGCTCGAGTGCTCGAGCCAGGATGTGAAGGACTCACCGCCTGTTCCCTGGGCGTAGGAGTCGACCGGCATGTCGGCCCAGCCAGCCAGGGGGTAGCGCTCGAGGATCGCAGCGCGCTCCTTCTCGGCCTCCGCGAGGTCCGCTGCCCGTTCGTCGAAGTCGTAGCTGGCGACCGCCTGGTCGAGGGTCTGACACCAGTCGAGGATACTCATGACTTCCCCTGCGCTGTCGATGGGTAGACGGGTCAGGTGCCAGGGCGAGCGCTGACTCCCGCTGAGGACCCTATCCTGCCCTCGCCCCCGAAGCGGTCTACCCGCTCGCGTCCGCCCACTCATCAGCCACGCGGTGGCTGTTCATGCTCAAGAACAGCGCGAGGTCGTTCAGCTCGAGTTGCCGGGCGCACTTCACCAAACCGCGGGCAATCCCAAGTCCTTCGATGACCCGATCCCTGCGCTTGCGGACCTCCCAGGACTGCACCCTGCGCTCCCAGTCGTAGGCCAAGCACTCCCGAAGGAGATCTTGCAGCTCCGCCTGGCGGGCATGGAGGCCGCAGTAGTCACCCCGGGTCGCGGGGCGCTGACATTGGCGAGGCGGCACGAGCCCCGAGCGGTTGCCCTTGGAGTTCCTTCCGTAGATCACGACCGCCTTGCACTGGGAGAGGCTCATTCTTGGAGGATAGCGCGGGATGTTCAGAGCGCGAAGAGGCCACGCCCAGAAACGGCGCGGAACGGGCGAAGCGCGGAAGCGGCGTAAATGGAAATGGAAAAGTTCCATATGGCGCCATACGGTCGGCAGGGGGGATGGTGCGCGACATGGTGCGCGATGTCGCGCACCTGCGGAAATTGCTGATATTCGGCGTTTGTCGGTTGTGCGCTACATCGACGCGTCAGTGCGGGCGCAGCTCGAGAACATGCCGTCCAGTACGTTGAAGGGAGGGAGCATAGAGAGTCGGCGGGGTTCATGGAATCAGCTTGGCGCAGAAGCTGGGGTGAACACGCCTGGATAGGCCACCTCCATGCCCCCTACCTGGCACGCCCTTGCCACCGCCGACACCCCGTCCACGCTGCTGCGCACCCTCCCACTCGTGCCGGATCACGATAAGCCGCGCCTAATGCGGAATATCGGCAGCACCTAGTAAATGCGGAGTGCGTCGGCTATGAGCCGGCCACCTCCAGGGGTGGTCCCTGGAGGGTAACGGCCGCGGGTCATCTTGGCCGATGACACACCCCGCGGCCGCCTCC
>CALDOK010000441.1 GCA_937912125.1 uncultured Pseudomonadota bacterium
GGCTCTGCCCGCCCTTGGCGAGCTGATCGGCGCCGACTGGAACCCCGGCACCTTCACCGACTGGGTCCAAGCGCATCGCGCCCCCGAAGCCGTGGCCGCGCCCGCGGGCCGCCGCATCAAGGGCACCGCGCCCGAAGCGGTGGACCTGCTGGTGGACCACCTGGTGGGCGCGCTCGCCCCCCTCGGCGCCGAGTACCCCTTGCCCCACTACCGGAGGTCCGTGTGAGCGAGCGTCCCGGCGAGCACCGCGAGACCCACACCCGGCTGCTCAAGTGCGCCCTGGTGGTCGAGGAAGCCCGCGCCTACTGGGAGCACATCCAGCCCGGTGAGCGGCCCTCGAAGCAGGTCGCCTTCGACGAGTACTGGTTCGGCGCCAAGAGCATGGCCCGGGTCGAGGTCTTGCTGGCCAACTTCCGCGTGCGCTACGATAACTTCCCCGCCTGCCTCGAGGTACTGCACGCCTGGCGCGGCATGGACCCGGTCACCCGGGCGCTCATCGGCCACTGGCACCTGCAGCTGGCCGACCCCATCTACCGGGACTTCACCGGCGACTGGCTGGTGCAGCGCCGCATGGCCCTGCGCGCCGAGGTCACCCGCGACCTGGTGGTCTCCTGGGTCAGCGAGCACGGCCCCGAACGCTGGACCATGGTCACCCGCATCCAGCTCGCCTCGAAGCTGCTCTCCGCCGCCCACAGCACGGGGCTCGTCGCCACCACACGCGACCCGCGGCCCCTGGTGTTCCCCCGGGTGAGCGACGCCGCGCTGACCTACCTGCTCTACCTGCTGCGCGGGGTGGACTTCGACGGCACGCTGATGGACAACCCCTACCTGCGCTCGGTGGGCCTCGAGGACAGCTTCCTCGAGGAGCGCCTGCGGGGGCTCACCGCCCTGGGCTACGGCCGGCAGGGGGATCTGCTCGACCTGAGCTGGCGCTACCCGGACCTGCTGGCCTGGGCCCGCGCCGAAGGCCCCCTCGCCGATGGAGGCACCCTGTGAGCAGCACCGGCCCCCTCTTCGCCCGCACACCGCTGCAAGTCGCTCTGGGCGCATTGCGCGAGGATCTGATCAACGAGGACGGCCCGCGCATCAGCACCATGCGCAACTACCGCTTCGCCATCGTGCCCTACGAGCCCTCCGACGAGTTCGCCCTGCGGGTCGAGGTGCAGAAGCTCAGCCACGAGCTGCAGGCGGCCGGCTGGGTGGTGCTGTCCATCTCGCTGCAGCGCCTGCTGCTGGACCGGGTGCGGGCGCTGGGCGACGAGCACATGCAGTGGATCATCGAGTGCGAGCGCGAGTTCGCCGAGTACGACACCCATCGCGGCATGAACTACCTCAAGGAAGAGCTGGCCCCCCTCATCGAGGGGCCGGATGGGCTGGCCGCCGACTGCGCCCGCATCATCCAGGAGCACATCGCGGCCCGGCCCGACCTGGCCGACCGCACCCTGGCCCTGATCGGTCGCGCTGGTGCGCTGTACCCCTTCTTCCGTTCCTCGGCGCTGCTGCGCCACCTCGACGGCCACACCGGCAACGTGCCGGTGGTGCTGCTGTACCCGGGCCGACGCAGCGGCCCCACCGGCCTGTCCTTCATGGGCATGCTCGAGCCGGACAACGACTACCGCCCCCGCATCTACCCCTGATGCCGGGCGCCGGAGTGCCGATGCCGATCCGTGACCTCTTCGTCTCCGACGTGACCCGCGACATCCCGCCCGTGGTCTACTTCCACGAGCAGGACCCCCAGCGCCTGGCCGACGAGGTCGGCGAGTACATCATCACGGGGGGCTGGGACGAGGGCCACCCCAACCACCGCCGGGTGCCCAACGGCATCCACGAGCAGTACGTGCGCCTGCTCACCACCATCGCCTCCGAGCTGGACAAGCCCGGCGGCCCTGAGCTGCCCAACGTCTGGATCTCGGGCTTCTACGGCTCGGGCAAGTCCAGCTTCGCCAAGCTCATCGGCCTGGCCCTCGACGGCGTGGCCTTGCCCGACGGGCGCTCCGTGGCCCAGGCCCTGCTGGACCGTGACACCTCGCCCCGGGGCAAGGAGCTGCGCGACGCCTGGGCCGCCCTGCGCCAGAAGATCGACCCCATCGCCGTGGTCTTCGACGTGGGCGGCTGCGCCCGCGACGACGAGCACATCCACTCGGTGGCCGTGCGGCAGGTCCAGGCGCGCCTGGGCTACTCCACCAAGAGCTCCCACGTCGCCTTCGGCGAGCTCGAGATCGAGCGCGACGGCCGCTGGTCCGAGCTGCTCCGGCTCGCCCAGGACAGCTTCGGGCGGCCCTGGGCGGATCTCAAGGACGAGCCCCAGGTCCAGGCCCGCTTCTCGAACCTCATGGCCCGCCTGTACCCCGAGGTCTACCGCAACGACCGCGACTGGCACATGCGCCACGGCGGCACTGCGGTCAATGTGCTGTCGCCCGAAGAGGCCATCGGCGCGGTGCGGGACATGCTGGGCTTCCGCCAGCCCACCGCCACCATGTTCCTGGTGGTGGACGAGGTCAGCCAGTACGTCCTGGCCAGCGGGGATCGGGTCGAGCGGCTGCGTGCCTTCGCCTCGGCGCTGGGCTCCGGGCTCAAGGGGCGTGTCTGGTTCTTCGCCTTGGGCCAGCAGAAGCTCGAAGAAGACGCCGACGCCTCGTTCCTGGTCAAGACCAAGGACCGCTTCCCCCCCAGGCTCCGTGTCCACCTGGCCGCCACCAACATCCGCGACGTGGTGCACAAGCGCCTGCTGCAGAAGCGGCCCGAGCGTGAAGCCGAGCTGCGCGCCCTGTTCGAGGCCCACCGGCCCGGCCTCAAGTACAGCGCCTTCGGCTGCGACACGGTGACCCCCGACGAGTTCGCCGAGGTCTACCCGCTGCTGCCCGGCCACATCGACCTGCTGCTGCAGATCACCAGCGCCATGCGCACCCGCTCCAGCCGCGCCCAGGGCGACGATCAGGCCATCCGCGGCCTGCTGCAGCTGCTGGGCGAGCTGTTCCGCGAGCAGGAGCTGGCCGAGATGCCCGTGGGCGCCCTGGTCACCCTCGACCAGATCTACGAGGTCCAGCACACCGCCCTGGACTCCGACGTGCAGGCGTCCATGGCGCGGCTGCTCAACCAGTGCGCCGACGACTCGAGCGGCATGCTCACCCGCGCGGCCAAGGCCGTGGCCCTGCTCGAGCTCATCCAGGACACCATGCCCACCGACGCCCGGCTGGTGGCCCAGTGCCTCTACGACCGCGTGGACCGGGGCAACAACGCCAGCGCGGTCACCACGGCGCTCGAGGAGCTGCGCCGCCGCAACCTGCTCGGCTACTCCGAGAAGCACGGCTACAAGGTGCAGTCCTCGGCCGGCGAGGAGTGGGAGCGCGAGCGCCGCGACAAGCCCGTGGCCCGTGAGCTGCTCAGCGAGATCGTGCAGGACTCGCTGAAGTACATGGTGGCCGCCCCCGAGCGCCCCCGCCTGCAGGGCCGCCCCTTCCCCTGGGTGGGGCTGTTCTCCGACGGGCGCGGCAGCGACGACGCCGTCCTGGTGGACTCCCGCGACGACGCCGTGGTGCGCGTGGACCTGCGCTTTTTGGCCAAGGACGAGCGCAACGAGACCGGCTGGGTCAA
>CALDOK010000442.1 GCA_937912125.1 uncultured Pseudomonadota bacterium
CCAGCAGGTCCTCGATCTGCGCCTCGGCCTTCTGCCGATCGGCCAGATCCCAGGCAACCACCAGGGACCACAGCTCGTCGTCGGTCCAGCCCGGTGTGGCCAGCATCAGGCGGAGCGCCTCACGGGGCTCGAGACCCTCGATGGAGATCAGCGCGCGGCGGCGCAGTTCGGGCGCCTGCCCGAGCAGCTCGAGCGCGGGCCGCGGATCGTCGCCCAGGCCGCACCACAGGGCGAAGACCTCTCCCCAGCGCCCCAGGCCGTGCTGCGCCTCGTGCAGATCGCGTTCTCGTTTCTTTTCCTGATCCCAGGGCCTGGGTGCCTGCTTCTGCCAACCCAGCCACTCCTCGATCACCGCTTCTCCACCCCGTTGCTCCAACTCCTCGGCCGCCAGGTACTCCCGCAGGGTCCGATGAAGGAAGCGCCACTCGCCCTCGGCGGCCGCGTCGGGAGCCATGATCCCGGCGTTGAGTGCCACGTCTTGCAAAAAGGCGACGGTGTCTCCCCAGACCTTCAGCAGATCGTGCTCCTGGGCCGGGCGCTCCCGCAACGCCGCGCGCAGGGCGGCGTGGACAGCCTCGTGGGTCCAGCTCTCCCCACCGCTCTCGTGCAGGGCGAAGGACAGGGGGCGCAGGGCCTCCCGCGCCACGAAGCGATCGCGCACCTGGCGATCCTCGAGGCAGTGACCCCGCCGGAGCAGCAGGTCCACGGTCTGGCGCAACAGCTGAACGCGGCGACGGGGAAGCGGGACGCCCTCCGCGCGCGCCTGGCGGGCCAGCAGAGCCACTAGGGTGAGCATCAGCGGGTTGCGGGCCAGGTCCAGCAGGGCGGGCCTGCGCTGCAGCTCGGCCCAGGTCGTTGCGCCTGAGACGGGGTCGAGCTTGCCCAGCAGGGCCTGCTGGCGATCGGGGTCCAGCGGACGCACCCGCGCGGTGGGGAAGCCGGCGCCCAGGGATCGGTCGGCCACGGCCACCTCGCGGGAGAGCACCACCACCCGGACGGGCTCCCCCGCGCTGCCCAGGGCGTGGATGCGCTCGCGAATGGCGGCCTGCTGGTCGGGATCCACCTCGTCCAGGCCGTCGAGCAGGAGCCACAGACGACCCTCATGCGCGGCCTCGCGTAAGGCGGCGGCCAGCCCGGCGGCCACGGTGTCGCCCCTGGCCGCGCGGAGCATGGACTCGGCCAGGTCGCAGGGATCCCGCGCGTCGCGGGACCAGCGCACCAGCGGAAGGAACAGGGGGACCGGCCCCTCGGACGAACCGGCCAGGGTCCAGGCGAGGTGGCGGGCCAGGGTGGTCTTGCCCGCGCCGGGCTCCCCCAGCAGCAGCCAGCGTCCGGTGACGCCCGTGGCTTCATCTGGCGCGAGCTCGAGGAGCCTGCGCAGCTCGAGCCGCGCGCCCCCGGCACAGGTCACACCACCTTCGCCGCCAACCGGGGGCCCAGGCCGGACACTCGCTCCTTCGCGCGGCTCCAAGGCCAGCTCGAGGTCCACGAACAGCTCGCTGAGCAGGGCGTGGCCCTGGCCCGGGAAGAAGGGCACGGGCTCGGCGTGCAGCGTGCGGGTCAGCGCGCGCCAGGCGGCCACCGGGTCGTGATCCCCGGGCGCGGGGCCGGGATCCGGCGGCCGCGCGATGGCGTCGATCCTGGCCTCGAAGGAGCGGTTGTCGTCGAAGGACAGGGCCCGGTCGGACACGTCCAGCAGCCGGGTGAGCTCGCTCGAGACCAGCACCCGCAGGTCGAAGCCGCAGGCCAGGGCGTAGCCGGCCACCACCGCCAGGCGGGCGTTCTCGGGGCCGTCGCGCTCATCGGTGCCGTGGGGAGACGGCGCCAGCACCCACACCACCCGCCCGAAGCCCGACAGCTTCTCGGGCAGCTGGGCCAGGCGCCAGCCCTCCATGCCGAGCCAGGTCCAGTCCGGGCAGCGTTCCTCCACGATGTCGGCGTAGGCCGAGCCGGCGCCATCTTCAGGGCAGAGCAGCAGGGTGCCCTCGCCCGGCTCGATCGCGACGATGGACGCGATCCACCGCTTGGGATCGTCGGGCGCGGCGCCCACCTGCTCCCGGAGCATGGACAGCGCGGTGAGCGGATCGACCAGGTGACCCGAGAAGGGGGTGCGCTTGGCCCAGTCGGGCTCGACCTTGCCCGCGCGGGCCAGGGCCAGTGGCTTGCCCCAGCCCAGGGCCAGGCCGATCTCGAAGCCCACGTTGGCATTGGGGAGATCGAGCAGGGCGACCACGGCGGCGGACTTCTCGAGGTCGGGCTGGACCAGGTCGGGCAGCACCGCGCCCTGGGCGCGCGCGCCGGGCAGGCCCAGCACCTTCACCTGTGTCACCCCCTGGGGCGGGCGCGCCTGCAGCCGGTCGAGCATGGGCTTCAAGCCATCGATGGTGGAGTCCCACACGACGAAGATCCTGCGCTCGTCCTGGTCCATGCCACCGCCTGCGCTGTCGGGTATGGAACCCTATCGCATCGGAACGGGCGGCGACAGGGCACATGGGAACGCGCTAATCAAACAGGGAAGACCCGCGCTCGGCCCTGCTCTCCGGAAGACCCCATGCCCAGCTTCCATGCTCCCCTCCGTGTCCACCTCGCCTGGCACCCGGACGCCCTGACCATGGGTACCATCGCCCAGGCACTGACCGAGTGGCTGGCCGGTCCAGCATCTGCCCGTGCCGACGTCGGCGTCTCCGTGCCGGTGGTGTTCCACTCGAAGGGTGCCGCGCCCGGGGCGCCCCCCTGGGACGTGCCGGTGGCAGCCAGCGCGCGGCCCATGCTGGTACTGCTCATCGACAACACGATGGTGGCTGATCCTGCCTGGCGAAGCTGGGTGGACCGCCAGGTGCCAGCGGTGCGGGCCTCCGGTGGCCGCATCGTAGCCCTGTCCTACACCGGCAATGGCCGCAACCTGAGCCGTGCGCTCGAGGGGCACTTGGTAGAACCACTCCATCACAGCGGGGAACCGGCCGATTGGACCCCCGAGACCTTGCTGCGCGTGACCCACGAGTTGGTTCGCCACGTGCGCGGGGGCGAGAGTGCCCGGCTGTTCATCAGCCACGCTAAGCTCGACGGCCGGCGCAAGGCGCTGGCGATGAAGCGCTTCCTGGACACCACCCGCGCCGGGCTGTTCTTCGATGAGGTGGACCTGGCCAGTGACGACCGCTTCGACGAGGCGCTGCTGAGGGCCCTGGAGTGCTCCTCGGTGCTGGTGATCCTCACCGACTCCTACGCCGGCCGCACATGGTGCCGCTACGAGGCTCTGCACGCCAAGTTGGCCGGTTGCTCCATGCTGGTGGCCCTGGCCCTGAGCGAAGGCGAAGGCCGCAACTGCCCCTACCTGGGCAACCTGCCCACCTTCCCCTGGAAGGAATCCAGGCCCGCGCTTCGCCGGATGGTCTCGCTCCTGCTGCGCGAAGAGCTGCGAGAGCGCTACGCCAAGCTGCTGTACGCGGCGCTGGAGCAGGGTGGCTACCTGCCCCCAGGAAGCCACCACGCCGGGCGACCGCCCGAGCTGCTCACCCTCGAGCCGGACATGGAGGGGGTGCTAGTCCACCCCGAGCCCCCCCTGCCCAGCCAGGAGCGTGCGATGTTGGCTCGCCACCGCCCGGGCCTGCGGCTGCAGAGCCCCATCGAGGCCCTGGCCGGGGCGGAGGACGCCACCCCGCTGCGAGGGAAGGTGGTGGCGTTGTCCATCTCCAACGCGCCTGACTTCGAGGTCCGCGGTTGGGACGAGCCCCAGGTCCACCGCACCTGGCTGGCCTTCACCCGCCACCTGCTGGCGGCCGGCGCGGCCGTGGCCTACGGCGGTGATCTGCGCGGGCTGGGCTACACCGTGGACCTCTTCGAGCTGGTGGACTCGTATCGCGACCAGGGCCGACTTCTGCCTTCCGCGTCGGTCCATAGCTTCCTGAGCTGGCCGATCAGCCTGGGGCTGGACCAGGCCAGCTACCCCGACACGGTCCAGTTCCATCTCCAGATGGCTCCGCCTGCCGATGTGACTGTGGATTCGAAGGCGTTCGTCGCTCCGGACACACCAGAGCACCGCTACGCCTGGGCGCGGAGCCTGAACCTCATGCGGGACGACATGGCGCGGCTGACCCACGCCAGGGTGCTGCTGGGCGGTAACACCCGCGCGGTCAGCCCCTTCCCCGGCGTGGCCGAAGAGGCCATGCGCCACCTCTTCACCCACGATGAGCCACTGCCGCTCTACGTGATCGGCGCCTTCGGTGGTATGAGCCACGCCATCGGCCGGGCCCTGGCGGGCGAGCAGCCCGAGGAACTGAGCGAGGCCTACCAGCTCCACGACGACCTCCGGCGTGAGAGCCGTCGTTACCACGACGAGCACATTGTTCACGTGTCTGGCGAGGGTCCGGTGGACTACGCCGGCTCAGTGGCACGACTGAACGCCCTGGGCTGGGCGGGCCTGAACAACGGGCTGAGTGTCGAGGACAACCAGCGGCTGTTCGAGACCCTCTCGGTGGAGGAGATGGTGGGGCTGGTGCTGATGGGGATGCGGAGGAGGTGGGGAGGGTGACGGGGTGATCGAGGCGAAGGCGCGAGCTTGTCCGCTGACCGCCGGTGGTTAGTTGTGCTGAACAAACGATCAACACAGCGAGCGGTTCATGCTTCTGCTCATCTCCCTCTTCGCGGCCGGCGGGGTCTACCTCGCTCATCGCCACCGCAACCCTGGCTCCAGCCAAATCGAGTCCATCGCGCTCGCTGCGGCCGGCGGAAGTGGGGTCTACCTCGGCGGCCGGTACCTGCAGCGCGCCTTCCGCCCGCCACCCAGCACGTTCATCTCGCACCACCACGGGCCCGATGGTTGGTACAAGGACGCCGTGCTGGAGTACGCGGATGAAGGCTTGCTCCCCATCCGCGACAACAGCGTTTCGAGTCCGATCCGCAGCCGGGATCCCTCTCGGATCAAGGCAGACCTCACCCGCAGGGTTCGCGAGTCGGATCTTCTCATGGTGGTGGTCGGGTGCAACACCCACAAGCGTGCCTACGTGCGGCATGAGATCCAGCGGGCTGTCGAGGCGGACAAGCCCATCGTCGCGGTGAAGCTGAACCGCAGCCACCGTTCACCACCGGAGCTCCTCGGGGTCGGCGCGAGCTGGGCGATGGGACCTTCGGTGGAATCAGTGACAAGGGCGCTGAAGAAGGTCAGATGACGCTCGGAGAACGACGAATCCGATTCTCTGACCTACCCGCTTCGCCCTAACCACCCCTCGGCCCACGCCACCAGCGGGCTCTCCGCATCGAGAGCCTGCGCGGATTCCAGGTCTCGGAGAGCCGCTTCCGCCCGGCCGACACGATCCAGTGTCACGGCGCGCTGGCAGTAGCCGCGTAGCAGGTTGACCCGGTCGCTGACGGTGCCCGCATGCTCGAGAGAGCGCGCATACCAGGAGAGCGCACTGTCAGGATCGTCATCATCCAGCAGGGCGCCCAGCTTGAAGCAGATGGCGGCGGCCGAGACATGGTCCGGGCGGGCCCGTGCTCTCAGAAGCAGTTCCTCGAGCAGTGCGCGCGCCTCGTCGATACGATCAACGTGGCGATAGGCTGCGGCCAGGTTGAAGAGGACCGCCACGGACTGCGAAGGCGCAGGACCAGCGCGCCAACGGTGCCGCAAGGGCTCGAGCAGTTCGACGCACCGTTGGAAGTCTCCCTCGCCCAAGGCTGCCTCGGCCAGGATCGTCCGCGCGTGCGCGATGGCTTCCTCGTCTCGGGATCGCTCGGCCAGCATCAGCGCTTCGGTGGTCCAACGATGGTGCTCGCTGGACCCTCGGCGCCGGTGCACCACGGCCAGGTTGGCCGCAATGTCCACACGATCATCGCCCAGCTGACAGGCCGTCTGCCACGCTTCGCCCAGCAGATCGAGGCACAGCGCGTCCTGCGACGACCGCAGCAGCGGTGCGCAGAGCTCACGGATCAGATCAAGACGTTCTCTGGGCGAGGCTCTGCATGCCTCGAGGATCATGCGGCGTGCCAGGCTCCCCGCCTGATCCACCAGCCCTATGGATGAGGCCTCACGGATGGCGGTGAGTAGCGCCTCCCGCCCCTCGACGGTGCCAGGCATGGAGTACGGGAGCGGGGCGCCACAGGCCCAGTCTAGCCGGACCAGCGTGAGGGCCTCATCCTCCCAGCCACCGCCCACACCGCCACGCACCACCGGAAGCCACATTGGCGCTCCCTGGAGATCTGCGCCTTGGTCTGCCACCAACGCCATTGGGATGCCTTCGGCCTGGCATCGGGCCAGCAACAGCTCATACTCGGCCACGGCCCAGCCGGACCGCCCCCAGCTTTGTTGGCCGATCACGATGGCCGCACGGCACTGGGCGGCGGCTTCAAGGGCGGTATCGAGCCGCTCGCCTGGAGCTAGGCAGTGGAGGTCGAAGAAGACCCGCAGACCAGCGGCGGTCAGTGCCTGGAACATAGAGCGCGCCAGCCCCTCCTGTGTCCGCTCGTAGGAGAGGAAGCAGTCCCAGCCCAGTGGGTCCTCGATGCCGAGGGATGCGAGTCGGGCACCGAGCGACGCGACAGTCTTGTCGCCGTCGATGGCGAGGAAAAGTTCGGGTGCGACCAGTTTGAGGGCGCTGTCGTAGGAAGGGCCGATCACCAAGCAGGACCGTCTGGCTCGGGCGCGCCTGCGGGCGAGGGGCTGGGTGGGATCGTCCACGGAGACCGAGAAACGGGCACAGAGGGCCCACCCGTTCCGGTTCAGTCAACCGCAGGTACCAATACATGAATCGCGATCTGACGTGTCACCGAGCATCCTCCTGAGCGCCGCGCCAGCCGCGACCTGGATGCGTACCTCGCTCCCAGCTGGCAGTTCGTAGCGGGCCAGGTTCTGGTCCCAGGTCAGACGTCTCCGCTGCCGAGCCGCGACGCTGTCTGCGACCAGCCTCGGGCCCACGGGCTCGCGGGGCCCCAGCTCGACCTCGACATGCAGCGTGGCGTCTCGCAGCGTGCGCTGGAAGCCCTGGCGAGCGGCGGCCGGGAGGAAGAGGGACTCGATGGCCACGAGCTGGCCGGGCTCGGCGAGCGACAGCCCCCGGCGCTGTTCGCTGCACGACGGCTGCAGGCGCACCAGCCGCAGCCGCTCGCGGAGCCTGCTGGCGATCTCGGTGGGCACGAGGAACTCGGCGTGCTTCGACGCCAGCGGCCGAGCCGAGCTGAGGCAGTCGGGCCGGGGTGTGCAGTCCTCGCAGCCGCCCATGGGTCGCCGAAAGATGATGCCGGTCCGGCCTGCGGTCTGCTCCTTCGCTCTGACGGTGGTCAGGGTGAGGGCCCGCCCGTCCTCGCAGTTCAGCTCACCAGCGGCGGCATCCCAGGCCCACCCCGGGCGCGCTCCCAGCATCGAAGTCCAGTTCAGCTTGTCGAGGGTGTCGCGCAGCACGGGATCGCGTGGCCAGTGCTGGGGGACCCTGTCGTCGAAGGCGAGCCGCCGTAGCTGCTGGACGGGGCGCTCGCTGGGCGGCACGTCGAGCGCGAAGCCCTCCACCAGGCGAATGTTCCACAGGGCCAGCCCCACCAGGACGGCCATCTCCTGGCCGGGCAGGTGCTGGCTGACCGTGCGGCCAAGTCCCAGCTCTCGATCCTCCTGGGCGAAGCGGTTCTCCTGGGCCGAGCGCCCGAAGTAGGCGGCGATGGCATCGGGTGCCGGCCACGCATCGACGGGCAGGTCCACCGCGAACAGCTCCACCTGCCAGCCATCGAGGGTGCGGCCTCGCTTCGCCTCGCCGCGCTTCGGGAAGATGCTCGCCACGACCCGGATCTCGACCGCCTCGTAGCGGCCCCCATCCGACCTCCTGGTCCGTTCGCCAGGGGCCACGGTCAGGGTGCCGAGGTCGGCGGCGGTGCGCTGAGGACCCGCGCCGCTGTCGGGGACCAGCCGCCACTTCGCCGCGCGCAGCCGAGCCAGGATGTCGGGATCTTCGTACAGCTTCGGGCGGTTCAGGCGGGTGATGAAGGGGAGCGCGCGCGCCCGGCAGGCGCTGTAGAACGGCACGCTGCCGTACTCGCCGTCCATCCTCACCAGCGAGCGCACCAGCGGGTGACCCAGCCGCACGCTGGTCTGCACGATGCTGTCCAGCGCGCGCTCGAAGTCGATGACCCCCTCCCCGTTGCCCAGAGACAGGTGGGCGTGGATCCATGCGCTCGAGCCAGAGTGCTGCACCGTGACCTGCCGGTGCTGGATGTCACCTCGCTTGCGGCCGGAGTGGCCCGGCGCGCCGGCGTCGGCGGCGCGTCGTAGAGGCTCGGGGAGCCCGTCGCCTTCGGGTAGGTCCCGCTGCCGGATGGCCTTCACGGTGGGGTCGACATCGTAGACATGCCACCCCTCGCCACGGGCGTCGTAGCTCTTCACCGCCGGGTGCTGGAGCACCACGTCGATCCCCGCGAAGAAGGACAGCAACCAGCTCGACCACCGCCGCACCAGCTCGAACTCCGCCGCGCCCAGCGCCCTGGACACCGGAGCGGGTGAGGGCAGGCTGCGGCGCCCAGCCACCGCGGCCACCTCCGTCACCCGGCGCCCCAGGACCTCCCACAGCTTCCTCACCCCATCGCTGGCGCTGGACGAGTAGAACAGCACCAGCAACAGCATGATGTCCAACCCGCAGTACCCGCCCTGCCGACGGATATGCACCTGCTGACCCGCCTCATCCAGCTTGCCGCTGGCCCGCAGCCTCAGCAGCAGGGCGACGCCCTCCGTCAGCCTGTCGGGGATCCGCGAGACATCCAGGGTTCCATACGTGACCCCGATCGTCGGGCCACCACCCGGCGCGCCCGTCGACACTGGGCGTCGCAGTGG
>CALDOK010000443.1 GCA_937912125.1 uncultured Pseudomonadota bacterium
CGATCTCCGATCATCAGCATTGTCGGCCCGGGATCGGATTCTGTCGAACCACAAGCTTGTTCTGATCCGAAGTCGGTGGTGGTCCGTGGTGCTGCTCGCTGGCATGGCGCTCACCCAGCCTGGTGCCGTGTCAGACGACGAGCACGGGGAGCGATGCGTGCAACCCGAGGGCTTGCCGGAGCGTGGGGGAGAAGGCCGGGCGCCATTCTTCAATTCTTCAACAATGCCTGTCCCCAGAACACCGGTGGCGCGCTGACGCTCGTTCATGACCATCTCGCAGGTGCCGTAGTTGCGCCTGGCGGCGACCCTTGCCGAGATCTCCACAGGAGGATAAAATAACACCTGTTGTTGAATTGCCACGGTGAAATCATGGCTCGCACCATCAACATAGACCGAGCGCGAATCCTCGACGCGGCCCTGACGCTGGTTCGCGCACGCGGGATCGAGGCCCTCTCGGCGCGAGCGCTCGCGGCGGAGTTGGGCTGCTCCACACAGCCTCTCTATCGGGCGTTCGGCTCGATGGAGCAGCTCCGGGTGGCGGTCGAGGAGCGCGCTGTCCAGCGCGGCCTCGAGCTCTTCCAGGATGCCCAGGGCACCTACCTGGCGTCAGGCCTGGGCGTGCTGCGGATGATCATGGACGAGCCCCACATCTTCGCCCTGATCACCCGTGATCGGGCCACCATCGAGGCCATGGTCTCGAGGGCTCCCCCCCCCCAGGCGATCCTGGCCCACATGCGGGGGCTACCGGAGCTGGAGGGCCTGGACGACGAGCAGCTCCGCAGGGTCCACACCATGATGTGGTTCTTTGCCCAGGGTGTCGCCACGCTGCTGGAACACGACCGCAGCGAACGGGCGCTGGCCCTGGCTCGCAGCTACGGCTCGCTCGCCGGGGCTGCCCTGATCACCTGGGCGAAGGCGGAGCCCACCCGCAGGAGGCGAGGATGACCATGCTGCTGCTGCTGGCGATGTTGTCCCTTCACGCCCCGGTCATGGCGGCGGGGCTCGGCACCTACACCACCTCGATGCGCTACGAGCGGATCGCGGACGGCGAGGGCAACCCCATCTGGATGCAGGTCCACTACCCGGCGCTGTCCGACGAAGACGGCGCACCGCCCGATCCGGGTGGAGGGCCCTACCCCCTGGCCGCCATGATCCACGGCTACATGGGCCAGGCCTGGATGTACGACACCGCCTGTGACGCCTTCGCCAGCATGGGCCTGGTGGTCGTCAACATGGACACCGAGACCCATCCCTGGATGGATCCCTACGCGCTGGCCGCCTACACCCAGGTGGCCATGGCCTGGGCCGAGGCCGGCAGCGCCGCGCCGGGGCACTGGCTGGAGGGCGCGGTGTCCAGCGATCCCTGGCTGGCAATGGGGCACTCCATGGGCGGGATCTCCGTGGCCAGCCTCGTGGAGCTGGAGCCACGCCTCGAGACGGTGATCGGCTTCAGCCCCTACCGCGACGAGGACTACCAGTGGGACGGCTACCGCAGCTTCGACGGTGCTGCGCTGATGCTCACCGGCAACCAGGACACCACCTCGCCGCCCGATCTGGTCCGGCAGGCCTGGTTCGAAGATCTGGACGCGCCGAGCAGAGGGCTGTACGGCGTCATGCACGGCACGGGGCACCAGGCGATCACCGACATCGAGTTTCACCCCGAGGAGCTGAGCGACGCCGAACAGCGCGAGGTCGCCATCGAGCTCGCCGGCGCCTTCATCGAGGCGCAGGTCTTTGGGGTGGAGGACCGGTACGACACCCTGCTCTGCACACCGCCTACCCCCTGGGACGCCCAGGCATCGCGGGGCAACCAGCCCGCGACCTCGGCGGTGGAGGAGTCCGAATCCGCGCTGCGCGTGGGTGTGGCGTCGCGCGTTGGCCAGACCGCCGTGGTCTACGCGGGCCTGGGCCTGGGCCGCACCGAGACCGATCACGGCCGGATCGAGCTGCGCCAGGCGGTGGAGTTGACCCGCGCGGAGCTTCTGGAGGGGGTCGCCTGCCTGTCGGCCACACTCAGCGAAGGCTACGCCGGCCTGGCGTGGGTCCAGGTGGCCTTCGTGGACGGAGACGAGGTCGGTCTGGGCCGCGCCATTGATGTCTTCGGCACCGACGCGGAGCCCCTGGACACGGGCGACACCGGGTTGGCCCCGGACAGCGGCACCCCCGCCGAGGACACGGGCGCCGAGGACAGCCAACCACCAGCCTCGACGGCGGACAGCGAGGTCGATGGAGTCCGGACTTCAGGGCGTTGCGGCTGCGGTGCAGGTGCACCCGCGGCCTGGTTCCCCTTGCTGGTCGCCGCGCTCGCCGTGCCGCGAAGGAGACATGACCCATGAAGATCCCTCGATGCCTCATCTCCTTGTGTGCGTTTGCCGCACTGGTGGGCTGCACGCCGGCCGCGGAGCCGGATGACAGCGCTGACCCGGAGACCGAGGACACCGGCGACAGTGGCGACACAGACGACACCGGCGACACCGGCGACACGATTCCTCCGCGCACGCTGGAGAGCGGTGAGCACTCCCTCGAGCACGACGGCCTGCAGCGTCGGTTCGTCCTGCATCGACCTGAGGACCTGCCGGTGGGCGCGCCTCTGGTGGTGGTGCTGCACGGCTATGGCGGCACGGCCGCCGGAATCCAGGCCTACGCGGGCATGGACGCGGTCGCCGACCGCGAGGGCTTCGCTGTGGTCTACCCCCAGGGGATGCGTGACGCCTGGAACCAACCCTACTGGGAGGTCGGCTACGCCTTTCACGACGGCGAGGTCGATGACGTGGGCTTCGTGCGCGCTCTGCGGGAGCTGGTGGTGGCCGACCTGGGGCTCGACCCAGACAGGGTGTTCGCCACCGGCATGTCCAACGGCGGTGACATGAGCTACCGGCTCGCCTGCGAAGCGGACGACGCCTTCGCCGCCGTGGCGCCCGTGGCCGGCTGCCTGATGGGGGTGATCCAGGAGCGCTGCGCTCCAGCGAGCCAGCCCTCCCTGCTCGAGATCCACGGCACCACCGATCCCATCACGCCCTGGGAGGGAGATCCCGACGGCAGCGACGGGTACGGACCTTACCTGGGCACCGAGGAGAGCGTGGGGCACTTCGTGGAGGCCTACGGGCTCGACCTCTACGAGCAGGAGGCTCTGCCCGATCTGGCCCCCGACGACGGCAGCCACGTGATCGCCCACCGCTGGGGCTCCAGCGGCGCGGATGCCGAGGTCTGGCTGTACGAGATCGTGGGTGGTCGCCACGACTGGCCGGGGTCCGGCGGCAACCGGGACATCCAGGCCTCCGAAGAGATCTGGTCGTTCTTCGCCCGAAGGATCCAGGGCTGATCGCGACCTGGACCCGAGCCGGAGATCGGAGCTCGACCAGGGGTTCCTTGTCTGCTCTCCTCGCCCACGGACCACCACCGACATCGGATCAGAACAAGCTGCCTACATGGCGGACGGCCGTGCTGCGCCTCGCGCCGGCCAGCGCTCCCGTGGGCCGTCCCAGGGGGCACTCTCTCCCTCCTCGAAGCTTTCCTCGAGTCCAGCACGCCAGGCTGGCAGGCTACCCGTACACGCGGGCTGGCGCCTGGACACCTCGAGGGCTGCTTGTCGTACCTATCCCCCCGGCTGCGATGGGTTATTTAGGTTTTCAACATGGAGGCCTTCATGATCCTTGTCCTGTTCCTTCTCCTCGCTGCTGGCTGCTCCACCGGAGACGTTCAGTGCGGCAAGGGAACCCATCTGGAGGGTGACACCTGCGTCGCCGATGACGGCGACACCGGTGCCGAGGCGGATACCGACACCGACACCGACACCGACACCGACACCGACACCGAGCAGCGCGTCATCGGCTGGTTCGTGGAGTGGGGAGTCTACGACCGCGACTACCACGTGGCGGACATCCCCGCCCACGCCCTCACCCACATCAACTATGCGTTCATCGACGTGACCGCGGACGGCGAGTGCCAGCCCTACGACGCCTGGGCCGCGCTGGAGAAGGATGGCGGCAACTACGCCCAGCTCATGGAGCTGCGCGAAGCGTACCCCGACCTGCGGGTGATGATGAGCCTGGGTGGCTGGACCCTGTCATCCAACTTCTCCGACGTGGCGATGACCGAGGCCTCCCGTGCGTCCTTCGTGTCGTCCTGCGTCGACCTGATGCTGACCTACGATTTCGACGGCATCGACGTGGACTGGGAGTACCCGGTGGAGGGTGGGCTCACGACCGGGCGCCCGGAGGACACCGAGAACTTCACCCTGCTCATGGCGGAGTTCCGGGACC
>CALDOK010000444.1 GCA_937912125.1 uncultured Pseudomonadota bacterium
ACCAAGCTGATCCTATGCCGCGACGGGCGCCATGGGCGCCGTCGTCGGTATGAGGACCCCGTCCACCCCGCCACCAAGCTGATCCTATGCCGCGACGGGCGCCATGGGCGCCGTCGTCGGTATGAGGCCCCGAAGGAACAACCTCTAGTTGTCTTTGAGGTTCCGGCACCACTCAGCTTGGTAGTCGCCAGACAGGGAGCCCTCGTCGAAGCTGACGTCGAAGATCCCCAACGCGAACTTGTCTTCCTCGAGATCGTCCACCTCGAGGTTGCCCTCGCGGCCCCGGTACTCGGCGAAGGCACCGTCGGTCTGGACCAGGTACTTGGCGGTGACCGAGGACTCACCCGCCAGGTTGTAGACGCCGGAGTTGACCTCGGGGTCGGAGAACGCGAACTGCAGCAGGCGGAAGTCGAAGTCAGTGACGGCTTCGCCCTGGGAGTAGTGGCGGGTGACAAAGGCCACATCCAGGCAGTCCAGCTGAGCGTCGGTGATGATGATGAACGGGCCGCCGAACATCACGGTGTTGATGTCGTTCAGGCCCTTGCCCGCGACCTCGCCGTCGACCACAGCGTATGAGCCGCCGCAGCCAGCGGCGAGCGAGAGCAGAAGGGTCGGGATAGCGAACGTTCTCATGGCCACCTCCATTCGGATCTTTTCTAACTGCTGCTCGGGCCGCCTGCGAGCGGCTCGGACCGGCGATCACGACCGCGCTCGGTACAGGCACCTCTGCTGCGGCCAGGCCGCCCTGATCCTGCTGTCGCTGCTTCCTTGCCTGGGGGCCACCTGCCAGCCCCATACCCTGCTGCAGCCCCCTGTGGCGCCCACCAGCCATCAGCCTGAGCCCGAGGGCGTCAGCGCCCCCTCCGGCAGCGTGTTCGAGGGCGTGTACCACGACGGAAGCTACCCCTTCTCGGTCCCGGTGGGTGAAGGCTGGGTGGCCCACGAGGGCATGAGCGACGCCCCGCTGCGGGTGGTGCTCGAGCATGTCTCCACTGGCTCCACCCTCGAGGTCTGGGTCTTCCACGAGGCGTCCACGACCCCACGGCCCCGTGCGGGCTGCGACTGGTCCTTCTTCGATCAAGGCGCCTACGAGCAGCTACGCAGCCCCGAGGCCCGCACCGTTGGCACCTGCGTACCCGAAGATCCGGAGCGGGAGCTGGTGCTGGGCACCACTATGGTGCGCAGCGCCCTGGCGTACCACTTCGAGCTGCTGGTGCCTCCGGGTCGCCTGCTGCAGGCCCGCCGCGCTTCGGAGAACCTGCTGCGAGGGGTGGAGTTCTACTGAGGGTCGCTGCCCTGGCCGCGACGGCGGCGGGCGAGCAGGCCGGCACCCAAGGCCAGCAGCAGCCAGGGGGCGCGCTTGGGCACTGGGCCCGCGCCGGAGCAGCCGCCGCCGCTGCAGCCACCGCCGGTGTCACAGCCGCCGCTCTCGTCGCAGCCACCCTCGTAGGCGACAGGACCGAGCTTGGCGAAGACCCCGAGCCAGTCACCAGCGGACCCAGCCGTGGCGGTGTTGAGCTCGGTGAGGCCCATCCCCTCGAAGGCGGGGAGGTTGAAGGTGAAGCCGCTCAGGGCATCGCCCGCCACCATCCCGATGATGGTGTCCAGCAGACCGCCGAAGTTCTCTATGACCAGCTCGGAGGCGTCCACCGCCAGCTCGCAGGAGCTGACCGAGGGCACGATGGCCCCTTCGCCCAGGTCCAGGTTGATGGCCAGCTCGCCGGTGGTGGGGTTGAGCTCGAGGTCAGCGCCGATGTTGGCCTGCAGGTCCAGCGCCAGCACCCGGGCCTTGCGGTGGTCCACCTCGGCGATGAAGTCCAGCCCCAGGTTGTTCACCGAGAAGTCCACGTCGTGGTCGCCCTCGAGGTTGGCCATGGGCTGCTCGACGGGGCGCGTGACGATGGCCATGTCCATGTTCTCGGGGAAGAGCTGGTCGAAGGGGCCTTCGTCGTCGGGGCCGTCGAGGATCCCGAGGACCGAGGTGGACATGGGGAAGGTCTCGAAGTTCTCGTCGATGGTGTAGCAGAGCACGCCGCCGCGCCAGACCGCGTACATCAGCTGGTTGAGCATGTCGTCGGACGCCAGCAGGCCCATGTGCGTGGTGGGGGAGATGCCAGAGGGAAACACGCCGATGCCTGGGGGGCTGCTCTGGGTCTTGGGGCTGCCGCCAGGATCGTAGGCGGCGATGCACTCGGCCGCCGGGTTGCCGTCGAAGGAGCCCTGCATGATGATGCGCAGCCCATCGGGCACGATCTCCACGTCCTTGGGCGAGAGCATCAGGTCGACGGTGGCGCCGTTGACGTCCAGCTGCTCCTGGATGGTGGCCGACGCGAAGGCGTCCTCGATCATGGCCTCGATGTCGCCCGTGGCGTCGCCGATGGCGCCCTGGATGGCGTCGTCCGCGAAGCCGAGGATCAGGTCGTACAGCGACAGCCCGAAGAAGTTGAGCACGTCCTCGAGGTAGCCGATGGAGCAGTCTTCCAGCTGGATGTCGGAGCTCTGCAGATCGTAGGTGATGTCCATGGCGCCCAGCGTGGCGTCGAGGGCGTAGGTGCCATCGCCCACGGGCACCACGTCGAGCATCAGGTCGATGCTGACCCAGGCGGGGAAGGGATCGACGTAGCCGTGGCAGGTGTCGGAGATGACCCACAGGATCTCGAAGTAGAGATCGAACTTGTCCGACGAGTTGTTCAGCCAGACCATCAGATCGGCGTCGAGGGTGAGCACACCGTTCTGGGGCACGATGGCCGCGTCGGTCATGTTCAGAGACGCCCACGCCCCGCTCAGGGAGTACTCGTAGGCGCCGCCGTCGTCGCTCATGTCGGGGATGTCGAAGTTGCTGGGGATCAGCGCCGGGATCAGCTCGCCCACCGCGTCCAGGCCGTCATCGGTGACATCGATGACGGCGGCGTCCTCGATGACCGCGCCAGGGGGATGGAGCTCAGCGTTGGCGGGGGCTGCCAGCAGGAGCGCGGCGAAGGGGATCAGGGACGGTGCACGCACGGGGACCTCCGCTCTGGGCGGGTTGGAGGTGCATTCTACTGGGGCTGTCCCCCCACCGCAATCACGACGATGAGGCTCGGGCGGCTGCGTCCAGGCGCCGACGCACGGCCCAGCCACCGGCGAAGAGCAGGAAGGCGGACGGGATGCCCGGCAGATCACTGGGCTGGCAGCCGCAGGGCCCGCCGCCCCGCAGGGCCGGTTCCACGTCGCAGGCGTCGCCCAGCCCATCGCCGTCTGTGTCCACCTGGTCGTGGTTGGCGTCCTCGGGGCAGTTGTCGCAGGCGTCGCCCAGGCCGTCCCCATCCGCATCATCCGCACCCGTGGAGTCATCCAGAGGGCAGGGGTCGCAGTCATCGCCGATGCCGTCCTCGTCCAGGTCCGCCTGGCTCTCGTTGGAGCGCTCCGGGCAGTTGTCGCAGGCGTCGCCGTAGCCGTCGCCGTCCAGATCCTGCTGGGACGGGTCCCAGGCATCGGGGCACTGGTCGCAGGCGTCGCCCACGTCGTCGGCGTCCTGGTCGTACTGCTCGGGGTTTTCGTCCCAGATGCAGTTGTCGCAGGAGTCGCCCACCGTGTCGCTGTCGGTGTCCTGCTGGGTCTGGTTGCTGTCGGTGGGGCAGTTGTCGCACTCGTCGCCCACGGTGTCGTCGTCACCGTCTGCCTGATCGGTGTTCATGTGGTCGGGGCAGTTGTCGCAGGCGTCGCCCACGGTGTCGCCCTCGACGCCTCCGTCTTCATCCAGCTCCCGGTCGCTCTGATCCGGGTTGGGCACCTCGATGCAGTTGTCACAGGCGTCGCCAAGGCCATCGCCGTCGGTGTCGGTCTGGTCGGGGTTGGCTTTCAAAGGGCAGTTGTCGCAGACGTCGCCCAGGCCGTCGTTGTCCAGGTCGCTCTGATCCTGGTTCCAGATGTCGGGGCAGTTGTCGCAGAGATCCCCCGCGTCGTCGCAGTCCCAGTCTTCCTGCAGGGGGTTGTAGTCCTCGCCGCAGTTGTCGCAGGTGATGAGCACGATGCGGTCGGGGTAGCCGTCCTTGCCCACGATCTGCACCTCGCCGAAGCCGAACAGATCCTCGTCCTTGTCCATGTCGTAGGCGTAGACGAAGTAGGCGCAGCCGAACGAGGTGTAGTCGTAATAGTAGTCGGCGTTGTCGTATGGATCGCCGTCGGCGTTGGTGTTGCCCAGGCACTGCGGGTCGCCCAGATCCACCGGCTGCTCGAGGGACACGTCGATGTAGTTGCAGTTGAGGTCCTGCTCGAGCTCAGCCTCGCAGTCGAGCTTGGGGGAGGCCAGAGCGGCGGCGATGAACATCGAGAGGGCGATCATGGCTGCTCCTCGGGGGCGGTGGGCCGGTTCTCTTCCCCCTCCTCGCCGTCTTCGTCGTCTTCGTCGAAGCTCGGCCGGAAGAGTTGCTGGTCGGGTACGGTCTCGGCGGGGGCGGGCTTGTTCACGTAGGCTTCTTCGAGCAGGATGGGGTGGGCATCGGTGGAGAGCAGCTTGCTGCCGGCCGGGGGCTCGGGGATGCGCTCACCATTCCACGGCAGCGTGATCATGGCGCTGCCGTAGTCGGGGGCCACGTCCAGGTAGTCGCGCACCTTGACGATGTGGAACTCCACCCGCCGGCTGCGGGCCAGGCTGATCTCGTCCTGGCCGGGAGCCACAGGAGCGATCTCTCCCATGGCCCTGCAGCTGAGCCGCTCCGGGCGCACCCCTGCTCCCAGCAGCGCCTCGTAGACGGCGCTGGAGCGCAGCTTGCTGAGCTCGTAGTTGTGCTGGTGGCTGCCTTCCTCGCTGGCATGCCCCTCGATGACCAGCAGCTCGATCTGGGGGTACTCGGTCATCACCCCGGCCACCGCGTCGAGGGTTGGGACGGACTCGGGCAGCAGCTGCGCCGTGTCCAGCTCGAACTGCAGCGGCTCGCGGATCACGATCTGGCCCCGATGCACCTGGGCCAGCACGTCCGGCTCCCACTTCACGACCTTCTCGTCGGGCAGGGTCTCGTCCACCTCCACCTGAGCGCGTCGCGGGGGCGCGATGACCACCACGGGCTCGGGCTCCGGCGTCCTGCGCGGTGGAGGGACCAAGCGCGTGATGCCCACCAACAGGCGGAAGTCGGCGGCGCCATAGCCGTGGCTGACGGCCGTGCCGACCGCCAGGTCCACCGCCAGGGAGGCGGGGGTGCGATAGCGCGCTCCCAGCTTTGCCTCGACGGGGTTCTCGGCACCCGGCCGCATCAGGTTGTCGAAGCCGTGCCGAGAGGTGGCCTCCACCAGACCGCCCCACGCGTCTGTCACCGGCACCCAGGCGCCCAGCCCCAGGACCAACTCCGAGCCCAGGGCGAAGTCCCAGTCGGTGGCGTGGGACGAGCGCAGCATGGCGCCCAGGTTGGCGTACAGGCGCAGGACCCGCAGATCCGCCTCGGCCAGCAGGGTGGGGGAGTAGCGGGTGGCGGTCTCGGACACCCAGCTGTCGTCTGTGCCCACGGGAAGCCAGAGATCCAGGCGGGCGCCCATGGCGAAGCGCGACCCCTGGATCATGGCCAGCTTGGCGAACAAGCCCAGATCCCCCGCCGCCAGGTTGTGGGCCGGGGCCACCGAGGGCTCGAGGCCGGGATCCATCAGCGCGGTGGACCAGCGACCGCCCAGGGCCACCCGCCCGCTCAAGGGGTAGGCGGCCACCAGGTGCAGGCTGTTGCGGGCCGCGATGGCGGCGCCCGCCGGCTGGGTGTTCTCGAAGTACTCGAGGGGCAGGTGCTCCATCTGCCAGGTCACGCCCCCGATGATGCCGCTCTGTTCAGGCACCCGGGGCGTATCGACCGCGACCAGGGAGCCCGGCAGCATGGTGGGCTGCACCAGCTGGGTGTCCAGGGAGCGGTCCAGGGCCCAGGCCGGGGATGGCAGGGCCAGCAGGGTGAAGACCGCGAGGGCCGCGCGTGGGATCAAAGGGTGCCTCCGCTGGGGAAGTAGACGGGCGCCCGGTGTTCGTCCACGGGGGATCGGACCGTCAGCGCCGCGCCCGATCCGTACCAGTCGCTCAAGGCCTCGAGGCCCAGCAGGTGGGCCGCCGTGATGTCCTCCACGCTGTAGCTCGAGTACTGGCCTGCGGGGGAGACGTGGATGAAGCCGGCCACCAGGTCGGTGCGCTGGGCCTCGACCTCGGCGTAGTACATCAGGTGGTAGAAGAGGTGGTTGCAGAGGTAGTCGCCGGCGTCGTCGGAGATGCTGGTGGCGTAGCCCTCCGCCTCCATGGCCGCGGACATCACGTCCTCGGGCAGGCGGTCGACCAGGGCGCTGGGCCCACCCTGGACCACCTCGGAGCCGCTGCGGGTCGCGCCGTCGTTGTCGGTGCCGTTCTCGATGTTGACGGCGTTGGTCTCGAAGCGCATCCGATCCGTTCCGGCTTGGCCGGTGGCGACGATGATGTCGGGGTTGAGGGCGTCGATCTCCTCGAGCAGCACGTCCCAGGCTTCGTCCCAGACCACGGGGAGCTCGATGACGCGCAGGTCCAGCGCCCCCGCGAGCTGCTCCTGGAGAGGCCAGAGCGCTTCGATGCTGGGGTTGGTCTCCGCCCCGCCGAAGGGCTCGTAGCCGGAGAGCAGGACGACGGTGGGGATGGTGAGATCGACCGAGACGATGCCGGTGCGCCCGTCGTCATCCTCGACCTGCGCCTCGAAGCCATAGAACCCGGAGGCTTCGGGGACGCCTCGCAGCCAGCCGTCATCGTCCAGCTCGACCCCTGGGGGCAGCTCGCCGCTAGCGGACCACGCGCCGTGCACGCCGTCGAGCCCCAGCTCGAGATCCTCTGCGAGCTCGAAGCCGACACGTCCCTCGATCTCGATCCATTCGGCCAACAGATCGCTGTCTCCAGGACAGCCGAGTGACAGCAGGGCGAGCAGGCAGGTGGAACGGCGCATCGTGTGCCCTCCGAGGTGGAACGGCATGATAGCGGCGGTCACTCACCGACCACCACTTCGAAGGTGTCCAGGGTGACCACGACCTGATCACGCTCCTCGGTTTGCAGCGTGAGAACCCCCTGGATTCGCACCATGCCGGGCGCCACCTCGTGCAGGCCTCCAGGGGACAGCACCAGGATACGTTCATGGCGCGTGGGCGCTCGGTAGCAGAATGGGCAGCGGGGCAGGCGAGGGTTCAGGGCCACCAGGTAGAAGTCCTCGACCTCCCATGGATCCCCCAGGGCGTACATGTAGCCCTCGAGGGAGACCCTGGTGCCGTCCAGATCCGTGAGCGCGGCGGGCGCGTCGCCGGTGGTCCAGGCGCGGTGGGCGTCGAAGACTGCCGAAGACTCGGCGCTCAAGGGCCGCGAGAAGCCCTCCACGCCGTGCTGAGCCACCGTCTGTTCCGCCCAGATGAAGATGGCCAGCGGGATCAGGAAGCGCATGGCCCAGCGCAGGTAGCTGCGGGTAGCCAGGCCCGAGCCTGCGGGAGCGGTGAGGGCCTCGGCGGCCTGCAGGTGGTAGGTCGCCAGGGCGGGCTGCACGCCGACGAGCACGAGCACCGCGAGCCCACCCGCCAGGTAGGCCGGTGCCTGGCCCGTCAGCAGCGAGACCGTGGCCTCCAGGCCCAGATCGGAGCGCAGGACTCCCTCGGCGACGCCAGCGAGCACGCTGCCCGCCATCCAGGCCCCGCCCGCCCCCGCCAGCACCACCATCAAGGTCGCCGCGGCCACGATGCCCACCACCTCGAGGCGGCGGGCCCCCAGCACGCGCAGCACGGCGACCTCGCGGGCTTGGACCAGCGAGGAGCCGTAGATGGACATGAGCAGGGAGAGGAAGGTGACCAGCACCACACCGCCCACGAGCAGCCGCAGCAAGCGGCCGCCGCCGGCCAGGCGGTCTGAGATCCTGCGCAGGGTCTGGCCCGTGAGGGCCACCTCGAGACCGCGCTGCTGGAGGTCTTCCTGCAAGGAGAGGAGCGCGGCGTCGTCGATGGGTCGAATCAGGATGGACGAGACGAGGCGAGGGGAGAGGTGGCTCGTGGGGGTGTGCTCGTTGGCCTGTTCGTGGTCGTGCTCGTTGGCCTGTTCGTGGTCGTGTTCGTGGGCCTGTTCGTGTTCGTGTTCGTGTTCGTGTTCGTGTTCGTGGGCTTCGGCGCCGTGGCTGTGGAAGACGGCCTCGAGGGCGCAGAGGACGGTGGTGTCGACGGCGGTGCGGGTGGGGGCGAGGACACCGACGATGCGGAGGGAGCCGGGGCTCTGAGGGGCGTCGGCGTGCTGGTGCTCCAGCTCCACGGAGTCGCCCACGCCCAGCCCGAGCGCATCGGCCGCGGCGGCGCCCAGCACCGCCTCGTCCACCGCGTTCGCCTCGAACACACGCCCGTCGGACAGGGGGAAGCGGGAGCGTGGAGACAGGTAGGCCGGGCTGGTGGCCAGCAAGGCGTGGCCCTTCACGGCGTGGCCCGCCAGCAGAGGCACGGCGACTTCGACGCGTGGGTCGTCCTCGAGATCCACCACCGCCTGCAGGGAGACGCCAGCCTCGAGATCCTGCAGGCCTGTCAGGGAACCCAGCACCAGCGGCACCGCCCCGACCTTGGGGCCGGCCACCAGCGGGTAGCGGGCGGCCAGGGCGCTCACCGCACCGCGGGTCGCGTCCCCGACGGCCACGGTGGCGAGCATCAGGCCAAGCCCCAGAGCGAGCACGAGGGCGGTGACGGCGTGGTGCAGGCCGCGGGACTGCACCAGCCTCCAGGCGATGCGCAGGCTGGTCATGCCGCGCTCCCGAGGCCCTGGGCCGCGCGCAGCTGGACCACCCGGTCGGGCTGAAGCCGCTGGGGGTGGTGGGTGGCCACCAGCAGGGTCAACCCCTGCTGTCGCGTCAGAGAGGCGAACAGGGCCGCCAGCGCCTGGGCGCCTTCGCTGTCCAGGCTGGCCAGCGGCTCATCGGCCAGCAGCAGCGGTGGCCGATTGGCCAGAGCACGGGCCAGCGCCACGCGCTGGCGCTCTCCCCCCGACATAGCGGACGGCAGGTGGCGGGCCCTGTGGGCCACACCATGCTCCTCCAGCAGGCTCCTGGCCCGGGCCCGCTGCTCGGAGCGTCCCTTGCCCGCGAAGTGCAGGGCCGCCATCACGTTCTCCTCAGCGGTGAGGCAGTCCATGAGCTGGGCACCTTGGAGCAAGACCCCCACGTTGTGGGCCCTGAAGCGGTCGAGCTCGGCCTCGCGGAGCGCGTTCAGCGAGACGCCACCCACCTTGATCACGCCGGTGTCCGGCCGCAGCAGGCCCGCCACCAAGTGCAGCAGGGTGCTCTTGCCAGCGCCGTTGGGGCCCACCAGCGCGCAGATCTCCCCACGGCCCACCGCGAGCCTGGAGAGCTCGAGGGCGACGATGCGCCCCCCCCCGGGGCTCGAGAAGGAACGCCGGACGGCCTCGATCTCCACCATGGGCTCACGGCTATCGCCGCTCTTGGGATCTTCGGGGCCACCCTTGTCGAAGCTGGTGGGCATGGCCTCTCTCCAGGCCTGCCGACCGTCGTGGCATCGCGGCGGACGGAGGGATGGGCTCCTATTCGGACCCGAACTGCAGAGCCAGGTTCTGCAACATGGCGTGTGAGGCGCGCTCCAGGGCCTGCCGTAGCATCAGGCGGTCCACCAGCAAGCCCAGCGCCCGGCCCGGAGAGTAGTCCAGGTGCAGCGTCACCAGGGTGTCGGCGCTGGGCTGCGCGGTGCTGAGGCTGTAGCGCAGCGCGCCCTTGACGCGCCGGCCCATCGTCCGCACGTGGACACGCCGGCCGCCGTGCTCGTCGTCGGCACGCACGAACTCGTAGCAGAGCCTGTGGGAGAGCTTCGCGGTGAGGGTGAGGTCGAGCTCGAAGACCCCAGACCCCACGCTCTCGACCCGCGCGAACGCGCCCTCGAGCAGGGCGCGGTGGTGATCGGGCTCCCTGAGCCAGGCGAAGACCGCATCGCGTCTCGTGCCCTGGATGATGACATCGCAGGTGATCACAGCCATCGGCTTCCTCCAGCGCGGCGGCCACCATAGCACGGGGGACGCGGCGCGAGCGCCGCTGGGAAGGAGTGGCTAAGAGGGCGGACCGGAGCCCCCATGGAAGCGCTGGCCGTCATCCCCTACTACCACCTGCCCGTCTGGGATCTGGGACCTGTCCCTATCGATCCCTGGGCCACCCTGGTGTGCATCGGCTTCGTGCTGGGGCTCGAGGTCTCGCGCGCCCGCGGGCTGCGCACCGGCCTGCAGGTGCGGGACATCGTCGATGGCATCGTGGTCATCGTGGGCATGGGGTTTTTGGTCGGCCACGTGATCTTCGTGCTCGCCTACCACCCGGAGCGGCTCGAAGAACAGGGTATCCGCTCCCTGCTCGAGGTCTGGGCGGGCTTCTCGTCCTACGGTGGATTCATCGGCGCGGTGATCGGCACCGTGCTGTTCTTCAAGGTGTTCCGCAAGCGGCCCTTCTGGCCCCATGCCGACGCGGTGATGTTCGGCTTCCCATTCGGCTGGGTGTTCGGTCGTCTGGGCTGTGCGGTGGTCCACGACCACATCGGCAAGCCCACCGAGTTCTTCTTGGCGGTGGACTTCCCCAACCTCGGCCCGCGCTTCGAGCTGGGGCTGTACGAGGCCGCGTGGACCCTGGTCATCGCGGTGGCATTCTGGGTGCTCGGGCGGCGCAACCGCCGGCCAGGCTTCTTCGTGGTCACCTGGTGCCTGCTCTACGCCCCGGTGCGCTTCGGGCTCGACTTCCTGCGGGCCACGGACCTGCCCGGCTCAGATCCTCGCTACTACGGCCTGACCGCGGGCCAGTACGGCAGCGCTCTGATGCTCGCTGCGGGCCTGGGGGTCTGGATCTGGATGCTCAGGCACCCACACATCGAGGGGCCCATCTCGCCGGCCGAGCAGCTCACGAGCGTCTGAGCACCGCCAGGCTCTCCACGTGGGAGGTCAGCGGGAACAGATCGTGGAGGCTCAGGGCGTCGATCCGGTAGCCGTGGGACATGGCCTGCTGTAGGTCCTTCGCCAGGGAGGGTGGGTGGCAGGAGACCAGCACGATGGCGCGAGGCCTGGTGGCGCAGACGGCCTCCATGGCGGGACCCGCGCCGCGCCGTGGGGGATCGAGCACCGCCACATCGAAGAACTGGCTGCCAGGCTGCAGCTGGTAGGCGTCTTGCTGGACCACCCCGACTGGCAGATCGAGCCTGGCGGCGTTGGCGCGAGCGTCCTTCACGGCCGGAGGGTGCGACTCCACCAGATCCACGGCGATGCCCCTGGCCGCGATGGGGAAGGACAGGTTGCCGGCGCCTCCGAACAGATCGAGCACCCTGGTGGGTGCCGCGGACGCGACCGCGTCGCCGACAGCCCGCACCAACGCCTGGTTGGCCTCGAGGTTCACCTGGTAGAAGGTGAGGGGACCCACCTCGAGCTCGATCTCCCCCACGGGCAGGCGCAGTCGAGCCTGCCCGAGCAGTGTGCGCGCCTGGAAGCAGAGCGCGCCGTCGGGCCCCAGGGCCGGCCCCAGCAGCGCTGCCAGCGGTTCCCTGGCGGACGCTGGGATGTCGCCGTACAGCACCGTGACCACCCGCGCCCCATCGCTGCGCAGCTCCAGGCGCTGGATGGGCCTGGACAGCCGCGGCTCGGTGGCCAGCTGGGCCCCGATGGCCCGCGCCACCGCGGCGATCTCGGGTCGCGCCATGGCGTCGAGGGGTGGGGGCACGTCCTGGTGGCTCCCGGGCCTGCGCACCACGAGCTCGGCCTGCTGCCCCACCCGCAAGCTCACCCGGGCGCGAGCCCCGTGACGGCGAGGTGATGGCTCAGGAGCTGGGACGTCGAAGGCGATGCCCCGGGCCGAGAGCGCGCGCTGCACCCGCTGGCGCTTGCAGTCCAGCTCCTCGTCGAGGCTCGCGTGGAGCAGATCGAGGATGCCGTCTTCGTCGTCGGCGGGTGGAACGGGTTCGGGCGTTCGTCTGGGTCGTCGTGCCATGGTCACAGGGCTATCGGACGGGAGCGCCCACGTCCCCTTCCACACGACGCCGTGATAGCTTTCGCCAGCGCCGAGCCATCGCGTCGTTCACGGAGGAACCATGATCCGCTACGAGTCCACCCGCGCCCGCCCCGTGGTGTCCCGCGAAGAGGGCGCCATCGTCGGCAAGTTCGACGACTTCCAGTTCGACATCCGCACCTGGAGCATCTACGGCTACCGCCTGCGCTCCTCGAGCATGTTCGGACGGGCCGGTGGAATCCAGGCGGACGATCTGGATCAGGTCGGTCGCGACGTGGTCTTCATCACCAGCGAGACGCGGGTGGAGTGGAGCGGCGGCAGCCGCAACCCCGAGGACGGGCGGGCCTGGGCGTCGCGCTACCTGGGCACCAAGGTCATCTCACGCGACGGCACAGCCCTGGGCGAGATCGACGACCTGGTCTTCTGCGCCCGCACCGACACCCTGGTCGGCTTGATCCTCTCGGGCGAGCGCATCGTCCAGCTCGGGCGGCACGTGGCCACCGGCTCCGCAGCGGTGGTGATCGAGGATGCCTCCTTCGCGGTGCCGCTGCCCGCGGAAGAGGACATCGAGAACCCCACCCGCTGGTGGAACAACGTGCGCAAGGTCTTCTCCAAGAAGGACAAGCTCGCCGCCGAGGCCCAGGGCGAGCCCACCGCCGATGGCGAGGCCGCCCCCGAAGCCGAGCCCGCGCCCGGGGCCGAAGAATAGGCTGCCCGGCTGCCTGTAGAGCTCTCTGGAGTCAGCGCGCCTCGTCCAGGGCGCGCTGCAGGATCGCGGCCGGGTCCGCCAGGCCACCTGGGCCCTCGTCGCCGCAGGCCAAGCGCTTGCTGACGGGCTCGACGCGATGGTAGCGGCCCAGGTCCTCCAGCCACCCCAGGTTGCGCTGCACCACCGGGTTGAGCCACATGTGGGTGTTCATGGCCGGCGCGATGATGATCGGGATGCCGGCCGGCACCGCCATGATCATGGTGGTGACAGCGTCGTCGGCCAGGCCCGCCGCCAGCTTGCCGATGACGTTGGCCGTGGCGGGGGCCACCACCACGACGTCCGCCCACTGGGCCCAGGCGATGTGGTTGATGTCGCCGCTGGCGGACTCCTGGAACACATCGGTGATGACCGCCTGGCCGCTTAGCGCCTGGAAGCTGATGGGGTCGACGAAGCGGGTGGCGTTCGGCGTCATGGCCACGCGCACCTCCGCACCGGACTTGCGGGCCAGGCTCACCAGGTCGCAGGCCTTGTAGGCGGCGATCCCGCCGGTGACACAGAGCAGGATGTTCATGGGGTCGCTCCGTAGGAGGCTGTGCCGTCACCGGGGATGGTGGGCACCGCGTCGGTGGTCGCCGAGCGCAGGAACTCCCGGTAGGTGGCCGCGGCATCGTAGTCGTCGAAGATGGCGAAGTGCCCCTGGTCCCCGTACTGCGCCAGCCCAGTCGTGATGCTGGCCTCGCCGTAGCCCAGCTGGTTGCCGCTGGCTGGCCGTGCCTGGACCGCCAGGCCGCGCAGCTCGTGCGCCAGCGACGTGCTGGCCACGTCTTCGAGCAGCGGCACCCGTGCTGCGGCGGCGAGGGCCTCGGTGGTCTGGTGGGGAGTGTAGGCGTCGAGCACGCCTTCGCTCATGGCCACGTGCAGGGGAGAGGCGGGCCAGCTGGGCTCGTCGTGGAACCAGAACGGCGCGTAGTTGATGGGGTCGGTGACATCGGACAGCCACTGCACCAGCGCGACGATGGGGTGGAAGGTGTCGACGTTCTCGTTGTCGTCGAGCTCGAGCAGGGTGGCCAGCAGGGCCGCCAGGTCCACGCCGGCCTCGCGGTAGATCAAGGTCTGCCCCAGCCCTCCTCCCGCGCCGGACAGGAACATCGCCTGGAGGTGCTCGCCCAGGAAGGGCCCCGCGAGCGAGCCTGAGATGCCTCCCTGGGAGTGCCCCAGGAAGACCATGCGGTCCGTGTCCACACGAAGCACCGAGCTGGGGAGCACGAAGACGGGGCTGGCCGCGACCGCCGCCGCCAGGAAGACCTGATCCAGGCCACCCTGCCGGAAGTTCCCGCGCGCGGAGTCGGGGTTCAGGATGTTGAAGGAGTGGAACTCGGCGTCGGTGCTGGGGGTGGCCCGCAGGCCGTGCAGCGGCTGATCGATGCCCATGCCCATCAGCCCCTGGATGGCCAGGACGTTGGCGACCTCGAGCCCCACGCCGTTGTTGGCGTAGGTGATGTAGTCGCCGCCGGTGCCGTGGCTGTAGATGTACAGGGGCCAGCCGTCTTCGGGCTCGACCGTAGTGGTGGGCACCGCCAGGGAGTAGCGGATCCACTCCCACTCGTAGGGGCGGGGCTGGCCAGCTCCGTTGCGGTACAGCCCGCCGCCTTCGGTGGAGTAGGGGCGCTCACCCTCCTGGAACAAGGGCGCGAAGGTCCACCCTTCGTACAGATCGTAGGCGCTGAAGCGGTCGATGAGCTCGAGCTGATCGGACCAGGCGGGGAGCTCGAGGTCCTCCTGGATGTACCGAGCGTACTCGGCCATCTCGGACACGGGATCCTGGGTGGTGAACACAGCGGCGGAGGCCACGGTCTCCACATCCACGCCCAGCTCGAAGAGCGCCTCCTGCAGGGGGGCGTAGTGGTCGTGGTCGGGGTGGTCCGGTGCCCACACCGCCGCCATGGCATCGCCCACCTGCGCCAGAGGCTCGCGAACGACCAACGCGTAGGTGGTGCTGGGCCGCAGGGGGAAGCCGTACACGGGGCGCACGGCCAGCAAGTCTTCGTCCTGGAATTCCGTCTCCTCTTCCTGCCACGCCCACTCGACCGGGAAGATCTCGCCCCGGTGAGGGCTGCCCCGGTCCACGTCCAGCAGCAGCACCGGCGAAGAAGGCTCAAGGGACTCCTGGGGCTCAGGCAGGAGCGCTGTGTCGATGGCTCCATCGAAGCGAACATAGACAGGCGAGTTGTTGCCGAAGCCGTCCAGGGTCTCGGCCACATCCAGGTAGAGGTCCACCAGATCGAAGCTCTCGCGCTTGGGGAACCCAGCCATGTCGGGGCCGCCTGTTGCGCCGCGGCGGAGATCGCTCGGCCACGGGCGGTCGAAGAAGCCGTCACCCTCGAACATCGGAAGGGGACCAGGTTCTGGCGAGCAGGCCGAGCACAGGCCCGACAGGGCCATCAGCACAGCAATCCCGCGGGTCGGTGAGGAGGCCACGCAAACTCCAGGCGTTCGTCCCGTGGATGGTAGCGGAGGCAGGCCCGGATCGCCAGTGCTCGCTCTCCGCTCGTCGAGGCCCGAGCGCCCCCCAATACCCCCGAGCCAGCCTCGCCGAAACGCCTCTGGAATCCCCTCTTGTCATGCCAACGAAGACGACGCCTGCAGGAGTTGACGAAGAGCGGACGCCGGCGGTGGCGCCGCACCTTGATCGCGAGGGGGGGCGGGTGCTATGAGATTTGCCTGCATGCTCGCAGGTGACGGTGGTCCGTGGATCCCGCGAAGCGCTGAATTCGTGTCAAGGAGCTGGCTGGAACATGGCAAGGAAAGACAAGAAGACGGGTCTTCCCAGCGAAAAGGTCGCCCAGGGCGCCTTCGATGACATCGAGGCCGACTTCTTCGCCATGGGCGACGAAGGTGGCGATGAGGAGCTCGGCTGGGGCGAGGAGTGGGACGACGGCGTGCCCGGTGCCGACGGTGCTGTCTCACCAGACTTCGAGTCCATCGAGCCGCCTGAGCCCACCGCCGAAGACGTAGTCACCGAGGCCGTGCCGCTCCCCACCGAGCCCATGGCAGCGCCAGAACCGGAGCCCGAGCCCGAGCCCGAGCCCGAGCCGGAGCCCGAGCCGGAACCCGAGCCAGAGCCGGAACCCGAGCCAG
>CALDOK010000445.1 GCA_937912125.1 uncultured Pseudomonadota bacterium
AGCAGGACCCCAAGGATCAGCAGGACCAGGACCAGCAGGACCCCAAGGATCAGCAGGACCAGGACCAGCAGGACCCCAAGGATCAGCAAGGGCAGGAAGAGCCTCAGCCCGACGACGGGACCCAGCAGGAGCAGCCCGAGCCACAGGAGCCGATGGAGGGAGAGATCGAGCCGGTGGGGGACCCAGAAGATCAGCAGGGCCAGGGCGGCCAGGACCAGCCCCTGGAGCTCACCCCCGAAGAGCTGAGCCGCGCCCGGGCCCTCGAGCGCCTGGACGAGGTAGAAGAGGGCTCGCCCAGGGTGGTCATCCAGGGTGAACAGAGCGAGGACCAGGACTGGTGATGCACCCCCGTGCCATCCGCTTTCCCAGCGCGTTGCTGCTGCTGGCGCTGCTGCTCTGGCTGCTGCCAGGCACGGCGTCGGCTGTCCAGGCGCACCTCGAGCTGGACGTGCGGGAGCTTCGTGTGGGCGAGACGGCTGCGCTGCGGTTGGTGATCACGGGTGGCCAGGCCGACGCTGCGCCAGAGCTGCCGGTGGTGCCCACCCTGCGCTTCACCCGGCAGCGCCCCACCACCGAGATCGTCAGCATCAACTTCAAGACAAGCAGAATCACCACCTACAACTGGGCGGTCCGGGCCGTCGACGTTGGCGATGCGGCCATCGGTCCCCTGCTGATCACGGTAGGCGGGCAGCAGCTGCGGGTCTCGGCGGTGCCCCTGCAGGTGGTCGAGGCGCCCCGTGGCGACGAGGGGCCCAACCTGCTGGTGGCCAGCCTTGATCCCACGCCCACAGCGCTGGCGCCGGGGGCTGCGGTGCCCTTCTGGCAAGGCCAGGCCCTGGTCTACCGCTTCTCGTTCTCCCACCGTGAGACCCTCTACGGTGCCGACTGGACCCGGCCGGAGTTCGAAGGGTTCGAGGCGGCCCCGGGGGCCGAGGCCAGCAGCCGGGACTACAGCCTGCAGCGCGGGGAGCATCAGTACACGGTACACGACGCCGATGTGCCTCTTCGCGCCGTCGGTGTGGGCCGCTTCGAGCTCGGCCCATCGGTGGTCAAGGCCCAGTTCCCGGTCGAGCGCAGCCAGCGGCGGCGCACCCGCGATCCCTTCGAGGACTTCTTCGGGGGAGGTCTGGCGGGCTCCATGTTCGCCGAGACTCGGGCCGAGGTGCTCGCGTCCAATCCCCTGACGGTCGAGCTGCGGCCCTTGCCCGCGGAGGGGCGGCCGGCGAGCTTCGAGGGGCTGGTGGGCAGCTTCGAGGTCCAGGCTGAGCTGGCCGAGGACAAGGTGCGCGTGGGCGACTCGGTCACCCTGACCGTCACCCTGCGCGGCGATGGTGTGCTGGCCGGCGTCGATCTGCCCGCCGTGGTCGACAGCGAGCAGCTGCGCTCCTACGACGACGAGCCCGAGATCATGGCGGGCCTGGTGGGTGGGCGCTACCGCAGCCGAGCCACGCTGCGCAGGGCGCTGGTGCCCACGGCGGCGGGCACATTCGCAGTGCCGTCCATCGTCCTGTCCTGGTTCGACCCGGCCAAGGCCAGCTACGTGGAGTGGGCGCTGCCCCCCATGCAGCTCGAGGTGCTCCCAGGCGAGCCGGGCGTCGCTCCCGTGGTCACCGACTTCGGCGGGGTCCAGGTCGCCAACCAAGAAGCGGTCGCCGCCATCGGTGAGGACATCCTGCCCATCCACGCCGACGCCCAGGTGCACGACCGGCGCTTCCGCCCTTCACACCCTCTGCCGTGGCTGCTGCTGCTGCTGCCCGGCGCGGCCCTGCTGGTGCAGCTGGGGCGGGATCTGCGCTCCAAGGGCGGCCAGCGCAGTCAGCTCAAGCGGGCTGTGCGGGCGCGGCTCGCCACGCTCCCCAGCGGTAGGACCGAGCGCCTGGCCGCCCTCGAGCAGGCTTTCCGCGAGGCGGCCGGCCTGGCCCTCGAGCTGCCGCCTGCGGGGGTCAGCCCCGAGCGACTCCTGGACGGCCTGGCCGAACCGCTGGGTCAGGAGGCTGCCGAGCTGTACCGCCGCCTCGAGGCGGCCCGCTATGCAGGTGTGGACCCGGGGGATCTCGAGCGGGCCGTGGTCGAGCAGGTCGGCCGCCTGCTGGGGAGGGCACGATGAACCGCTCCCTGCGTGTGTTGCTCCTGGCGCTCCCCCTGTTCCTGCTGGGGGCCGCCGACGCTGTGAGCCCCCAGGCTCGCTTCCACGAGGGTGCCGCTGCCTACCGCGCTGGCGACTATGCCCAGGCGGAGCAGGCCTGGCGTGAGGTGATCATCGCCGGCGCTGTCGATGGCCACGCGCTGTACGATCTGGGCAACGCCCTGTACCGCCAGGGCCAGCTGGGATCGGCCATCCTCGCCTGGCGCCAGGCGCTGGTGCTCTCGCCTCGCGAGCCCGATGCCCGCGCCAACCTGGGCCACGCCCGGGGCCAGGTGCGAGACCAGCTCGAGCCCCAGGGGCATGTGCCCCTGGTGTTCTTCTGGCAGCACTCCCTGGCGCTGCGCGAGAGCGCCACCCTGGGGTCCTCGTTGCTCGGCTTCGCCCTCGGCGCCTGGGCTTGGCTGCGCTGGCGCCGCCGGCGTCAGGCCAGGGAGCTCGGCTCCCTGCGGCCCGCCTCCTGGGTGGCGGCGGTGCTCGGCCTGCTCCTGCTGTTGTCCACGGTGGTGACCGCCCGCAGCCTGGCCTACGAGCCCGGGGCGGTGGTCCTGGCCACCGAGATCGCGGGGCGATCCGCGGTGGGGAGGGACGGCGTGGAGCTGTTCGTCCTGCACGAAGGCGCCGAGGTTCGAGCGGTCGAGCTCGATGCCGATCACGTCCTGATCGTCCTGTCCGATGGTCGCCGGGGCTGGGTGCCCCAGGCCGCCGTGGGCTTGGTACGCCCCGGCGAGGGGTGGGAAGTCGCCGCCGACTGAACTCGGCGTCACGCCTCCTGTGAATCCCTCGCCAAGTGGGGTGGAAGTCCAGGTGGCAGCTTGCTAGGAGCGGAGTAGCTCCCGGGACTCGTGGGTTCCGGTAACCGTGCTCTGGAGGATCCTATGCGTCGTGTCCTGCTCGTGCTCGCTCTGGCCGTCGTGATCGGTGGTTGCTGGAAGAAGCGGGTCAAGCACCTAAGCTCCGCCGAGTTCGACCACTACTACGCCCTGCGCCCCTTCATGAACGAAGACATCCAGAAGGGCTTCCTCAAGGGCAAGACCGAGGAAGAGCGCAACGAGTTCCTGCACACCCACACCTTCCAGGAGAAGCCCCTGTGGGACATCTTCTACCAGTACGACGAGGCCAAGCGTGAGGCCATCGTCTCTGGCGAGGTGGCCAAGGGCTGGTCGGCCGACATGGTGCTGATGGCCTGGGGCACGCCCTACGACAAGAAGAAGCTGGTGGGGCGTCCAGCCAGCCGCTCCGAGATGCTCGTCTACCGCTTCGAGACCGACGAAGACGGCACCATCATGGTCTACGACCCCGAGGAAGGCTCGGCCTACCACGCCATCCGGCACTTCACCCGCGAGGTGGTGTTGGACGACAACGTGGTCACCGAGATCCACGAGGAGAATGGCTGGTAGGCTTCTCAGAAGCTGAGCGCGAACAGCGCGATGCAGACCAGCCCGAAGGCCGCGGTGGCGGCGCCCACCAGGATGAGGCCCAGGGCGGGGTAGCTGCCGAGGGTCCTGTGCTCGCGCACCGCGCTGAGCTCGGCGTCGATCATGCCGCTGCAGACCAGCGACCTGCCGCACACAGGGCAGTTGTCGCCGAAGGCGTACAGCGTGCCGCAGCAGGGGCAGGCCATGGGGTCCACCGGGCCGGTGTCCTCCTCGACGTCGCTGCGCAGGCGCTCCATGCGCTCCTCGACCCGCTGGCGCCGCCGCTCCATGCGCTCGGCCTGCTCACGCCGCGCCCTGCGGATCTCCTTCGCCAGGGCGATGAAGCCATCTTGGCCGCCGACACCCATGAGAACCTCCGCTGCGAACAGCCAAAGGTACGCGGCGCCCCCGAGGCCATTCCCTGTCCCCGACCGGTAGGCCCGCTCGCAGGAGCCGCCCGTGGTCGTTGACTCCCCACCGGCCCGAAGCTACCCTGCGCCTCGCCAATCCCCCGCGCCGGAGCCGGCATGAAGATCTCCCTCATCAGCCCCTACCCGGACATCACCAACTACGGCCTGCGCTCCATCTCGGCGTGGTTGAGGTCCCATGGGTACGAGACCCAGGTGATCTGCATGCCCGACCGCATCGGTGAGGGCACCACCGAGCACGTCACCCAGCAGGGGGAGCGCTACCCCGCGCAGGCCCTGGACGACCTCGTGGAGATCCTGCGCGACAGCGACATGGTGGGCATCTCGTTGATGACCCACTACTTCGACTCGGCCAAGCAGATCACCCAGGTGGTGCACGAGCGCCTCGGCATCCCCGTGGTCTGGGGCGGCTTCCATCCCTCGGTGCGGCCGGATGAGTGCATGGCCTGGGCCGACTTCGTGGTGGTGGGCGAGGGTGAGCACACCACCCTGGCGCTGGTCCAGCGGGTGGAGCAGGGCGCCACCGCCGATCTGTCCGACATCCGCGGGCTGGTGTGGAAGCGCGGCGAGGAGCTGGTGCGCAACCCGTCCGGCACCCTCGAGCAGGATCTGGACATCTTCGGCATGCCCGACTGGTCCCTCCAGGATCACCACTTCCTGCGCGAGGGACGCGTCGTCCCCGCCAGCAAGGAGCTGCTGCGCACCTTCATCTCCGAGGGCACCGTCGCCGCCCAGTTCGGCAAGCTCGGCTACCAGACCATGACCGGTCGTGGCTGCCCACACGCCTGCGCCTACTGCGGCAACAGCTTCATGCGCAGCCTCTACCCGCGCCAGAAGTACGTGCGCTTCCGTACGGTCGAGAACGTGCTGGCCGAGCTCGAGTGGATCAAGCGGGAGTACCCCTGGGTCGACATGATGTGGTTCAGCGACGACAGCTTCTTCGGCCGCACGGTCGAGGACCTGCGTCACTTCGGTGTGGAGTACAAGGCCCGCATCGGTGACCCCATGTACCTGCTGGGATCCCCGGCCACGATCACCGAGGAAAAGTACGCTCTGATGATCGACGCTGGCCTGCTGTGCATCCAGGTGGGCATCGAGCACGGCTCCAAGCGCATCCAGCGCCTGTTCCGGCGGTCCAGCCAGGGCAACGAGAAGATCCTCGAGACCGCTCGCATCCTGGCCAAGTACGCCGACCGCACCGCACCGCCCCACTACGATGTGATCTACGATGTGGCCTACGAGACCCTCGAAGACCAGCTCGAGACCCTGCGCCTCATCGCCAAGCTGCCCAAGCCATACCGCCTGCAGGTCTTCACGATCATCTACTATCCGGGCACCGCGCTGCACACGCTGGCCACCCAGGACGGGCTGATCGTCGATGAGAAGGCCGAGATCTACGACAAGATGTTCTTCGAGCGGCACGACAGCTACGCCAACACCCTGCTGTTCCTCAGCCGTACGGGCAAGTTCCCCCATCCGCTCCTGAAGGTCTTGACCCATCCGCAGCTGGCCAAGGCCATGACCTCCGAGACCATGGGCCCGGTTGGCGATGCGGTCAAGGCGGGCCTGCGGGGTCTGCGTCACGCCAAGCGTCGCCACGGCCACCTGCCTGGGCAGGCCCTGGACGGGCTGCGTAGGTTGCGGGGTGGCCACGGTGCGCCCGCACCCAGGACCACATGACCCAGGCGCCAGCTCCCCTGCGCGTCGTCCCGGCCCGCCTGGAGGACGCCCCGGCGCTGCTCGCCCTGCGCAAGGCTGTGTTGGCCGAAGGGCGCTGGTTCGCCACCCATGTGGATGAGCACAGCGGGGGCCTTGATCAGGCTCGGGCCACCATCCACGCCCTGGGGCAGCAGCCCAATGGCCTCATGCTCGCGGCCTGGGAGGGTGACGATCTGGTGGGCCTGCTGGCGGTGCACGGCGAGAGGCTGGCGCGGATGCGGCACCTGGGCCGGCTCGAGATGATGGTGGCGGCTCCGTTCCGGGGCAGGGGGATCGGCGGCGCTATGCTGGCGTCTTGCCTGCGCTGGGCCGAGGCCAACCCGATGCTGCGCAAGATCTCCCTGGCCGTGTTCGCGGACAACGACCGGGCCGTCGCCCTGTACCAGAGCCATGGCTTCGTGCAAGAGGGCCGCCGAGAGGGCGAGTACCTGCTCGAGGACGGCAGCGTCAGGGCCGATCTGCTGATGGCGCGAGAGGTGTGATCGGCGCAGCCTCTGGCCCCTTGGGCTCACAGCCCGACAAGGTCAGTCTTCTGCTCTGCTTCGCGCCACGCGCGTTGGTGGCTATCGAGTGCCGCGGCCTCGCGCACTGCGTCGGGGCTGGTCCTCGGCGTCGGTGAGCACGGGGCCTTCGGGCGGGTTGGCCAACAGATACTCGGCGTGGGCCTGGAAGCTGGCCACCAGGTAGCTGCGCTCCACCGGGGCGAGGCGGGTGAGGACCGTGGTCATGTCGCCGCCCAGCTCGAGGCAGCGGGCCAGGGCCACTTCGGCCAGGGGGCTGCGCGGGTACTGAGCCACGAAGCCGCCGTAGGCCTCGAAGCGGTCGCTGGACGAGAGACCAGCTTCGCCGATGCCCCGGAAGGCGAGGATGTCGGCCCCGGCCTGCAGCGCGCTGGGGGCCGCAGGATCCGCGTGGGCGGGACCGGCGAGCATCAGGGCCAGGAGGGGGATCAGCAAGGACATCGAACGACTTCGGCAAAAGTTCCGCGCATCCTACGACCTCCGGCCGCATTCGTCAAGGTGTAGCGTACTTCACGGGTTCGGCGGCCCTATGCCAGGCTCGTCCAGTCGATGGGGCCCTCCACCATGCAGCGCTCGAAGCGCCCGATCACCACGTCCCATGCGTCCTGGAAGTAGGCGAAGGCCTGTTCCCACTGCTCGCCCTCGAGCCAGCCCAGGTGGGTCAGGGTGATCTGGACCTGTTCCGGACCGAAGGCCTCGAGCTCCACCACCACCCAGTTGCGGTGGCGGCGCACCTCGGGCAGGTGGGGCGGGGCGTCCCACTCGAAGCTCAGCATCCGCTGGGGCAGAAAGGAGAGGACCTCGAGGTCCTCGGCGCCACGGGTGCCCGGGGGGTTGTCCGGGAAGAAGTGCACCTCGAACAGTCCGCCCGGCCACAGCTCGATGCTGCAGGAGGGAGCGAAGAAGCTCTCCAGGCCCTGCTTGGTGGTCCAGCAGCGCCAGGCCTGCTCCAGGGTGGTCGGGATGGTGACCTGCTTGACGATGGCTTTGTCCATGGTGTCTCCAGACTCAGGAGGGGTCGGCGGGGGCGCCCACGGCCCAGGCCAAGCCTCGGGCCCAGCGAAGCTGGCGGCGCTCGTTCACGCAGCTGCGGCGGCGGCCCATGCGGTGGGCCAGCAGCATGCGCAGGGGGACGGGAGCCGCTCGGACCCCCAGCCAGGGAGCGCCAGCGGCCCCACGGACCGTGTGCAGGATGGTGGGCAGGTCGAAGGTGGGCATGGTCTGGTCCATGGCGGCCCGGCTGTGGGCCTCGTTCACCAGCCCCATGCGCATCAGATCGCCGATGCTTCCGTCAAGGGGCTCGAGGCTGCGGCGGAAGGCTTCGTGGGCGGCGTGGGTCGGGCCGGGGCCCAGGTGGAAGGCGGCCTGGTACAGGTCCGCGACCCGCGGAGAGCCGGGATCACCCGCCTGCTCGACGGCCTGTGCCAGCAAGCGTCCAGCCGCCAGCCCGGACCCGATGCCCGATCCGTGGCTGGGGAAGACCTGGCAGGCGGAGTCACCCAGCAGCGCGGCGCCGTGCACCGCCAGGCGGGCATAGGCACGACGCACCGGGATCAGCGCGCTTCCGCCGGGGCCCCTGGCGCCGAGCCAAGGCAGCTCTCGCTGAGCGCCGGCGAGCATGGTCAGCGCGTCGCTGCCGGGGTGGGAGGCCAGGGTGCCGGTGAGCACGTCGGCGTGTTCGATCGCGGGGTCCAGCTGGACGCTCACGGTGCTGAAGCTGCCCTCGGCGCCGTTGCGCGCCAGGAAGTCACCGGCCCGCTGCTGGGTGCGCTCGAGCCAGGCGGCCGCGGCCGCGGGATCCGCGATGCGGAAGCGGTACTGAGCGGCGTGACAGAGCTCGTTCGGTCGGGGAGCCGGGCAGCGCTGATCGAGGACGGGCAGGCGTCGTCGCACAGCGGCCTGCAGCCCCGAGGCGTCCACCAGCAGATCGCAGCCGAGCGTCAGGCGGGTGGTGCGCAGGGCAGGGGACTGCAGGTGCAGCACGCAGCCGGTGGGGCGCTCACCGTCGAGCAGCAGCTCGGTGAGCCGGGCGCCGCCGTACAGGGTGGCGCCCGCGGCGGCGGCTTGGGCGTGCAGACGGCGCACCAGCGGGGGAAGTGCCACCGCCCAGGCCGGGCAGGGATCGACGATCACCCGCCCGAACCCGGGCTCGGGACCCTCGATGAGGTGCCGGAAGTCATCGGAGACCAGCTCGTCTCCCGCGGGCCTCTCGATGCCCGCCTGGTCGAAGAGCCGAGGGGGAACCAGCACGGTCCAGGCCGGACCCGCCCGCTCCAGCGGCTTGGCGTCCACCAGGGCCACCCGCAGGCCCAGCCTGGCCAGCTGCAGGGCCGCGCCCGAGCCGGCGGTCCCGGCGCCCACCACCACGACGTCGTAGTGCAGGGAGCCGCTGCTCATGGCCGCCTCCGTCGGGCCAACAGGGGCATGGCCAGCAGCAGCAGGGCGGCACCCGGGCCGGGGGCGGCGGTGCAGCCGCAGGTGTCGTCGTCCTTGTCGTCGCCGGTGTCGCTGGGCTGGTCGCTGTCTTCGGGCTCGCCTTCGCTGTCGTGGGTGTCGCCGGGGCCGGTGTCGTCCGGAGGGTCGCTGTCGTCGGGCAGGCCGGTGTCCACCGGGGCGCCCTCGCAGTCGTAGGCCACGCCGTCGGCGCAGTCTGCCGCAGCGTCGTCCCGGTTGTGCAGGGCCAGCACGTACATGCCGGCGCCGAAGCCCATCATGGGCGCCGGGCCGTTGTAGTCCCCCGTTTCGGGGTCGAGCAGCTCAGGGATGATCCGGTTGTTCTCGAGGGCCTGCTGGGTGATCCAGTCCTCGATGGCCTGCCCAGCGTCGGGCTGGCAGCCCCGGCGGCGGGCCTCGGCCACGCGCAGGTCCACCATGATCCATTCCTGCTCGTCGTATGCGTCACCGTCGTCGTTGCGGCGGTAGCCGTGGCCCGAGGGTACGGCCAGGTGCTCGTCCCAGCGGGTGAAGCTGGCGGCGGCCACGGTGCCGGCGGCGTCGATGCTGCCGTTGGTGAAGGCGTCCACGGCTGCCAGGTCGTCGTAGCCCCAGCCCTGCTGGAGCTCCTCGAGGTTGCCGACCAGGGCGCCGTCGTCGTCCCGCAGCCAGGTGCACATGGCCTCGGCCACGCCGTCGGCCACGTCGCGGTAGCGCGCTGCGCCATCGGTGTCGCCGATGGCCTCGGCAAGGTCGGCAGCTTCCCGCAGGCCGCGCACCGCCCAGGCGCTGGTGTAGGTGAAGTGTTTCTGCTGCCCGTTCCAGTGTCGCTCCCAGATGCTCGAGTCGGCGACGATCAGGCCCCTGCCGTTGGACTCCTGCTCCACCAGCTGCGCCAGCACGTCAGCCAGCTTGTCGAAGACGATCTCCTGCCGATCCTGGACGAAGGCGATGTCGCCGCCGCCGTCCACCCACTGCCCCAGAGCCCACAGCAGCAAGCCGAAGTTGTCGAACTCCACGTTGGGGCCGTTGTGGTCGGCGTCGGACCACTCGGAGCCGTCGCCGTAGCAGCGGCAGGCCGAGACGGAGTAGTCCAGGCCTTGGACGTAGTCGCTGTACTGGGCGGCCTTGTCCTGAAGCAGGAAGGCCAGCGCGGCCTGGGCCTCGTCCAGGTAGCCGGCCTCGGTGAGCCCGCGGATGGCATAGGCGCCGTCGCGCACCCAGGCGATGTTCCAGGTGTGGGAGAAGCCTCCATCGCCGGCGGCCAGGGGCAGCGAGGCGGGGAGCTGGCCGTAGGCGGAGCCTTCCTCGACCACCTGGCCCATCTTGAGGGTGACCAGCTGCTGGCTGTAGACGGAGAGTTCGTCGTCGCTCAGGCCGGCGGGAGCGGTGCCCTGGGCGAGCCAGGCGGCCCAGGCGGCCCGCTCGTCGGCGAGGATCGTGGTGGCGTCACGGCCCGCGGTCCAGCTGTCGACCCGGTGAGCGACATCGGCGCTGTCCCAGTCTGAGAAGAAGGCCTGGACCACGCCGAGAGAGCGGGTCTCACGGGCCCCCACGCTCAAGGCCCACTGGTAGGCGCCGACGAGATCGTCACCCTCCTTTCGATCGTCCTGAGTGCCGCAGTCGCCGCTCAGGTCACCACCACCCCCAACCGCAGTCCACACCCCGGTGCAGCCAGTGTTCGTAGGCGTGTCGATGGGCACGTAGCGCATACCCAGACCCGTGCTCGAGCCCCACTCGGAGAGCAGCGCCCCGTCTTCGGTCCACAGGGCCTCTCCATCGTCATAGGCGCCGTCGCCATCGCTGTCCTGCCCCAGGTGGAAGTTGTGGAGCGAGAATGCGTCGAGTGAGACGGCGACACCCCCAGTGGGGGTGATCTCCAGGATGTGCACGAATCCCGGGACTTCCAGCGTCAGGGGGGCGAAGACGTACTCGGTGATGTCCAGGTCGCCTTGTGACCGGTCGATGGCCAGGATGCCGGTGCCCGGCTGGTAGCCGTACTCGCTCGAGGCCGTCAGCCAGCCGGTGTGGGCGTCGGCGCGGATCCCGAAGTAGCTGTCATACAGCAGATCCCGGGTCTCCTCGGAGCCGGCGTCGTACTGCTGGTACAGGTGGTCGGAGAACACGTCGATGATGGGCCCGTTGCTGTTGTCACCGTTGAGCACAACCACCGCGCGGCCGTTGGCGCTGACCAGCTTGTCGTAGCTGCGGTGGGGGTCGACGTCGGCCTGGGCGGCGAGGACGAGCAGGAGGCTGAGCAGGGTCATGGGAGGCCTCGGGCTGCGGAGCGTAGGGAAGCATAGGGCGCGGGACCAGGGGTCGCCACGCCCTCTCTAGCCTGTCCTATGGGTGTAGTCACTCAAGATAGAGTCACGCCGTCTCGGGTCGCTGGCCCGTCGCCTCGGGAAGTTCCCCCAGAAGTCCTGTGACCGCTCGGTCACATCGTGCTACCAGCCCACAGCGTCCAGCGCTCCAGCCTGGCTCGCCCCCAGCTCGAGAGGTTCAGCATGGGATTCCTGTGGTCCGTCGCCTGGCGCAACCTCTGGCGGCAGCGACGGCGCTCGCTGATCACGGCCTTCGCCATGGCCACGGGCGTGGCCCTGTGCATGTCCATGGTCGCGTTCACCGACGGCATGTACACCGACATGTTCGAGGTGATGGTCGAGCAGCAGCTGGGTCACGTCCAGGTGCACCACCCCGACTACCCGGCCAAGGGCCTGGTCTTCGACACCCTGAAGGATCGCGGCGCCCGGCTCGCGCAGATCGACGCCCTGCCTGGCACCGTGGCGGCCAGCCCCAAGATCGTGGGCTTCGCGCTGCTGGGGGGCGAGTCCAAGTCGGCGGGCGGCCAGGTGGTTGGCATCGATCCCGCCCGCGACAAGCTGGTGACGCCCTTGCACGGCCGCATCGAGGAGGGGAGCTACCTGAGCGTCACGGTGGGCCACGAGATGATCATCGGCCACAAGCTGGCCGAGGACCTCGAGGTGGGCCTGGGCGACGCCGTGGTGGCGGTCACCCAGGCCACCGACGGCTCGATGGGCAACGACCTGTACACGGTGGTGGGAATCTACAGGACCGGCGACGTGGCCATGGACAACAACGGCGCCTACATCCACATCGACGACGCCGCGAGCTTGCTGGCTCTGCAGGACCAGGCCCACGGGATCTCGGTTCTCACCGACCATGCCGACCACGTCGAGGCCTTCGCCGAGGAGCTGCGGGCCGCTGTGGCCAGCGACACGGTGCAGGTCCAGGCCTGGTGGGAGGCCTCCCCGGCCACCGCCGAGATGATGGGCCTGCGCGACGCCACGGTCTTCGTCATGCTGGGCATCGTGTTCACGGTGGCGGCCTTCGGGGTCATCAACACGATGATGATGTCGGTCTTCGAGCGCACCCGCGAGCTGGGCGTGCTGCGGGCCTTGGGCCTGCGGCCGGGCAAGCTGGTGTGGCTGGTGGTGTTCGAGAGCTTCTTCCTGGCAGCCCTGGCAAGCGGCATCGGGCTGATCATGGGGGGCTTGCTGGACTGGTACACCGTGGTGCACGGGCTCGACTTCTCTGCGTCCATGCCTGACGGCTTCAGCTTCGAGGGCATCATGCTCGACCCGGTCATGCACGGCGAGGTGCGGGTCTTGGGGGTCGTCGCCCCGGTGATCGCGGTGTTCTTCGTCTCGATCCTCGCCTCGCTCTGGCCCGCCTGGCGCGCGGCCAGGCTTCAACCTGTCACAGCCATCCGGGCGGACTAGGCCATGAAGCTCTTCACCATCGCGCTCCGCAACCTGCACCGGAACACCCGTCGCACCGCCCTGACCCTGGCCGCTATCGGCTTCGGCCTGGCGATGATGATCTTCACCGTCAACCTGCAGCACGGCTCGTACCAGATGATGATCGAGTCGGCCGTCAGCACCATGGCAGGCCACGTGGTGGTGCAGGCTCAGGGCTACCAGGACGACAAGGAACCCACCCAGCTGGTTCGAGACGCGAGCGCCGTCGCCGCCACCATGGCGGCCGAGTACCCCGACGCTGTGGTGGCCCCCCGCATCTTCACCGGCGGGCTGTTGATGTCCGCCAACAGCTCGGTGGGGGTGGCGTTGACCGGGTTGGACGCGGCCGCGGAGCTGCGGGTCCAGGATCTGCACGAGAAGCTGGTGGAAGGCTCCTGGCTCGGGGATGACGGCCGGGAGATCATCGTCGGCGTGGACATGGCCGAGACGCTGGACGTCGGTCTGGGCGACAAGCTGGTCTACATGGGCCAGAACGGCACCGACGAGGTCCAGAGTCGGCTGTTCCGTGTGTGTGGGGTCTTCCGCACCGGGTCGGCCCAGTTCGACGGGCGCATGGCCTTCGCGCACCTCGGTGCCGCACAGGAGATCATGGGGGGCGGCGACGTAGCCAACATGGTCACCCTGCACCTTGACGACCCAGACGATGCCTTCGAGGCCGTCCCGCGGCTCGAGGCCCTGCTGTCTCGGCCCGAGCTGGACGTGCGCCACTGGAAGGACGCCTTGCCGGAGCTGTTCGCCATCATCCAGGTGGACCGTGGCAGTGGCGACGTCATGCTGGCCATCATCGGGCTGATCGTGGCCTTCGGCGTGCTCAACACCATGATGATGTCCGTGCTCGAGCGCACCCGGGAGTTCGGGGTGATGCTCAGCGTGGGCATGAAGCCCCGGCAGATCGCGTGGCTGGTGCTCCTCGAGGGGCTGCTCCTGGGGCTGTTGGGGGCTATGGTCGGCCTGCTGCTCGGATTCGCCTTCTCCTGGCCCATCGTCCACTACGGCCTCGACTACGGCGCCATGATGGGAGGTGGGGACACCATGGAGAGCGGGGGCATCCTGATGGACACCGTGGTCCATGGCGTCTGGGACCCCGTCCGTATGGCCATCTACTTCACCGGGGCCGTCGTCTTCTGCATCTGCGCCGCCATCTACCCAGCCTGGACCATCAGCAAGCTGCGCCCGGTCCAGGCCCTCCGGCATCACTAGGAGCTTCCCATGTCCATCGTGAGCGTCCGAAACCTCACCCGCGAGTATCCCCAGGGCACCCACACGGTGCACGCCCTGCGGGGCGTCGATCTGGACATCGAGCCCGGTGAGTTCACCGTGCTGATGGGGCCCTCGGGCTCGGGCAAGACCACCCTGCTCAACCTCATCGGGGCCCTGGACGAGCCCACGGCAGGCACCGTGACCATCGACGGCCGGGAGCTGAGCGCCATGTCGTCGGGGGAGCGCTCCGACCTGCGCCTCGAGCGCCTGGGCTTCGTGTTCCAGTCATACAACCTGATCCCCGTGCTGAGTGCCTTCGAGAACGCCGAGTTCGTGCTGATGCTGCGGGGCATGGGCAAGTCCGAGCGTACCCAGCGGGTGATGGAGACCCTGCATGCGGTGGGCCTCGAGGGCATGGAGGACCGCCGGCCCAATCAGCTCTCGGGCGGGCAGCAGCAGCGCGTGGCTGTGGCCCGGGCCATCGCGGGCAAGCCAGCCCTGGTGCTGGCCGACGAGCCCACCGCCAACCTGGACTCGAAGACCAGTGGCGAGCTCATCGAGCTGATGAAGGCGCTCAACGAGCAGCACGGCGTGACCTTCCTCTTCGCCACCCACGACCCCAGCGTCATGGCCGCGGCCAAGCGGGTGGTGAGGCTGGTGGACGGGAAGATCGACGAGGATCTGCGGCGCTAGGCTCCGCGCGGTCTTCCGCGCCCCCATGGGCCGGGAGAATCTGATCCCGGCCAGCTTCGCGGGCTCTCGGGGGGGCTCCGCGTCGGTTAGTTTGCACGGCCCCGTCCTATCTTCGCGGAGTCCGCACGTGCCTCGACAGCCCTTCGACTACCAGGGTCTCGGCTTCATGGTCGGGATGGAGATCCATCAGCAGCTCCTGACCAGCCAGAAGCTCTTCTGCCACTGCCCGGCCGGCGTCTACACCACCGAGCACGACGGTGCGCTGCTGCGTCACATGCGGCCCACCTTGTCCGAGATGGGCACCTACGACGGCACCGCGTTGATGGAGTTCAAGACCCGCAAGGACATCATCTACCTGCTGCACCGTGACAACGTCTGCACCTACGAGATGGACGACACCCCTCCGTTCCTGGTCAACCAGGAGGCCATCGACATCGCCATCCAGATCTCCCTGGCGCTCAACTGCAAGATCGTCGACGAGATCCACATCGCCCGCAAGCAGTACCTGGACGGCTCCATCCCCACCGGCTTCCAGCGCACCGCCATCATCGGGGTCGAGGGCACCATCCCCTTCCGCGGCCGCCAGATCGGCATCCGCCAGATCTCGGTCGAGGAAGACTCCTGCCGCGAGGTCAGCGACATCGGGCACACCGTCACCTTCCGCACCGATCGCCTGGGTATGCCGCTGATCGAGGTGGTCACCGAGCCCGACATGAAGACCCCCGAAGAAGCCGCGGCGGTGGTCCGGCTCATCGGCCGGCTCATGCGCTCCACCCAGCGGGTGCGGCGGGGCATCGGCGCCTCGCGCCAAGACGTCAACGTCTCCATCCGTGGAGGCACCCGCGTGGAGATCAAGGGCGTGCCACGCTTCCCCTTGATCCCCGATCTGGTCCACTGGGAGGCCGTGCGCCAGAAGGCCCTGCTCGAGCTCCGCGACGAGATCCATTCCCGGGGCATCACCCCCGACACCCTGCGGGTGGTCAAGGCCGACATCACCAAGATGGCGCGCTCCGGCAAGCCGCCGTTCATCCCCGAGGATGCCGAGCAGGTGGGTGCCATCCGGCTGGACGGCCTGGCGGGCATCTTCACCCGCGAGACCGGGCCTCACCGCACATTCGCCAGCGAAGTGGCCGGGCGTCTGCGGGTCATCGCCTGCCTGGACCAGCTGCCCAACATGGCCCACACCGACTCCTGGCCGGTCTACCTGGACTCCGGTGCCCACGCTCAGTCCGTGATCAAGCGCATGGCGGCCGGGCACGACGACGTGGTCGTGGTGGTCTGGGGCAGCGCCCAGGACGTCAAGACCGCCCTCGAGGAGGTTCGCCTGCGGGTGATCGACGCCATGGAAGGCGTCCCCAACGAGACCCGTCAGGTCATGTCCGACGGCACCACCGACTTCGAGCGCATCCTCCCGGGCCCCGACCGCATGTACCCCGACACCGACAGTCCCCCCACTCGGGTCCTGGCCGAGCGGGTCGAGCACCTGCGCACCCTGCTCACCACTCCGCCGTGGGAGCTCGAGGAGCGCTTCCTGGGCCGCGGCGTGTCCGGGAGTGCGGCCAGCCGCCTGGCCATCCATCCCCACTCCCGCATCCTCGAGCAGCTGGACGAACAGGGGCTCGAGCTGCGGGTGGCCGGCCGCGTGCTGGGAGAGACCCTGGTTGGGCTGCGGCGAGCCGGCGTCCCTGTGGCCCGCATCTCCGACGAAGACTTGCTCTACCTGCTGCGCCAGCAGGCCACCGGCGAGCTGTTGGCCGAGGCGCTGCCGGGGATCCTGCGGCGCCTGGCCCGCGGCGGCTCGTTGACCGAGATCCTGGCAGAGCCGCGCTTCCAGCCCCTGCCCGGCTCCGAGCTGGCGGCTCAGGTGCACACAGCGCTTCCCGAGAACCTCGACGAGGCCTTGCGGGTCACCGATCCCCAGGCCCGCTTCCGCGGCCTGATGGGAATCGTCATGGGCAGCCTGCGCGGGCGCCTGCCGGGCCGTGACGTGGCGCCCTTGGTGCGCGAGGCGCTGTCCGCCTGAACCGAGACGGCGGCGTGGTGCTACTTGCGCCGGTGCCGCAGCATCTCGTCGATCTCGGGGACGCCGCCCTGGAGGATGAGGTAGCCGTTGTGGGGCTCGCGCTCGGTCATGTCGCGGCAGATGGGCTCGGTCATCATGCGCTTGACCTCGGCCAGGTCTGTGGTGTGGCCCAGCACCCAGCAGAGCTTCATGTAGGCCGTCTCTGGGATCATGTTGCCCAGGGGGATCACCCCGATGTCCAGCAGGTCGCGCCCGGTGTCGTAGACGTACATCTGCACGAAGCCCCAGAGGGTCTGCACGGTCATGACCACGGCCACGCCGGCGTCGGTGGCCCGGCGCAGGGCCGGGTAGAGGGGCTTGTTGACGTGGCCCAGGCCGGTGCCGGCCATGACGATGCCCTTGTACCCTTTCTCTACCAGGGCATCGATGATGTCCGGGTTCATGTTGGGGTAGTAGTACTGGATGGTGACGCGGTCTTCGAAGACCGGATCCACCGTGACATTGCGGTCCTTGCGGCGCCGCCGGTAGTCGCCCGCGATGTAGTGGAACTTGCCGCGGTCGGCGGTGGCCAGGGGCGTGGCGCCGATGGTCCGGAAGGTGGAGCGGTAGGACGAGTGCATCTTGCGCACCCGAGTGCCCGGATGCAGCAGCGAGTACTCGTCGGAGGTTGGCCCGAACATGCACACCATGACCTCGGCGATGTCGCTGAACGCCGCGGTGTAGGTGGAGTTGATCAGGTTGAGCGCCGCGTCGGAGCTGGGGCGGTCGGAGCTGCGCTGGCTGCCCACCATCACGATGGGGACCGGGGGGTCCTTGACCATGTAGGAGAGGATCGCGGCCGTGTGGTGCATGGTGTCGGTGCCGTGGCCGATCACGATCCCGTCGGCGCCGTTGGCGATCTCTTCGCCGATGGCCTTGGCCGTGCCGATGTACTGCTCCGGGCCCATGTTCTCGCTGAACACGCCGTAGAGCTTCTTGGTGGTGAGGTTGCAGATGTCGGCGAGCTCGGGCACCGCGCCGTACAGCTCACCAGGGCTGAAGGCGGGGATCACGGCGCCGGTGCGGTAGTCCAGGCGGCTGGCGATGGTGCCGCCCGTGCCCAGCAGGGTGACGTTGGGCTTGCCCGCCTTGGTGGGGAACTCCTTCTCGGGGATCTTGTAGTGGGCTTCCTTGCGACCCCGGAGCTCGGCGCTGGTGACGTTGTCCACGTGCAGGCCGATGTTGTACCCGGTGATCAGCTTGATCACGATGTGGAGGTCGTCCTCGGTCTCGGACCGTGGCAGGATCACGCCCTCGTAGGTGCCTTTGGTGGAGTGCAGGACCACGTCGCTCCACACCTGGATGCCCAGCTCCTGGAGCTTGGCGCGCGCGCGCCCCCGGTAGCCCTTCAGGACGTCGTCGTTGTTGCTCATCGGGATTCCTCCTGGCTGCTCCAGATAGCCCGCCGACACGCGCGCAGACAGTGGTGGAGCGCAGGGTTCCGCGCATGAGCCACGCCACTGAGGAACGGGCCGACTGGAGGGAAGGCGAGGGGATGGTGGTGGGTTACTGTCAATCTGTCCCACCGCTGACAGGTTGACACGATGTCCCAGAACGACACCATCCTCGTGGTCGATGACGAGCCCGCCAACCGGCAGGTCCTGTCGCGCATCCTGACCCGCGAGGGCTACGCCGTGGAGCAGGCCGACGACGGTCGGCAGGCCCTTGACCGGTTGCGGGCCGGAGGCATCGAGCTGGTGCTGACGGACCTCAAGATGCCGGGCATGGATGGGCTCGAGCTGCTGCAGGCCGTCCGGGCCCTGGATCAGGACGTGGAGCTGATCGTCATGACCGCCTACGGCACCGTCGAGGCCGCGGTGGGGGCCATGAAGGACGGCGCCTACGACTTCATCACCAAGCCCCTGCGGCGGGTGGAGCTGGTCACCACCGTGCGCAAGGCGCTCGAGAAGCGCCACCTGGCCACCGAGAACCGACGCCTGCGTGCGCGCTTGGCCGAGAGCGACGAGGTCATCGGGCGCTCCCCCGCCATGCGGCGCTTGCTGCAGGAGATCGAGCAGGTGGCGCCCTCGGAGGCGTCGGTGCTCCTCGAGGGCGAGAGCGGCACCGGCAAGGGGCTGCTGGCGCGACGGATCCATGCCTCCAGCCCGCGGGCCGGGGGCCGCCTGGTGACCTTCAACTGCGCGGCGATTCCCGAGACCCTGCTGGAGAGCGAGCTGTTCGGGTACGAGCAGGGCGCCTTCACTGGCGCTCGAGGGCGCAAGGAGGGCCGCTTCGACCTGGCGCGGGGCGGCACCCTGTTCTTGGATGAAGTGACCGAGATGTCGCCTGGCACCCAGGTCAAGCTGCTGCGGGTGCTGCAGGACGGCGAGTACGAGCGGGTGGGCGGCACGCGCACCCTCGAGGCCGACTGCCGGATCTTGAGCGCCACCAACCGCGATCTCGACCGAGCTGTGGCCGACGGAAGCTTTCGGGAAGATCTCTACTACCGGCTCAACGTGATCCGCATCGTGGTGCCTGCCTTGAGTCAGCGGCCCGAGGACGTGCCTCTGCTCGCGCAGTTCTTCCTGGCCCGCTACGCCAGCAAGAACCGCAAGGAGGTGGTGGGGTTCAGCGCAGAGGCCCTCGAGGCGCTCTCGGGCTACCGCTGGCCAGGCAACGTCCGCGAGCTGGAGAACGTGGTGGAGCGCGCCGTGGTGCTCACCCGTGGGCCGCAGGTGGCCCTGGACAACCTGCCCGAGCAGGTGCGCCAGGGGCGCGGGGCCCGCATGGTCCTGAGCTTCCGGGTGGGGACCCCCATCAAGGAGATGGAGCGGGCCATGATCGAGTCCACCCTCCGCTTCACAGGGGGTGACAAGAACCTGAGCGCCAACCTGCTGGGCATCACCGCGCGCACCATCTACCGGCGCGAGGCGGAGTGGTCCCGGGAGGACGCAGGCCAGGCGCCCCTGCCCATGGATGCCGGCGCGGCGGAGGAGGGCGCCGACTAGTTCCCCTTGCCGCCGCCTCCCAGGTGGTTGGCGCCGGTGACGTCCAGGGTGCCGTCCCATCCGTCGGGGATGCCCAGCTGCAGTAGCTGGGAGCAGCGATCCTCGTAGAAGCGGGCCGCGAAGTCCTCTGGGTCCCTGGCCCTCACCGACCTGAAGCTGCGCTCCGCCCGGGCCAGCTCGCCCGCGGAGAACTGGGCCACGGCCTGCTCGAAGAGTTCCCGCGTGGCCAGCTTGCGGGCTCGCCGCTCGAGCTGCTCACCCTCGAAGACGTCGTAGGCGTCCACGGCTCGGTGCTTGCCCTTGAGCAGCACCTTGCCCAGGTGGCGCGAGGCCATGACCTGGCCGTCCTTCAGCAGCGCGAGCACGTCCCCCGAGGCGATGACGGGGACGCGGAAGTGCTTGGTGAGGTCCTCGAGGCGGGCGGCCAGGTTCACGTCGCTCGAGATCACGGTGCCGTCCATGCGCTCCTGCTCGCCTACGGTGCCCAGCATGATGCTGCCGTGGTGGATGCCGATGCCCAGCCCGATGGGGGGATAGCCGCACTTGGCCCGGTGGCCGTTGTAGCGGTACAGCTCCCGGTTCATGCCCACCGCGGCGCGCACGGCATCGGCGCCGTCGTCGGGGAAGATGGCCATGATCCCGTCGCCCATGTACTTGTCGATGAAGCCGCCAGACTCCCGGATGATGGGCCCCATGCGTCCCAGGTAGGAGTTGATGAAGTTGAAGTTCTCCCGCGGTGTCATGTTCTCGGAGATGGTGGTGAAGCCGCGGATGTCGGCGAACAGCACGCTCATGTCACGCTGCACCTGGTCCCCGCGGACCACGTCCTCGATGCGCTCCTTGCCCAGCAGCCGCAGGAACTCGCGGGGCACGAAGCGGGCGTAGGCCTTGTTGGTGCGGGACAGCTCGATGTGGGTCCGGATGCGGGCCAGCAGCTCGGACCTGGAGAACGGCTTGGTGAGGTAGTCGTTGGCGCCCGCCTCGAAGCCCTTCACCAGATCGGCGATCTGGGTGCGGGCCGTGATCAGCACCACCGGGAGCTCGCTGGCGCTGTACTCTCGCCGGATGCGCTCGGTGAGCTCGTAGCCGGTCATCTCGGGCATCATCAGGTCGAGCAGCACCAGGTCGAAGGTCTTCTCCTGCGCGAGGCGCGCCAGGGCCGCCTGGCCGCTCGACGCGGTGGTGACGGCGATGCCGTGGGCGGCCAGGTGGTTCTGGATGACCGCCAGGTTGATGGCGTTGTCGTCCACGGCCAGCACCCGCCACTCTCCCCCAGAGGGCGTGCGGGTGGGAGCCATCACGGGCGCGGAGTCCTCGTCCGAGCTGGCCTCGATGTCGAGGGTGCGATCCTCGTGGATGACGCGCTCGCCTGGCAGCGCGCTGGGGCGCTCGGAGGTGACGGGCAGGGTGAAGGTGAAGCGGGAGCCCTCGCCCACCCGGGACTGCAGGGAGATCTCACCACCGTGCAGCTCCACCAGGCGTCGGGTGATGGCCAGGCCCAGGCCCGTCCCCTCCTGGGTCTGGCTGCGGCCGCGGAGCGCTTGCTCGAAGTAGCCGAAGATGCGATCGGCCTCTTCCTGGCGGATGCCGATGCCGGTGTCGCTGACGCTGATGGCCAGCCAGCCGTCCCTGGCCTCCGCCTCGATGGTGATGGTGCCCGCGGGGGTGAACTTGATGGCGTTGCCCACCAGGTTGAGCAGGATCTGCTGCAGGCGGTTCTCGTCGGCGCGCACGGCGGGGAGGTCCTCGGGCACCAGATCTCGCAGGTGGATCTCGCGGCTGTCGGCCAGGGGCCGAGACAGCGCCAGCACCGCCTCGACCTCGGAGCGGAGGTCCACCGCCTGAAGCTCGAGCTCCACCTGGCCGTGGTTCATCCTGGAGAAGTCGAGGATGCCGTTGACCAGGTGGGTCAGCCGCTGGCCCGAGCGCACGATCATGCCCAGGCTCTGCTCGGCTCGCTCGGGCAGGGCACCCGCGGCGCCGGCGAGCAGCGAGTCGGCCAGGCCGATGATGCCGTGCAGCGGTGTGCGCAGCTCATGGGAGGTGTTGGCCAGGAACTGGTCCTTGAGCTCGTCCAGAGCCTTGAGGTTGGAGATCATCTCCTCCTGGGACCTCCGGGCGTCCTGCTCGCGCTCCAGCAGCTGCTGGCGCACGCTGGCGTCGGCCTTGCGTGCCTCGGCGAAGCGATCCGTGAGGCTCGAGGACATGAGCAGCACGACCACAGTGCTGCCCGCGGCCAGGACCGGCGTGGCGAAGATCCAGCGGAGGTCCCAGCCCAGCAGGTGGGCCGCCACGGTGGCCAGAACCACTGCCAGCACCCCACTGCCAGCGGTGAAGAAGCGGGCAGTGCGCTCACCCCGGGCGAACAGCACGCCTCCCGCCCAGGTCCCCCCGACCGCGGCCACCAGCCCCAGCACCGCGGCGAGCTGTGCGTTGAAGGGGTAGCCCACGAAGGGAGTCAGCACCGCCCAGATCAGGGCCGCCACGGCGATGCCCTGCAGCCACTGGTGCTCCCGTGGGAGCCGCTCGGCCAGCTGCAGGAAGCTCATGGTGAAGGCGATGAAGCAGACCGCCAGCACGGCGGTGGCGGCAGCCAGGCCGGTGTGGGTCCAGGAGTCTCCACCGGTGATGCCGCCTGTGGCTCCCTCCTGGGTCACGATCAGCTGGAACAGGGCGTGGGGCATGACCACGCCCAGGGCGAAGTTGAGGTAGAAACGATCCCGCAAGCTGACGTAGAGGAAGAGGTTGTAGGCCATCAGCCCGAGCACTACGCCCAGGAGCAGCACCGGCAGGTGAGACGAGAGCGCAAGTGGGTCTTGGGCGGTGTGGATCATGCGGGCTGGACCTGGAGACGGAGCCACTGGATGCGGGATGCTCCAGTGGACTCATCGGCGTCCCGGCCCTCGCTGTTTAGCGTCGGCGCTCAGATTCCCGGCGCGCAGGTCGATCAGCGAGGGAGGTCGAGCCTGACGGTGAAGCCAGCTGCCGGCGCAGAGCTGGCGCGGACCTGGCCGCCGTGGTCGTCCAGGATCTGGCGTGTGATGGCCAGGCCCAGCCCGGTGCCCCTGGTGCGCTTGGAGAAGAACGGGTCGAAGGCCCGATCCAGAGCGTTGGGTTCCATGCCCCGGCCATCGTCGGTGACGGTGATGGAGACCCGCTCCTCCCCGATCGTCACGGTGACGTCCACGGTCTTGCCACCACTCTGCAGGGCATTGCGCAGCACGTTCAGCAAAGCTCTGCGCAGCTGGTTGCCGTCCATGGGGATCACCAGGACCTGTTCGGGAAGCGTCAGCCGCAGCTGCACGCCGGCCTGCTGGAAGGCGGGCTCCTCGAGGCGGCACACCGAGCGCACCAAGGCCCCGAGATCCTCGGGCTCGAAGGTGGGGGTGGGGTGGCGGGCCAGGTCCAGGTAGTGCTCTGTGACCTGCTCGAGGCGGCGGATCTCCTGGACGATGGTGGCCAGGATCTCGGCGGACTCGAGCTCGCCGTCACGGTGGAGATCGCCCAGCTCCTCCGCCAGCAGCTCGGCGTTCAGAGAGATGGCGTTCAGGGGGTTGCGCACCTCGTGGGTGACCTGAGCGAGCATCTGGCCGATCAGGGCGAGGCGCTCACTGCGCTCCAGGCGTTCCTGGGTGGCCGCCCGCTCGGTGATGTCCTCGCCCACCACCAGGCGTCCTTCGGCGCCGAATGGCACCAGCTCGAGATCGAAGCGCAGCTCGCCCACCGGGAGAGCCAGGTGGCGGCCGGGCTCCAGGGCGCGCAGGGGATCGGGCAACGCCTGGCCTTCGCGCACGCCCCATAGGCTGTGGGCGGCCGGGTTGGCCATGGTGACCTGCCCGTCCTCGACCACCACCAGGCCGATGCGGATGGTGTCCAGCACCGAGCGCAGGTAGCCCGAGACCCGCTCGAGCTCCTGGGCGCGCTCCACCAGGCGTCGATCGCGCTCTGCCAGGGCCCGCGCCATGGCGTTGAACTCGGCGGCCAGCAGCCCGATCTCGTGGCCGCCCTGGACGTCCACCCGGCCCGAGTAGTCACCCGCGGCGACGCGCTGCACCTCGGTGGTGAGCCGGGTGATGGGGCGCAGAGTGAGCAGAATCCAGACCATCATGACCGCGCCGGAGAGCACCGCCAGGCCCGCCAGGATCGCGCCCACCATGGTGGCCTGGGCCTGGGTGCGCGCCACCTGGACGTTGACGCGCCGGATCCCGGCATCCACCGTAGCGTTCAGCGTCTTGACCGCGGTCTCGAGCTCCTGGCTACGCTGGACAAGCTCTGCCTGCGCGGCCTGGAGGCTCGCCGCGTCCTCGCCCTCGGCGTGCTCCAGCCAGGTCTGTGCCGCGGCCTCGTAGTGGTCGGCCAGGTCCGTGAGGCGTCGGAGCTGATCCTGGATGGCCAGGAAGGCCCGCTTCTCGTCGGGGTTCTGAGCCAGCTCCGACCCGTGCCCGGCGGTGAGGAAGGCATGCCCGGCGGCGGCCCTGATCCCGTTGGCGTGGAAGCCCGCGCTGGCTCGGAACGCGGCCAGTGGGCGGCTGTCCCGCTTGGCGCCGTCCAGGTCCAGCCGCTCCTGAGTGCTGTCCAGCTCACCGCCCCTGCGGGCCAGGGGCAGGTAGCCCTCGTTGAGCACCCTCAGGCCGTCGCCCAGGGCCTGGAGTTGGTAGGTCCCGTACCCCATCGCGCCCAGGAAGAGCGCGAAGCTCATCAGGAAGGCCAGCAGGATCCGGTTGCGCAAGGAGAGGCCCATTCTTCGCTGCTAACGGGCCGCCAGTCGGTCGGCTCGCGGAGCCCCTGGATGGGCCGCAGAGGCGGCTTTGCGAGCCTTGCTCCGCCCATGGGGCTGTGATAGGAGCCCGACCCGCCCCAGCAGGGAAGAATCCCATGCTCGCGGCTATTCGGACATCGTCCCCCGGAGGAACCATGCGGTCCTGGATTCCCATTTCGCTCATGCTCGGCCTGTTCATCGTCGGCTGTGAGTCCAACCCGTCTACCAATCCTTCTGGCGGCATGGCCGGCGGCCCCCCCGCCGAAGACATCGGCGAAGTCATCGCCACGGTCGATGGCCTGTCCATCGGCTCTCGTGACTTCGAGAAGGCCGCTGCGCGCACCGCCCCCGCCGACGGCGAGTCCCTCAGCGACGCCGAGCGCCACGAAGTCCTCGATCGTTTGATCGCCGACAAGGTGCTCTACAAGGAGGCCCTGCGGCTCGGCCTCGACCAGGACCCCAAGGTCCAGAAGGTCATGGTCAACACCCTGCTGCGTCAAGAAGTCTACGCCCAGGTCCGCAACTCGGACTTCGGCGAAGAGATGCTCCAGGCCTACTACGACGACCACCCCGAGGAGTTCGTCGTTCCCGAGAAGGTCCAGATCAAGCGCATCCTGGTGCGGGTCAACGACGAGCGCTCCGACGCCGACGCGATGGCCGAGGCCCAGCGCCTGCGCGGCCTGGTGGCCGGCAACCCCAAGGACGACTTCAAGGAGGTCGCCTCCAAGCACAGCGAAGACCCCTACCGCCGCCGTGGTGGTGACGTGGGCTTCGTGTCCTCCGAAGGCAAGCCCGGCCTCGACGAGGTCATCGTGACCAAGGCCTTCGCCATGGGCGTGGGCGAGGTCAGCGAGCCCTTCAAGACCGACGATGGCTACAACGTCATCTACGTGGCCAACAAGCGCGAGCGCGTCGAGCGCACCTTCCAGCAGATGAAGGGCTCCGTGCTCCGCAAGGTCAAGAACGAGAAGCTCAAGGACCTCTACCAGGGCTACGTCGATGGCCTCAAGGAAGGCTCCAAGATCGAGATCAACGAAGACAAGCTCGCCGCCATCGACATCAAGGCCGCCGTCAAGGCCGCTCCTCCGGGCATGGAGCTCAACCCCATGCTGGCTGGGCGCGATGCCACGCTCCCCGGCGCCGAAGACGACGAAGATCTGGGCTTGGATGAAGAGGAAGATGTGGGCGGCGAGTAGTGTCGTCAGCACCATCATGAACCTTCGCACCCCCGCACTTCTCTTCGCGGCTGTCCTGGGCTTGTCCCTGGCGGCCGCGCCGTCGCGCGCTGAGGTCGTCGACCGCATCGCCGCCGTGGTCAACGATGACGTCATCACCTGGACCGAGGTCTACGAGATCGGCGCCGACCACATCGAGCGGGGCGCCACGGCCGACCCCTCGCGTCGGCGCGCCCTCGAGCTCGAGGTGCTCGACGTGCTCATCGGGCGCCGGCTGGTCGAGCAGGAGATGCGCCGGCTAGACATGGACGTGGGCGATCAGGACATCGAGCGTGCCCTGGCCGACATCGCACGCCAGAATGGGCTCGACCGCGAGCAGCTGCGTGTCGAGGTCGAGGGCAGCGGCATCGTCTGGGACGCGTACCTGGACGAGCTCTCCCAGAACCTGCGTGAGATGATGTTCAACCAGCAGGTGCTGGCCCCGCGCATCACCATCCGCGACGACGAGCTCCTCGACGCCTATCGTCGCGGCTCCGCGGCCCTGTCTGGCCCAGAGCAGGCTCACTTGCAGACCCTGTTGCTGGCCTACCCCGAAGAAGCCAGCGACGAGCAGATGGCTGCGGTGCTCACCCAGGCCCTCGAGCTACGCCAGCAGGCACTCGATGGCGCCGAGTTCTCCGATATCGCAGCCGAGCACTCCGCCGAGCCCTATGCGTCCCGGCGGGGCGAGATGGGCACCTTCCGTCAGGGCGAGCTGGTCGGGACCCTGGATGAGCCGGCCTTCGCCACCCCCGTGGGGTCGGTGGCCGCTCCCATCGTCACCCCGCAGGGCGTGTTCCTGCTGTATGTCGTCACACGCGACCAGCCTCCCGCCCCCGAGTTCGAGGCGGTCAAGGGCCGCCTGCAGCAGCAGCTCATGGAGCTGAAGTACGAAGAAGCGCGGGAGCAGTGGGAAGTCCAGGCTCGCAGGCGCGCGGCCGTCAAGGTGTTGCTCGAGAGCATGTAGGCGGTATCGGGTACTTCATGTGCTCCCGCTGAGGAAGCGCAGCATCACGTGGACACGGGCGGGGATAAACCCCGCCCCAACGTTCTCAGGGGTGCCCATGCGTTCCGAGCTTCCCATCGTCGTCACGCCCGGTGATCCCCTCGGAGTGGGGGCCGAGGTTGCGCTGAAGGCCGGCCGTCAGGCTCAGGGCCGCCTGGTGTTGGTGGGAGACGATGGATGGGTGTTGGCCGAGGCCGAGAGGCAGGGTGTGAGCTTGGCGCGCGTCGAGCGCCTCGACCAAGCAGGGCAGGGGATGTCGCTGCTGGTGCCCCCGCCAGGGGACGAGCCCGTCGAGGTGCGCGCCATCCGCTTCGGGGCGCAGGCTTGCCTGAGCGGGCAGGCCCGGGCCTTGGTCACGGGGCCCATCCACAAGGCGCGGCTGGCCGCGCAGGGCTTCGGCTTTCCTGGCCACACGGACTTTCTGGGTGATCTTTGCGGTGTGGAGCGTCCGGTGATGGCCTTTGTCGGGCGTCGCCTGCGGGTGGTGTTGGCCACCATCCACCTGCCCATCGCCCAGGTCCCCGCTGCGCTCAGCCGCCAGGGTCTGCTCCATGTGGTGCGCACCGCGCACAGGGCGCTGCGGGATCAGCTTGGCATCCCCGAGCCCCTGCTGGTGGTGGCCGGGCTCAACCCCCATGCCGGCGATCAGGGCGTGCTGGGCTGCGAAGAGCTCGACCTGATCGGGCCGGTCTGCGACGAGCTGCGGGCCGAGGGATTGATGGTCTGTGGACCTATCTCCGCCGAGGCTGCGGCCAGGGATGCCGCCGAGGGCCGGGCGGACATGCTGGTGGCCATGTACCACGACCAAGGCTTGGTCCCGCTCAAGGTGCTGGACTTCGGCCATGCCGTGAACTGGACCCTCGGCTTGCCCATGGTCAGAACCAGCGTGGACCATGGCACGGCGGACGACATCGCAGGTCGTGGCATCGCCGATGCCGGCAGCATGTTGGCTGCCATCCTGCTCGCGGACCGCGTGAGCTCGGGGCGCCCAGCCTGATCCCAGACGCAACGAACCCCGCCGCGGCGAGGCCGGGCGGGGCTCGAGAAAGCTCTAAGTCGTACTAGAAGGTGATCTCGCGGCAGTCACCGGTGTCGACCAGGGAGATGTCGGAGCCCCAGACCACACAGTCGACCACGGCACCGGCCTCGTAGGCGTCGATGCGCCAAGCCATGGTGCTCTCCATCGCGGCGTCGCCGGAGAACAGCGTGTTCACGCCGGACTCCTGGTCGGACCACACGGCGGTGATGGGCAGGGTGATGGCCCACTGGTCCCAGGCACCGTGGGGGTCGAAGTCGCCCTGGACGAGGTCGTGGTCCTCTTCCCAGGGAGAGGAGGTGTCCTGGGTGATGTACATCGAGACGTTCTCGGCCCAGCCGATCAGCTCGACTTCGTACATCCACTCGGTGGCGTCGTAGCCGTAGGAGACGACGTCGATCTCGAGGTCGTAGACCATGGGGTCGCCAGAGTCGGTGTCGTCGGTCATGCCGGTCTCGCAGACACCATCAGTGTCTTCGCAGTCCTTGTCGTCGCCGAAGCAGCCGATGAGCGCGAAAGCAGCCAGGGGCAGAAGGTACTTGGTCATGATGTGTCTCCATCTCTTGAGTTGCGCCCGCCTGGAACGGCGGTGGGCTGAGGTGTCCTGTTGGACCGGGACAGGCTACTCTCGCGGCCGCGAACCTGCAACGGGATTTCCGGAGGAATGTGGCCTGGCGGTCAAGTCGGCAGGCCGGTCGTCATCGGGTGGTTCCCGACGAAACAACCCCGCCCGGCGAGGCCGGACGGGGCTGTTCTGTTGGACGGAGAGGCGAAATCAGAAGGTGATCTCGCGGCAGCCGCCGTTGTCGACCAGGCTGACGGTGGAGCTGGAGCCGGCCCACACCACGCAGTCGGCCACGGCGCCGTCTTCGTAGGCTTCGATGCGCCAAGCCATGGTGGACTCCATGGCGGTGTCGCCGGAGAAGAGCGTGTTCACACCGGACTCCTGGGCCTGCCAGTCGCTGGTGATGGGCAGGGTGAGCTCCCAGAGGTCCCAGGCACCGTCGAGGGCGTACTCGATGTTGACCAGATCGTGGTCCTCTTCCCAGGGGGAGGAGGTGTCCTGGGTGATGTACATCGTGACGTTCTCGGCCCAGCCGATGATGTCCACGGAGTAGAACCACTCGCCGGTGTCGTAGCCGTAGGTGACCACGTCGATCTCGGTGGGGTAGTAGGTCCAGGAGTCACCGGTGGCGCCGGGGTCGCCGGAGTCGTCGGCGGTGTCGTCCTTGTCGAAGCAGGCGGTGAGGGCCAGGCCGAGGAGGGCGAGGAGGGAAAGCTTGTTCATGGCGTCTCCTTGAGGGCTTCTGATGCCGGGCGTGTCCAGGCGGAACGCGACGGGCGTTGAAACATGCCAGCGCATTCGCACGCTGAGCGCAGCACCCTTAAAGCAGCCTGCTCCGGAATGCAAAGCGACTGTGGGGGCCATGCTTTGGGCGGGTCACCCCCCCCCGGGATCAGCCCTCGGCGGCGGTGTCGGGTTCCTCCCACAACAGCTCGCAGGCGGCGGCTCCATCTACCCCGTCGAACAGGGAGGGCTGTGCTCCCCAGGAACGACAGTCGGCTTGTTCTTCGGTGCCGGGAGTGTAGACCGCCAAGCGGAAGCTGATGGCCTCGAGGGTCGTAGGATTGCAGAAGAAGGCCGTAGACGAGCCCGAAGACGCCTCGCGCCAGTCCGCGACCACGTCGAGCTCGAGGGCCAGCTGGTCCCAGGTGCCGTCGTGGGCGGCCGAGGTGGAGCGCACGGCGTGTCGCTCGACGTAGTCGGTGTCTTGGCCCATCCAGAGCTCTGCGTTGGCCGTCCACGCGAGCGTGTCGACCTCGAAGCTCCAGATCGCGTCGATGCTGTCGCAGTCCCAGCGGATGTCGCTGATGCTGGGCGGGTCGCTGTGCAGCGGCTCGCCTTCGGCGCCCGCGAAGCGCTCGTGGCCTACGCAGCCGACACAGCTTGCAGCCAGGGCGGCCAGAGGGAGCAGGCGGCGGCGGGGGAGGCGAGGGCTCATTCTTCCTGCATATCCGGAGCGATGGGGGCGCGTTCGGTCTGGTGGAAGAGCACGTCCTCCATGGTGACCAGCAGGCGGTCCAGGCCCCAGTCGTCCTTGGAGCTGACCGGGATGCCGCCGGTGCGGTCCGCCAAGGAGCGCCACTCCGCGGGCTCCACCAGGTCGATCTTGTTCAGCACCAGCACCGTGGGGGTCTGCCCAGCCCCCAGGGTCTCGAGGATCTCCTCGACCGCGGCGATGTGCAGCTCGAGCCCGGGATCGGCGGCGTCCACCACGTGCAGCAGCAGATCCGCCTGGATGACTTCCTCGAGGGTCGCGCGGAAGGCCTGCACCAGATCCTTGGGCAAGCGGCGGATGAAGCCGACGGTGTCGGTGAGGATGATCTCCCGCTCGGCGGGGAAGCGGAAGCGGCGGCTGGTGGGATCCAGGGTGGCGAACAGCGCGTCCTCGGCCTTCACGTCGCTGTGGGTGACCTTGTTGAGCAGGGTGGACTTGCCGGCGTTGGTGTAGCCGACGATGCTGGCCAGGGGCAGCCCCATGCGCTTGCGCCGGGCCCGGCGCTGATCGCGGCCCTTGGCCAGGCGGGACAGCTCTTTCTCGAGGCGCTTGAGGCGTTCGTCGGCCCGGCGGCGGTTGATCTCGAGCTTGCTCTCGCCGGGGCCCGTGCCGCCGATGCCGCCGGTGAGGCGGGACATGGCGGTGGGCATGATCGCCAGGCGGGGCTTGCGGTAGCGCAGCTGGGCGATCTCCACCTGGAGCTTGCCTTCGCGGGTGGTGGCCCGCTGGGCGAAGATGTCCAGGATGAGCTGAGTGCGGTCGAGCACCTTGAGCTCGGTGATGGTGGCCACGTTGCGCAGCTGAGAGGGGGAGAGGTCCTGGTCGAAGACCAGCGTCTCGGCACCCAGGTGCATGGCCCGGAGCAGCAGATCGTTGAGCTTGCCTTGGCCCACCAAGGTCTTGCCGTCCAGCTTGCGGCGGACCTGGAGCACTGAGTCCACCACCTCGAGGCCGGCGGCGTCGGCCAGGCGCTCGAGCTCTTCGAGGGACAGGTGGGCCGACGCTGCGTCGCCCGTGGTGACCGAGACCAGCACCGCGCCCAGACCGTCCTCGACACGGCGCAGGTGGTCGCCCTTGCGGAACTGGGCCTCGAGGTCAGCGATGAAGGCCACGAAGTCTTCGTCCCAGCCGTGGACCGAGGGGCGCTGCTCGATGCGCCACATCTCGGAGGAGCCGTCGGGGGGCATCAGGTGGGCGTACTCGACCGCGCCGGGTAGGCCATTCAGGCCGGCCTGGATGACGATCACGACGTCGAGCTTGAGCAGGGCCAGGTCGGTCAGGTCGTCTTGAGCCAGGGGCTCGCCGCGCAGGTGGGTGTGTACCAGGCGCAGGCCACGGAAGCGGCTGGAGCCAGCGCGGCTGCGGCCGAGCTCGGGGATGAAGAGCTTGTGGGCGTCGCCCAGGATGACGCTGACCACGTTGCCGCTGCGATCGATGAGCAGGCCGACCTGGCGCCCGATCTCTCGGGACAGCTCGGCGACGCGACGCGCCAGCTCAGGCCCCATGAAGCTCTCGGGCACCACGCGGCGGTTGTAGAGCTTCTCGAGGGCGCGGGTCTGGCTGGCTTTGATGCCGGAAGTGTTGCCGTGGACTGAAGGCAAGTGGGGGCTCCTTGGCGGAGCCCCCACCTATTCGGATTCCTGGCGCAAGCTACTTGTTCGGCGCCCGCGTGGTGAGCTGCTGGATGGCCTTGGGGATGTCCACACCCACCGCGGCCTTGAGCTCCTCGACCAGGGTGACAGCCTTGGCTGCACGGGACTCGCCGCCTGTGGGCAGCATGGTGAGGCGGTCCACCTTGATGGACTGCACGGTGCCCATCAGGTCCTTGAGCACGTGGTCGAGCTTCTGCATCAGGAAGATATCGCGGGCGTTGGGGCCGCCGGACTTCCAGGTGGCGATCATCACCTCGAGCACGGTGACTGTGGCCTTGCCGTCTTCGATGATCTTGCGCGCGTTGCCCTTGGCCTCGGCCATGTCGGCCTCCATCTGGGCCTGGGCCGGGGCCACCACGTCGGCCTGGAGCTGACGCTCGACCTGTTGGACCAAGGCGGTCTGGGCGTTGAGCTCGGACTCGGCCTTGGCGATGGCGGCTTTGACCTTACCCACCTCTTCGGCGATCATCGCCTCGCGGCGGGTCAGGGCGTCGGCCACGCGGCGCTCGGTCTGGGCCCCGACGATCTGCAGCTCCGCCTCGATCTCGGCGATGCGGGCGCCCTGGCGGTTCGAGGCGTCCTGGATGGTGGAGGTGGCGTGGGCCTGGGCCTCGGCGATCTTGGCGATCTTGATGACCTCGGCGCTCTGCCTGCGTCCGATGCTGTCCAGGTACTTCACGTCGTCGTAGACGTTCTGGATCTTGAGGGTGTCCAGCACCAGGCCCAGGCGGCCCAGATCCTGCTCGGCTTCTTCGAGCAGCTTCTCGGCGAAGGCGATCTTGTCCTCGTTGACCTGCTCGGGGGTGAGCTGGGACAGCACGCCGCGCAGGTTGCCCTCGAGGGTGTCCTTGGCCACCCGCATGATCTGCTGGCGGTCGGACTGCAAGAAGCGCTCGAGGGCGTTGGAGAGCAGAGGCTCGTGGCTGGCGACCTTGACGTTCGCCACGCCCTGGACGGCCAAGGGGATGCCACCCTTGGAGTAGGCGTTGACCACCGCCACCTCGATGATCATGTTGGTCAGGTCGATCTCGTCGACCGTCTCGAGCATGGGGATGCGCAGGGCGCGGCCGCCGCGGATGGTGCGGTAGCCCACGGTCCTGTCGCCGAGGCGATGCAGCCCGCCGGAGAACACGAGGACCTTGTTGGGGGGGCAGACGTAGAGGAGGTTCTTGGCGATGAGCACGGCGGCGATGGCCGAGAAGAAACCGACGACGGTGAGGACACCGATCAGAGCGATGACGCCTTCCATCAGAGCACCTCCACCTTGTTGGCGTTGAGACCGGAGAGGATGCCGGTGACATCGACCCCCGTGGATTCCCGGAGCTCGGCCAGCACCTGCTTGACCATGGCCGGGTAGGACGCGACGTAGGCGGGCAGGGCCTTGCCGTCGCCGTTGTCCAGCAGCACCACCTCGCCCACCTGGACGTTGTTGATGCGCTCGACCACCGAGGACAGCACGGTCTCGAGCTGCTGCAGCAGGAAGATGTCCTTGGCGTCGTCGCCAGCCTCGAGCCAGGCCTTGGTCATCATCTCGAGGACCTCGGCCAGGGCGCGGCCGTTCTCCTCGATGGCGGCGGCCTGGCCCCGGGCGCGCAGGCCGGCGGCCTGGCGCTCGGCCTGGGCCGGGAGCACCTGATTGGCGATCAGGCGGGTCTTCTCGAGCTTCTGGCGGATGTCCTGCAGCTCGACCTCGGCCTCGGCCCGGGCCTGCAGCACCATCTGGGTCATGCGCTCTTCTTCGGACTTGGCCTTGGCCTCCATCTCGCCCTTGTACTGGCGCAGTGCGTTGGCCTTGCGGACGATGGCGGTCTCGGCGTTCTGCTTGGCCACCTGGCCCTGCTGGTTCGAGTTGGCCTCGACCCGCTCGGCCTCGGCCCTGGCGTTGGACTCGGCGATCTCGGCGTCGCGGACCACGGCGGCGATCTGCTTGCGGCCGATGCTGTCCAGGTACTGGATGTCGTCGGCGACGTTCTGGACCTTGAGCGTGTCCAGGTGGAGCCCCAGCTTCTGGAAGTCCTCGTTGGCCTCGTGCATGAGCTCATCGGCGAACTTGAGGCGGTCCTCGTTGACCTCTTCGGGGGTGAGCCGGGCGAGCACGCCGCGGAGGTGGCCCTCGAGGGTCTCCTTGCCGACCCGGCGGATCTCGCCGGGGTCGCGGCCCAGGAAGCGCTCGATGGCGTTCATGATCTGCCGGGGGTTGTTGGTGACCTTGACGTTGGCCACCGCGTGGACCTTGAGGGGGATGCCGCCCTTAGAGTAGGCGTTGACCACCTGGACCTCGATGGGGATGTTGCTCAGGTCCATGCGGTCGACCTGCTCGATGAAGGGCTTGCGCCAGATGCGGCCGTGGAACACGGCCTGGTAGGAGCCGCGCTTCTCGTCGGTGATCTGCTTGACGCCCTGGCGGCCGGCCACCACGAGCACCTCGTTGGGACGGGCCACGTAGAGGAACTGCTTGGCGACGAGCAGGCCGAGCAGCAGTGTGATGCCGCCTCCTGTTCCCAGGCAGAGAAAGATGGAGATGCCTTCGAACATGGACCCTCCAGGGGGTGAGGAAGATTTCGAGAACTAGACTTCGGGGAGTGTGGGCATGGGGATGACCTCGGCCACGTCGTTCTCGACGGTGATCACGAGGACCTTGGTGCCGATGGGGATCTCCTGCTGCTCTTTGGTGCGAGCGAGCAGGTCGACGTCGGGGCCGTCCACCGGGATGCGGATCTTGCCCACGCCGCCGGGGCGGATGGTGAGCAGGACCCGGGCCTCGCGGCCCTGCAGGGCCTTGCTGCTGGAGACCAGGCCCGTGGCCGACTTCTTGAGGTAGCGGAACAGCGCGGCCACCGAGGTGCCGATGATCAGGCCCGTGGGGGCGGCCACCGCCAGGGTGACCATCGCGGGCAGGAAGAAGTACAGCATGGCGCCGGTGGCGCCGAAGCTGGCCAGCCCGAAGGTCCAGAAGCGCAGGGACAAAAACGGCAGCCAGCCACCGAACATGGGGCTGTCGGCGGCCTCGGCCAGCTCGGTCTGGGCCGCCACCACCAAGGCGTGGTCCACATCGGCGTCGGCGTCGGCGTCGGCGTCGGCGTCCATGTCCGCGTCGATGTCGGTGTCCATGTCGGCGTCGAGGTCCATATCGGCATCGACGTCCACGTCGAGATCCGCATCGACATCCACGTCGAGATCGGCGTCGACATCCAGGTCGGCGTCCGCGTCGAGATCGGCATCCGCGTCAGCGTCAGCGTCGTGGTCGCCGCCCCCCATCAGCAGGCTGGCCCCGATGAGGATGCCGCCCATGGCGAGAGAGCCGAGGTAGATGCCGAGGAGCATGGTTCACAACCCGCCGTACTGATGGAAGAAGCGGGAAATCCTTAACGGAGCCCGAGGTCCTTGGCAGCAGCCCATCCACTGTGGTGGGTGTCGGAGGGCCTGTCGTACGCGTTGGAGGTGAGGCTATTCCCACCAGCGCCTCAGGGGCAGGGAACCTCTTCCCAGGTGTCCTGGTTGGCCCGGACGCCGCACTCGTCACCGAGGTCGGCCATGCCGGCGGTCAGGAGCAGTCCGCCGTCGAGGCCAGCACTCTGGACCTGGAACTGCACCACCCGAGCCTGTTGGCTGCTGAGGCCTGGGAGCCGCTCGGTGGCGAGCAGGGTCGCGCTCGTGGCGCCGAGCAGCTCCACCGTGACCTCCTGCTCGATGTCCTTGACGCCGTGGTTGGACACGTAGGCCGTGACCACGGCCTCGCCCTCACAGTCGATGACGCAGACATCCACGATCTCGGCGGAGAGCTCGGTGTGTTCGGAGAACTCCACCACCCGCGCTTCGCCCTGCCAGACGTTGGTGGCTGGGTCGAGCCAG
>CALDOK010000446.1 GCA_937912125.1 uncultured Pseudomonadota bacterium
CAGGAGCTCGACCATCCCAACATCGTCGAGTACCGCGGCTTCGTACATCGCACCGGCCACGCGCCCTACCTGGTCACGCGCTTCGAGCAGGGCGGCAGCCTGTACGACCACGTGCGACGCCGCAAGCGCCTTAGCCTGCGCGAGACCGCCTCCATCGGCCGCCAGGTGCTCGAGGCCCTGGGGCGCGCACACCAGGCGGGGGTCATCCACCGGGACCTCAAGCCCGAGAACGTGCTGCTCCAGGCCATCCCCGACCCCGGCGAAAACCCCCAAGTGTTGGTGGCCGACTTCGGGATCGCCAAGGTCCAGGGCCTGTTCTCCGACGGCCTCACCCGCGTGGGCGCCTTCGTTGGCACCCCCCAGTACGCCGCCCCCGAGCAGTTCGACGGCCTGCAACCCTCGCCGGCCACCGACGTCTTCGCCACCGGGGCCATGCTGTACTTCTGTCTTCAGGGCCAGCCCATGCTGCCGCTGGCCAACCGGCTGCCCGCCGAGGACGCCCGTGAGCTGCTGATCCGCAAGCTGCCCCCCAAGCTCGTGCTCCCCGACGAGAAGCCCGAGCAGGTCAAGACCTTCGAGCAGGTGCTCGAGGCCTGCATGGCCCCCGAGGCCGGTGAGCGCATCACCGTGCGCGAGATGCACGGCATGCTCGAGGCCATCGAGCACGGCTCCTTCATGCTCAGGCCCACCCGCACGGCGGTGCCGGAGCGAGCGCGCACCAGCGACACCAACATCTTCCTGTTCTCTCAGGACGGGCTGGATGATGACGGCCAGGAGGCCCCCACCGACCAGGGCCCGCCCCTTCCTCCTCCAGATGCCCCCCCTCCCCCGCCTCCTCGAGACGAAGCTCCGCCGCCGCCGCCCCAAGACGGCCCCGCCTTCGGCACCGACGCCCCGACCGTGGATCAGCCCCTCGCCACCAAGCGCGACGCGGCGCCCACCCCCGCCCAGGCCACAGCGCCAGCGGCGGATCCCAGGCCTCCGGCGCCAGCCCCCCCCAGGTCCCGCAGCCGCCTGCCCATGATGCTGGTGGCAGGGCTGCTGCTCGCGGTGATCTGTGGTGGTGGCGGGATCGGTGGCCTGCTGCTGCTGCGGCCCGACCTGCTCACGGGCGTCCCGGGCCTCGAAGGGCTCATCCCTGACGACAGCCCCGGCCCCCAGCTCGAGCAGGCCATCCAGACGCGCCTGAACACCCTGGCCTCCCAAGGCGTCGTACACTGCGGCATCCACGCCAAGGTCAGCGTCCCGGTCACCATCACCTCAGCTGGCCTGGTCCAGCCCGGTAGCGTGGTGGGAATCCCCGTGCAGAAAAAGGCTCGCTGCCTCGAGGCCTACCTGGCCGGCTTCTCCATCCAGCCCGCGCCCAGCGCCGCAGTCACGCTCACCGTGACGGTACCGCAGTAGCGCCGCGCTCAGTCCTCGGGGATCAGCGTGGCGTCCTCGACCACGCCGGCGCCCTCGCGAGGCTGGGGCAGATCGTCGACCCGCGCCACCATCACCGTGATGTTGTCGGTGGAGCCGTGCGCGATGGCGCGCTCGACCAGCACTTCGGCGCAGGCGGCGGGCAGGGGCACTTCGCGCAGGGCGTCGGCGATGCGCCGATCATCGACGAAGCCGGTGAGCCCATCGGTACACAGCAGCAGGATGTCGCCCGGGCGCAGGTGGCGCGAGCCGGTGTCGCGGCCCGGGTCGATGCGGACAGCGGCGTCGTCGCCGAGACCCCGAGATCCATAGACGAAGCTCTGCGCGAGGCGATCGGGCTCGGGGGGCGGGCTGCGCTGATCTCGCTTGGCGAACTCGCGGTGGGTGTGGTCGGCGGTGAGCCGGACCAGGGCACCGTCACGGAAGAAGTAGAGCCGGCTGTCGCCTACGTGGACCCAGAACACACGGCCGTCGAGCACCCATGCCCCCGTGAGGGTGGTGCCCAGCCGCACGCTGCCGCGCAGAGCGACCGTGGCATGCAGGCGCTTGTGGGCCTTGAGCACGAAGCGCAGCAGCGAGAGCTCCGGGGCTTGGCGCTGGCCCTTGGCGTACAGCATGGAGAAGGCCTGGACCGCTGCCGCCGAAGCCAGCGCGCCGTCCTCGTGGCCTCCCATGCCGTCGGCTACCGCCAGCAGCACCCCCGCGCCCTGCTCGGCGCGCACCACCTCTTTGTCCCCGTCGCGGAAGCGGATCTGACCGTTGCGGCAGACCAGATAGTTGTCCTCGTTGGCCGCGCGACCGCCGCGGTCGCTCTCGATCCCTGTGGAGCACACGAGGCCGATGGTGATGCCGTAGGACACGGTGCCCGCTATCTCCGGGTGTCAGGGGTGGGGAAAACGTAACAGACCCCCACGGGGAGGTCACCGTGGCCCGTCAAGCGTCCTCGAAGCGGTACACGCAGATCCCCGCGATGAGCATGTCGCCGTGGCGCAGCTCGAAGCCGGACCCGTCCTCGGGGGCGGTGCGGAAGCGCCCGTCGCCGCTGCGATGGAAGAAGGGCTGGAAGGACCCGTCGGGGTAGGCGTAGGCGTCGAGGTAGTCGGAGATCACCAGGCGCCCCTCGGCGTAGGTGGCGATGCAGTCGATGGGACCAAGGCGCACCGGTGAGGCCGCGCGCAGAGGGAAGCCGCGGGTGAACAGGGCGGCCACCAGGCGGTCCTCCAGATCCAGGGCCAGCAGCTGGGCGCGGGGATCCGGCAGCCAGGGCTCGCGCCGCAAGCTGGCGCTGACCGCGAAGTCCTCCTCGCCCTGGTCGTCGCGCCGTGCGATCTCGAGCACCAGGCCGTCGAGATCGTCGACCTGCTGAACCGGCTGCCCCTTGCGGAAGGCGCGGGCATCAGCGCCGTCCACCCGCTCGACCATACCGCGGCGGCCACGGACCGACAGGTGGAAGTAGTCCCGGGCCTCGAAGAGCTGCTTGGCGTAGGTGCGGTTCTCGGGGATCACCGCATGGGCCGCCCGGTGATTGCCGACCACCACGCGCCCAGAGACCATCCACCCCAGCTGCTGAAGGCGCCCGGGGCGGGACAGCGCTACCTGCCAGCCCGCCTCGTCGACCGCGACCACCTCGTCGGTGGCGGGGCGCCGCACACTAGGGCGAGAGGGCGGCGCTGGCACCGCGGGATCCACCGCCTGGCGCACAGGCGCAGGCGGCACCTCGGGCTCGACCCCGGTCGCCGACGAGGCCACCGGAAGACTGGTGGGCCTGATGCGCGGCGCCACCCGCTGGGGGCTGTCGCGGAGGTGCCGGGGCATGGGGGGCTCGATGCCCAGGATGGAGTCGAAGCCGGGATCCGTGAATGCGATCCCACCGGGCGCGGGACCGAGCTCACCCAGACCGGCGGCCACGGGGGCATCTTCGTCCGCCGCCAGCTTGGGCTTGGCCTTGGAGGGGATGGGGCTCGAGACCTGGACGACCACAGGGACCGCTGGCTGGGGCTCCGGGGGCGGCAGCAAGGCGGGGGGGGCTGTGGGGGAGGGAGGTGGAGCGGGCCGGGCTTCGGCCTCCGGGCTGACCGGCGGTGCCGGATCCGGCTCGGGCACGGCCGCGGGGGGCGGCGTGGTGACCTCGGGCTCGGTGCCGCGCTGAGTGGGCGGCGAGGACGCCGGACGCGCAGGAGCAGCCGGACGCGGGCCGAGGGCCGGCCCGAGATCCTCGAGGGGCTCGTCCACGAAGCTGTCGTCCGGTAGGCTCATGGCCGCCCTGGCCAGGGCGTCGGCCGTGAGCTTCTCGAGCTCGGGCGTGCGGGGGGGCGGATACGACACCTCGAAGAGGTTGTTGCCGACCAACACCTCGTCGCCCGGGAGCAGATCCAGGTGGTGCAGGCCCTTCTCGTCCCGCGTGGGGTGCAGGGCGAAGACGTCGTGATCACGGCGCACATAGCTGAAGCAATGCCGCGCCAGGTTGCGCAGCATGGGCTCGCCCTCGAGATCCATCTCGGCGTGGAGCGAGGCCACCATGATGGAGTCGTTGTAGAAACGGCTCTTGGGGATGTCGCCGGTGCGGGAGCGGATGAAGTCGCCTTCGCCCAGGTCCATGCGCCAGCAGAGGTTGTCGTTGTGGGGCTCGTCGGGCAGGCGGACCTTGCAGCGCCGGTCTCGGCCGATGCGGAAGACCGAGCCAAAGACCAGATAGGTGCTGCCCGCGGTGCGCCGGATCTCGCCGAGGTAGGGCCACCCGTCGGCGGCCACCGAGCTCAGGTCCCGGTACTCGAGCAGCTGGTTGGCCACTCGAATCTCGAGCTCGCCACGCAGCCGCACCGGCTTGTCCACCGGGGCAGGCCGCCCCGCGAGCAGGACACGGTCGGTGCGCGCCACGAAGTAGACCTTGTCCTCGCGAACCTGGAAGAGGGCCTCGGGGTCGGGCAGCGAGGTGCCGAGCTGGCCGCTGCGGCTGACGAAGACGTCGTAGCCCTCCATGAACACCGAGAAGTGCACCCGCTGCAGCAGCGCGCCGCGTTCCTTGAGGGTGAAGATCCGTTCCTCGACGGCATCGGGAACGATGGTGTGGTGCCAGCGGTCGCTCGCGCTGCGCATACTGGCGGAGATCCCGGGCTTGGCCACCGGACGAGGCTGGAGCTTTGCGCGGACCTTGCTGGCGGGCTTGGGCCCGGCCTGGAAGTCGTCGGCGCTGCGACCCGCCAGCTGCACAGCCGCGGGCTTGGAGGCGGCAGGAGCGGGCTGGGCGGGAGCTTCGGGCTGTCCGGGGGCCTCGATGCGCGTGATGTCGGAGCGACGGCCTGCGGGCTTGTCCGACGCCGAGGCGGCCGAGTCCGCGTCGCTGGGCTGATCCCGCAGGAAGGTGTCGACCACACCCAGCACCAGGAACGCCACCGCGGTGCCGCCTCGCTCGGTGACGGCCAGCACCGAGGGGCCCTCGGCGGACTGGACACTGCCCACCTCGAAGCGCTGCTGGTAGTCCGGGTTGATGACGTGAACCAGCGAGCCGTCCGGGTACTGCTGGAGCTGGTAGAGCGCCGGCGCCTCGAGCGCCTCGTGGGAGAAGTTGTCGAGCCAGTGGCTGCCCAGCGTGTAGCAGAGCTGGTCCGAGTAGAGCATCCCCACCTTGCGGTAGCCCTCCCAGGCGCCAGGGATGTTCAGGTGAACGGCCAACACCGGGGAGGAGGTGCCCAGAGGACCGGCGTAGGCGTTGGGCAGAAGGGCCGTGACGAACTGACCGGGCTCGAGGCCGATGCTGTGGCCCCGCAGCAGATCGCTGCCGTCGGCCACCAGGGTGACCTGGAAGCCGCGGTCGGGGAAGACCTGGTTGAACTGCGCCTGCCGGCACCACTCACGCAGGTTTCCCAGCAGAAACTCTGTGGTCTCCTGCCGCCAGAAGTCGCCCGTGTCGAGCTCGGCGCGCCGCCAGTCGGCCTGGTTGATCACCACCACGAGATCGGTGAACCCCGCGATGCCGTCGCCCAGCTCGCTGGTGAGGTGGTGAAGCAGTCCACCGCGGCGCCTACCCCGGCTGCTGAGTTCCCAGAGCAGCGCGGACCGCTCCACCAGATCCTCGGCGGTGGTGTGCAGCCGAAGCCGAGAGGCGAAGAACCCACCCCTCCCTTGCTCGCCGGCGATGAACGAGGCGTCGCCGCTGAGCCCGCGTGTTCCATCATTGGAGAAGACACGGGAGAACCAGTTGCCGAGCTGGGCCATGGAGACTCCACGGAGGGTCCACCTGCCCCTAACCGGGCCCCGTTGCAGGGACACGAACCCAACCGCGCCTGCTGCTCAGGGTTATCATGCGGCCTCGAGCCCTCCCCCACCACCACCCGCTGGTTCCCCATGCCACGAGTCCGCCCCAGGCTGCGCCTGGCCCTGATCCTCGCCGGGCTCGCCGGCCTGGCCTTCGTCGCCGCGGCCATCCCGCGCCTGGTTCCCCACCGACGTTCAGGGGTCCACGCAGAGCGCACGGCCGCCCCGAGAGAGGTGTCCACCCGGCGTGTGCGGGCCGCCTTGGCCCCCGATCCCGAGCTTCCCCTGGACCTCGCCGAGACCGATGTGCTCGTGGCCATGGTCTGCACCTTCCGCCGCGACCAGCTCGAGCCCTACGGTCAGACCCGACCCACCTCCCCCTTCCTGAACCTGCTGGCGCGCCACGGTGTGCTCTTCGAGCACGCCATCGTCCAGAGCTCCTGGACCCGTCCGAGCACGGGAAGCCTGGTCACGGGGCGCTGGGCCCAGGTGCTGCAGCTGGACGACCCTGGCGATGAGGCCTTCCACAACCGCGCCCTGGCGCCGGACTTCGTCACCATCGCCGAGGCCATGAGCGCCCAGGGCTACCGCACCATCGGCGCCTCGGGCAACCCCAACATCAGCAGCACCTTCGGCTTCGATCAGGGCTTCGACGCCTACCATGAGCCCGAGTCCCTGTGGCGGGATTCCTCGGGGCCCGCCCCCACGGGCGCGGAGCTCAACGCGCAGCTGCTGGCCGAGCTGGACGCCACCCCCAGCGATCAGCGCGTCTACCTGCAGGGCTTCTACGTCGACACCCACGCACCCCGGCGGCCGGCCACCAAGGCCCTGCGCAAGGTCCAGGTCGAAGGGGACTCCACCCCCAGGCGCGTGCTGGCCTACGACGCTGCGCTGCTCACCCTGGACGCCCACCTGGCCGAGCTCTACCTGGAGGTCAAGAGGCGGCGACCCAACCTGCTCTTCATCGTGGTGGGCGATCACGGCGAGGGGCTGACCTGGCCAGCCCACCACGGCAAAGGCCACGGGAACTACCTGTACACCAGCAGCGTGGATGTCCCCTTCCTGTGGTTCCACCCCGCGCTGCCCGAGCCAGGCCGTCGCATCGAGGGGCTCTCCATGGGCATCGACCTGGCGCCCACCATCCTGGAGCTGCTGGGCGGCACCTTCCCCGTGCCCGTCGACGGCAGCAGCCAGGCGAAGGCCCTGCTGGGCGAGAGCGAACGTAGCAGCCACGATCTGGCCTTCACCCAGACCTACTTCCGCCGCTCCGACAAGACCGCGGTGCTGGGCCAGGGCTACCACCTCATCCGAGACCGGGCGGCCGGTGGTGAGCAGGCCATGTACGACCTGGACGAAGCTCTGCAGACCGACGACGTCAGCGGCAACCACCCCACCGTGCAGGGCCTGCTGGCCGAGGAGCTCGACCAGTGGGAGCAGCGGGTCGCGCGCTCGCTGCAGCGACAGGGCGGCCCCGTCGAGGGCCAGCCCTCCAAGGGGATGCTCGAGCAGCTGCGCACGCTCGGGTACATCGAGTGATGCGGCGGGTCCGCGCCTGCATCGAGGTGCCCCGGGGCTCGTTCATCAAGCGCGAGCTCCACCAGGGGCGGCGGATCGACTTCATCTCACCCCTGCCGTCCCCCTTCAACTACGGCTACCTGCCCGGCATCCCCGGAGACGACGGAGACCCCTTGGACGCCGTGATCCTGGGCCCCCGCCTCCCGCTCGGGAGCCACGTGGAGCTGCCGGTGGTCGCGCGCGTGCGCTTCGTGGACGCGGGCCGCGGCGACCACAAGCTGGTGCTCTCGGAGGCACCCCTGACCCCCGCCCAGCGACGGGCCCTGGCGGCCTTCTTCCTGCTCTACGCCCGGGCCAAGGCACTGCTCAACCTGATGCGGGGCCGCCGCGGCGCCACCCGCTACGAGGGGCTGGACGAGGCGCTGGAATAGGGCGACTAGCGGGCGGTGTAGCCGGGCTCGACCTCTACCAGGCGGTCGGCGAAGAGCAGGTTGTCGCCCAGATCGTAGTTGGCGGTGTCGTCCAGGAACTCCAGGTCGCCGATGAGCACCACCTCGCCGCCCCAGCCCAGGGGCTGGTCCTTGACGACGATGTGGTCGCCCTGGTTGTGCACGATGTAGGGTGCGCCGTTGGTGTCGATGAAGCAGGGGTCGGAGAAGCGCAGCTCGGAGACGCCATCGGTCATCTGGTCGTTGGCCAGGAAGTCGGTGTCCAGCATCTGGAACTCGTCGGCGCCTTCGCCGTTGAAGCGCGGCCGGATGCCCCAGTTCTCGAGCAGGTTCTCGATGATGTTGGTGTCGCAGTTGGTGACCTCGTTGAAGATCACGATCCGGGTGCCGTGGCGACGCGCCCCCTCGAGCAGCTCGATCTGCTCGACGTCGAAGTTGCTGCCCGAGTAGATGCCCGGAGCCATCAGCCCGACCATGCGGTAGTCGCTGAGATCGTCGCCCAGGCTGCTGCGGACGTCGGTGTTCCAGCCGAACTTCTCCTTCCAGTGGGCGTCGATGTCGTCGTACTGGCCGAAGCCGCTGGACGCTGCGCCCTCGAGCCCCCCGTTGCCGGTGTACAACATGATGCGATCGCCAGTGGGGTAGACCGGCCCCTCGGGGGCGGTGTCTTCGGGAGGCGATGTGTCGATGGGCTCGGGCTTCTCGCAGGCCGCAGCGAACGCGCTGAGGATCAGCAGGACGGGGGCGCGCTTCATGGGGAGACCTCTCGGGTGACTTGCGTGGACAATCGCCTTCGAAGGGAGCTTAGCAGGACAGGGGACGAGCGTCCTCAGCGCGGGTGTTCACTGGTGTGGAGTCCTCCGATGTTCGCCTCCTCGAAGCACGGCTCTGGCCACCCTGGCTTGTCATGGCCAGCGTTCCGGCGTACAAGCTGAAGACGCCGTCCACCGCGGCCCGAGGGAGATCTCCGCTCCCCACTCCGCGCCCCTCATGGACCACCGCCCGACGGGATCCGAATGACGCTGCTCCTCCTCCTGGGACTGCTCGCCGCGCCCCACGCCGCACCGGACCCCAGCTGTCCTCCCGACGCCTCGGTCCGCTCGCTCAAGCGGCAGAACACGGCCCTCGAGCAGGCACTGTCGGCCACGCCGACCGATGCCGGCTCTCTCGACAGCGCCTTCGTGCAGGTCCAGACCCTGCTGGGCTGCGTCGAGGAGCCGCCCCCCTCCGTGGTGGGGCGCAGCTTCCTGCTGCTGGGTGCCTACTACCTGGACCAGGGCGACGCCTTCCGGGCCGATCCCTTCCTGGGTTCCGCAGCCCTGCTGGGGGGCGAGAGCGCATGGATCGAGTCCCTGGGCCCCGATCTCCACACCCGCTTCTTCAACGCCCTGGCCGCCGACCGCCCCCTGGGCGTGGTCTATGGCCCTGAGCTGCTCCTCGAGGGCCGGTTCCACCTCGTGGGCTCCCTGGGCCCCCCCCCGTGGCTCATGCCCATCGGCACCTTCACCTTCGAGTGGAACGACCGCTCCGTGCCCATCAACGTCAACGACCATGAGCTCACCCTGGTGGTCCCCAAGACCTTCGACGAGTTCGAGTCACTGGTCGACGGCGTCACCGAGTCCGACCTCGCCGAGCCCGACTACAACGCCACCATCCTCTACGACCGGCGGGCGGAGCGACGCGCCGAGCGCGAGGTGGAGAAGGTCAAGGAGAAGGAGCGGCCGCCCGAGCCGCCGCCCGAAGACCAGCCACCAGCCGACCCCGCGGTCGACGCGCTGTCTTTCTTCGACGAGCTCGCAGATCTCGACACCGACGACAGCCCTCCCCCGCCTCCCCCGGGTCCGGACGATCCCCCACGCCAACAGGGCGCCAGGCTGAGCGTCCGACCCCACGCGGGGATCGGTGCCGCCTTCACCGTCGCGGGCACCGCGGCCTCCGGCTCCCCGGTCGGCGACGCAGACTTCGGCGGGCTCGGGCTGCTGGGCGAGCTGGGGCTCACGCTCCGGATCGGCGACGCCATCGCGCTGCGCCCCGAGATCGGCTTCCGCAGCGCTGGCAACACCCCCGAGCTCGACCCCTCGCTCTTCACAGACGAAGGCTACGACGGTGAGGTCCCCGTGGAGCCCCTGCGCAACCGGCTGCGGCTGGGCCAGGCCAGGCTCCCTCTGCTGCTCCGACTCGGCCCGCTGGCCGTGGGCGCCGGCCCCGCCTGGGGCATGGGCTCGGCCCGTGTCACCGCCCTGACCAGCTGCGGCGAGGACAGCTCCTGCGTCGCGCCCATGAAGGGCAGCGTGATGGCCGGCGGCGGCTCGATCCTGCTGGGCTTCCGGCCTGGCGGCGCCCCCGTGATGACCTGGCTCGACCTCACCGTGCTCCACGACGGCGAGCGCGCCACCACGGCCGGTGGCCTGGTGCTGGCTTGGGAGGGTTCTCCATGATCCGCCGACCCGCAGTGTTCCTGCTCTTGCTGGCCGCTGGCTGCGGCACCAGCTGGGAAGCCATCGACGCCGATGGCGACGGCTTCACCCGCCAAGATGGCGACTGCTGGGATGCCGTCGAGGGCCCCGCCGGCCTCTCCGGCGCCGACATCCACCCCGACGCCTCCGAGACCTGGTACGACGGCGTCGACCAGGACTGCGACGGCCGGGACGACTACGACCAGGACGGGGATGGCTGGGTGCCCGAGGGCATGGCGGGCATCGCCACCGCGGGTGTCCCCGACAGCGGGCGGCTTCCCACGGGCGACTGCTGGGACGAGATCGCCAGCCCCGAAGGCAGCGACCTGGGCGGCGCCGACATCCACCCCGACGCCTCCGAGACCTGGTACGACGGCCTGGACCAGGACTGCGACGGCTCGAGCGACTACGACGCCGACTACGACGGCCACGACCACGCCGAGCACGGCGGAGACGACTGCGACGACGACGACGCCGCCATCAACCCCGACGCCTCCGAGACCTGGTACGACGGCGTCGATCAGGACTGCGACGGCCTCAGCGACTACGACGCCGACCGCGACGGCTTCGACAGCAGCGACCACGGCGGCGAGGACTGTGCCGACAACGACCCCGCCATCTACCCCGACCCATCGGTGGTGGAGCTCTGGTACAACGGCATCGACGAGAACTGCGACCTCAACGACGGCGACCAGGACGGCGACGGCTACTGGGCCGACGACTACGAAGCCCTGGTCACCGCGGTGGGAGGCGATCCCCTCGAGGTCCCCTCCGGCTTCGAGGGAGACTGCGACGATCTGGTGGACTCCACCAACCCAGGGGCCAGCGAGATCTGGTACGACGGCACCGACCAGGACTGCGACGGCTCGAGCGACTACGACGCCGACTACGACGGCTACGACAGCAGCGAACACGCTGGCCTGGACTGCGACGACGGCGACGCGGCGGTCAACCCCGAGGCCTTCGAGATCTACTACGACGGCACCGACCAGGACTGCGACGGCCGCAGCGACTACGACGCCGACCGCGACGGTCACGACACCACCGCATCGGGTGGGGGCGACTGCGACGATGGCGACCCCACCGTCAGCCCCGACGCCAGCGAGATCTGGTACGACGGCGCCGATCAGGACTGCGACGGCCTCAGCGACTACGACGCCGACCGCGACTCCCACGACTCCAGCGACCACGGCGGCGACGACTGCGACGACGCAGACCCCGGCATCAGCCCGAGCGCCAGCGAGATCTGGTACGACGGTGCCGATCAGGACTGCGACGGCCTCAGCGACTACGACGCCGACTACGACGGCTACGACAGCAGCGAATACAGCGGCCTGGACTGCGACGACGGGCGGCTGGACGTCTTCCCGGGGGCCACCGAGGCCTGGGACGGCGTGGACAACGACTGCAACGGCCTGCTGGACGACATGCTGGCGGCCGACGTGGCCCAGGGCTGGCTCGACGCCAGCGCCGCGGGGCAGCAGCTTGGCTTCACAGGGGCGCTCTCCTTCGGCGACATCGACGACGATGGCCAGCTCGATCTCCTGGTGGGCAGCACCACCGCCGACAGCTCCACCGGGACCGTCTGGGCCGTCGATGCCAGCCACCCCACAGCGCTGGGGGCTCCCGCAGCCAACTACGCCTCTCTCACGCTCTTCGGGGTGGACCCCGGCGGCGCCATGGCTTCGATGGGCCCGCGGCAAGCCGACGTCACCGGCGACGGCATCGACGACCTGGTCATCGGCGGGACCGACGCCACCGACAGCAGCAACAGCGCCCTGGCCCTGTACCAAGGGGGCCTCGGCCTCACCGGCGAGCTGACCGCTTCCAGCGCCGTGCTGGAGCTCACCGGCGCCAATGGCGCCGAGCCGCCCGTGCTCCTGAGCCACCTCGACATGGACGCCGACGGCGTGGCCGAGCTGCTCTACGCAGACTGGTCCGGTCAGGGTTCCTGGGGCTTCGTGGGCAGCCCGGTCTACTTGATCCAGGCAGCCGGCCTGTCCGGCTCCATCGACCTCGGCAGCGACGACATCAGCTACCTGTTCTCCTGGGACGAGGACCACCAGCCCGGTCGCGTCATGGGCGGTGGCGACCTCGACGGTGACGGCTACGACGATCTCGTCCTCGGCGCCCCTGGCTATGGTGGCGGTGACGGCGTCGTGGCGCTGTACCTGGGCTCCAGCCCCCTGCCCGCGTGGTCCTGGAACAGCTACACGGACTACGCCGACCTCGCCATCGAGGGCAGCTCCGGAAGCGGCCTCGGCGCCAGCGGCGCCCCCCAGCTCTGCGACCTCGACGCCGACTCCGCCACGGATCTGGTGATCGCGGATCCCAGCAACGATCAGGTCTACGTCTTCCTGGCCGCCTCGGGCCTGCTCGGCGGTGTGTACGGCGTCGATCAGGCCGATGTGGTGATCAGCGGCCAGGCCGGCAGCCTCTTCGGAGCCGCGATCCAAGCCGGCGACGTCACCGGTGATGGCGTGGACGACCTGTTGGTGGGCGCCCCGGGCAGCGACGACCCCGCCTCGCCGTCCACCACCTGGGACGGCGCCCTCTACCTGCTGGACGGCCTGATCGTCAGCGCCGGCTCCAGCGCCGATGTCAGCCAGGCCAGCGCCACCCTGCTGCCGGGCCAGGCCAGCCTGCTGGGTGCCGCCATCGTCATCCCCGACCTCGACGGGGACGGCGTCATCGACCCCGTGGTCGCCGCCCCGGCCCACGATGGGCAGGGCCGCGTCTGGTTGTTCCCCAGCCTGTAGCGGCTACTCGGTCGGGTCTTCGTCCCAGAGTTCCTGGCGGAAGGACTCCCCCAGCTCGTCACGCTTCTTGCGGGTGACGTCGATGGCGTCATCTTCCGCCGGCGGCTGTGCGGCGCCGACAGACTGAGCCGCGGCCGCTGGGGCCGCCGCTGCGCCCGCCTTGGCACCGACCCGCTGCAGGGCGCCCTCGAGCTCACCCTTCATGGTGGGGTTGGCTCCGAGCGACCCCAAGGCGCGGCCGTAGTGGTAGCTGGCGCTGTTGTAGTCGCGCGCTCGCTCCGCGACCTGGCCGAGCCCGTAGTGGGCCATGCCGTTGCCGGACTCCATGGACAGGGCCGCCATGAAGGCGCCCTGGGCGCCCACCAGGTTGCCGGTGTCCAGGGAAGACCACCCATCGCGCAGGTAGTCCATCACGCTCTTGGCGCTAGCGGCGGGGGCGGGGGCGGGCTCGACCATGGCCACCGCGGGCTCGACCACGGCGGGCTCGGGCTGGGCCACAGGAGCAGGCGCCGAGCTGACAGCCGGGGTTCTTCCACCCGTGCTGCTGCGGCCCGTGCTGCGTGCGCTGGGCGGCGGCGCGGACACGGTCTCGGCCTCAACGGGAGCCGCTGCGGGCGGCTCGCCAGCCACCACCGCCTCGAGGTCCAGGAGCGGCTCGGGATCGGGCTCGACCATGGCGGGCTCGGGCTCGACAGGCGGCGGCGGCGTAGACGCGGACGCTGGGCTGGCGGCGGCAGGCGTGCGGTCGCCCGTGGGGACCGGATCTCCAGCGGAGGGCTGGTCCCGGTTGAGGAACATCATGAAGAAGATCCCGATGAGGATGATGACCACAACGGGCACCGCCCACTTCATCCACCGCGCGCCCCCACCGTGATCGCCGAACACATCGGCCGCGATGTCCGAGGCCGAGGGGTCCAAGTCGTCGGCATAGAGCTGGTCGATGGGGCGGGTGTAGGGATCGTGGGCCGCCTCGGCCATGGGAGCAGCGACGGCGCCCACGTCAGCGCCCTCGTCGTGCCAAGACCAGTCCTCGTCGTCGTCGAGCTCGGCGGGGAGCTCTTCGGCCGGAGCCTCGACCATGGGGTCGGGCGCCTCCACCGGGACGTGGGTGAGATGTGGATCGTGGCCCAGGACGGGCGCAAGCGCCGGTTCGGGCGCATCGAACGCGCCCTCGGGGGCCGCCACCGGGGCAGCGTCGAGCGAGTCTTCGAGGGCCCCCACCGGATCAACGAGGTCGGGCTCGGGCTCAACAGGCGGCGGGGCGGGCTCTTCCTCGAGGGGGAGCAGCGTGGGGCTGGGCGGCACCACGGGGAGCTCGGAGGGTGCCACCGGGGAGGGCAAGCCGTCCATGAACACGGGGGCAGGGGGGACCACCGCTGGCTCGACGGGCTCTGGAGCCGACGGCAGATCCACCGGCACTATGGAGGGGGCCTCGGGGACCTGGGGGGCCTGGACCGCCGTGGGAGCGACAAGCGTGGGGTCGGGCACGGGAGGAGGCGGCACAAAGGCGCGCCGCTGCCGCTCGCGATCGGCCCGCAGAGAGCTGGACTCGACCGCGGCCGACGCCGGCGCTGCCGGCTGTGCGGCCTGGTCGTCCGCAGGCTCTGCGGGCCACGCCGAGCCCTGATCCACCAGCACAGCATCGCCCTCACCCTCTTCGACCAGGTGGGCTTCTTCGGGCTCGTCATCGTGGTGCGTAGGTTCGGGCAGCTCCGCTGCTGTGATGGCCGCCTCGGGCGGCGGGACCGACGCCGGCTCGTCCCAGGTGTCGTCAGGCAGGTCGGGAAGCCCAGGCTCGTCATAGAGCGGCCCGTCGGACACAGGCGGTGCCGGCGAGGCGATCTCGCGGGTGTGCACCTGGACCTCGCGCACGACCCCGGGCTCCGGTACGTCGATCTGAGGAGCGGGACGCACCAAGCCAGCCATGGGCGAAGGAACCCGATGGGCCCGCGGCCCCCAGCCCGGAGGAGCGAAGGGGAAAGGTGTGGGACGCTGCTGCTGATGCAGGACCGAGATCTCGAGGCGCACGGACGCCGGCCCATCCTCGCTGGGGGCCGGAGCGCTGGGGGCCGGAGCGCTGGGCGACGGAGCGCTGGGCGCGGAGACGATCCGGGGGATGTCCTGCTCGTCGCGATCGCGGGTGGCCATGCTCAGGGCGGTGAGGAAGCCCGACAGATCGGGCGGCCGCGCCAGAGGATCCGGGTCGGTGGTCTGCAGCACGATGCGCCGCAGGGGCAGCGGCACATCCTCGCCGGGATCCAGCGGGCCCATGCGCATCTTCATGCCCATGATGCGCGCCATCTGGGGCGCGGGCTTGAGGGCGGGGTCGATGGGGAACACGCGCACGCCGGTGATGGCCTCGTGCAGGATCAGCCCCAGGGCGTACACATCGGCCGCCACAGGGCTGCAGCCCTCGGGATCATCGAAGTACTCGGGGCCGACATAGGCCAGGGACTCCGCGTCCAGCTGCCCCTGAGTGCCCTCGCGGAACACCGTGCCGAAGCCGGTGATGCGGATGTGGCGGCCTTCGGCCAGGAGCACATCGGAGGGACGAAGATCGCCGTGGTGGGCGCCGTGGGAGTGGATCAGGGCCAGCGCGCCCGCCAGACGGCCGAACACGAAGCCCAGCTCTTCGAGCTGGAAGGGGCCTTGGTCCAGGCGCTCCTCGAGGGACTGGCCGCGCACCAGCTCGGTGGTCATCCAGAGCAGGTTGCGCTCGTGGTCCTCGCCCCAGCCGAGCACGTGGATCAGCGCCTCGTGCCGAAGCATCAGCAGCGGCTCGATCTCGGCGATGAAGTTGCTACGGGCCTTGGCGTAGTCGGGCGGGCGGGCCACCTTGAGGGCGCCGCGCAGGTTGAGGTTCAGCCCGTGCCGAGCAAGGAAGATGGCTCCGTGCTCTCCTTCGCCGAGGCGGGCTTCCACGATCCAGTCGCCGATCCGCTCCCCTTGGCGCAACATGAGGCTGTCTCCTTCCGCAGGTACCCCGCCGGTACAAGACGCAGCAGGGCTGTCTACATGCTGTGTATATGCCATATGCTCGCCACGCACACGATCTATTGACGCGTCAACTACCATGGGTGAACAACTTGTGGAAGAAGTGGCGCTCGAGTGCCCACGGCGGTGTGATCGTGCGACCACAACCCTCCCTTGTTCCTCCACTTTCGACAAACAAGGGAAGTCGCGCCGGTTTTCCACAGGCTGGCGCCGTGCCGATGGAATGCGATAGCCAATGTCTGGATTACCCGCCTTTCCAAGGCGCTTTTACACGCCTGACCCAGCCGGCCACGCCGACGGGGAGCGCGCCGCTCACGTCGACTATCCAGCCAGCGAGGTCCGATATCCCTGGAGAATTTTCAGATAATTGGCGCGCTCGTAGGCCTCGGGCTCCGCCACCCGGTCCAGACTCATGGAGCCGCGGGCCTGGCTCAAGCTCTCGTACTCGTGGTCCTCGAGCCACAGCTCCACGCCCCGGCGCAGCTGACCGATGTACTCCGGGCCCCGCTGCAGCAGCGCGGAGACCACCTGCACCACGTCGGCGCCCGCCATGATGGCCTTGATGGCGTCTTCCACGTTGTGCACCCCTCCAGTGACCGCGAGCTGGATCCCCACGCGGCCGCGGAGGATGGCCAGCCAGCGCAGCCGCAGCAGCAGCTCGGAGGAGGTGGACAAGGCCAGGGTGCGGGAGACCTCGAGCCCCTCGATGTCGATGTCGGGCTGGTAGAAGCGGTTGAAGATGACCAGCGCGTCGGCGCCCGCGTCTTCGAGACGACGAGAGAGGTTGGCGGGCGAGGAGTAGAAGGGCGACAGCTTGACCGCCACAGGGATGTTCACGCCCTGCTTGACCAGCCGAACCAGCTGGACGACCTCCTCCTCCACGGCCTGTCCGGTGCGCTCGGGGCTGATGATGGGAGCATAGACGTTGAGCTCGAGGCCGTCCGCGCCGGCCTCCTCGATCAGCCGACCGTAGCGCAGGAAGCCCTCGGGGTGCACGCCGTTGAGGGAGGCGAAGACCGGCACCTGCACCGCGGCCTTCACGCGACGCAGGTGCTCGAGGTAGGCGTCGGGCCCGAACCGGAAGTCCTCCACATCGGGGAAGTAGGAGGCGGCCTCGGCCGAGGTGTACATGGAGGCAGAGACGGCCTCGTGGGTGGCCATCTCCTCCGCGAGGACCTGCTCCTCGAACAGGGAGCGCAGCACGATGGCCGAAGCCCCCGCGTCCTCGAGGCGCTTGACGACGTCCAGTTCGTCCGCGAGGGGCGACGATCCGGGCATGAACGGGTTGGCGAGGGTGTGCCCCAGGTAGGTGGTGGTGAGGTCCATGGTGTGCTCCGCAGGTTTGAGGACGGGTGATGCAGCCCCGCGCATCCAGCAGGGGCCGGGGTCTCGTCCAACATGCGACCACGCGTCGATGGGGGCAGCGTGGATGGCCCGGAGCGTGAGAGGGACTACGCAGCCGAGAGGCACCTCCGCGGGTCAGCCGAGGACGCGGCCGCGCCAGCGCAGCCAGGCCCTCCAGGTGAGCACGGCCCACGCCACAGCCACCGCACCGACCCACACCACGCAGACCAGGGGCCACGGTGGGAGGACCCGCAGCAGGGCGGGGCTGTCGGTGGAGTTCAGCAGCGACGCGTAGAGCATCAGCGGAGCCACCAGGGGAAAGACGAAGGCGAAGAGGTTGACCCAGGACAAGAAGCGCTGGGGGCCCAGCCCAGGTGAGGCCCCAAAGGCCGCCCAGAAGACCCTGAATCCCGCCGAGGTCTCGGCGGCTGGGTACATGCCGCGGCGCTGCACCAGGTACAGAGCGAAGAGCTGGTAGGACAGCAGCGCCAGCAGCAGCTTGCCCGAAGACCCGTAGGCGATGGCCGCGGGAACGCCCCAGGCCTGCACCACGGCCAGCCAGATGGGGTTGATCTCCTGAGCCAGGTCGGGGGTGGTCCAGAGGGTGAGCCCGATGTCCTGCAGGTGGCAGACCAAGGCCAGCAGCCCCACCCCGACCGCCCAACGGCGCTCGCTGGGCAGCAGCTCACAGCGACGGAGCAGCAGGTGGAGGCCGACCGATGCCAGCACCACCGTCAGCCACACGAGCACGGCCAGGGGCAGGCCCAGGGTGCCCACCGTGTCGTAGGTCCAGGCCAGGGCTTCGTAGGCGGGGGTGTTCACGCTCCTCACTCCTCATCACCAAGCATGACCTGAACGCACGAAGCCCGCTGGACCTTGCGGTCACAGCGGGCTCGAGATCAGGCTTGGCGGCCCCAGAGGGACGGCGACGAGCCAGAGACTAGCGGGGCAGCACCAGCTCGCTCATGTGCTTGTACAGAGCCATCTTGTCGCGCACGCCCTCGCGGGCGAAGTTCACCAGGCCCTCGAAGCGAGTCGGGTCCATCTTCTGCACCATGCGGAACCGGGCCTCACCCATCATGAAGTCCATGATGTCGGCCTTGGGCTCGAGGGTGGAGTCGATCTGCAGGGCGGGCTTGCCCTCGGCGACAAGGCGCGGATCGAAGCGGTACAGCGGCCACAGGCCGGACTCGACGGCCAGCTTCTGCTGCTCGTGCCCCAGGGACAGGTCGAAGCCGTGGGCGATGCAGTGGCTGTAGGCGATGATGAGGGAGGGGCCGGGGAAGGAGTCGGCCTCGACGAAGGCCCTGACCGCCTGGGAATCCTTGGCGCCAATCGCGATGGCCGCGACGTAGCAGGAGCCGTAGTTCATGGCCATCATGCCGAGGTCCTTCTTGGCGATGTCCTTGCCGGCGGCCGCGAACTTGGCGGAGGCGCCGATGGGGGTAGCCTTGGAGGCCTGGCCGCCGGTGTTCGAGTACACCTCGGTGTTCATGCACAGGATGTTGATGTTGCGGTTGTTGGCCACCACATGGTCCAGGCCGCCGTAGCCGATGTCGTAGGCCCAGCCGTCGCCGCCGAAGGCCCACACGGACTTGGGCGACAGGTAGTCGACCACGTCGAGCAGCCGCTTGGCATCGACATCCTGGGCACCCTCGAGGGCGCCGCGCACCTTGGCGATGAGGGCACGCTGGGACTCGAGCCCAGCCTCGCTGCCGTCGTCCTTGCCTGCCAGGAGCCCTTCCACCAGGCCGTCGCCGAGGCGACCGGCCAGGCGCTTGACCAGGTTCGCGGCCACGCGGGTGTTGCTGTCCACCGCCAGGCGCATGCCGAAGGTGAACTCGGCGTTGTCCTCGAACAAGGAGTTGGACCAAGCCGGCCCGCGCCCGTTGTCGTCGGTGCAGTAGGGGGTGGTGGGCAGGTTGCCGCCGTAGATGCTGGAGCAGCCGGTGGCGTTGCCGATGAGCAGGCGGTCGCCGAACAGCTGGGAGACCAGCTTGACATAGGCGGTCTCACCGCAGCCCGCGCAGGCGCCGGAGTACTCGAACAGCGGCCGCAGCAGCTGGGAGCTCTTGACGTTGTGCTTCTCGAAGCTCTTGCGGTCGAGGTCGGGGATATCCAGGAAGAAGGTGTAGTTGGCGCGCTCTTGCTCGCGGATGGCGAGCTGGGGGACCATGTTGATGGCCTTCTGGCTGGGGTTGGCCTTGTTCTTGGAGGGGCAGGTGTTCACGCACAGCTTGCAGCCGGTGCAGTCTTCGACCGCCACCTGCAGGGTGAACTTCTGGCCCTTGAAGTCCTTGCCACGGCCGTCGGCGCTCTTGAAGGTCTCGGGGGCGCCCGAGAGCAGCGCGGCGTCGTAGACCTTGGGGCGGATGGCGGCGTGGGGGCAGATCAGCGAGCACTTGTTGCACTGGATGCAGACCTCGGGATCCCAGCAGGGGACCTCCTGGGCCACGTTGCGCTTCTCCCACTGGGTGGTGGCTGTGGGCCAGGTGCCGTCGGGGGAGAACGCGGAGACGGGCAGGTCATCGCCACGACCGGCGATGATGGTGCCGATGACGTTGCGCACGAACTCGGGAGCGTCCGGGGAGATGACCGGGGGACGCTCGAAGGTGCTGGTGACCTCGCCAGGCACCACTACCTGGTGCAGGTGGGCCAGGGTCTGGTCCACGGCGAAGAAGTTGCGCTTGACGATGTCTTCGCCCTTCTTGCTGTAGGTCTTGCGGATGGCACCCTTGATCTGCTCGATGGCCTCGTCCCGCGGCAACACGCCGGAGATGGCGAAGAAGCAGGTCTGCATGATGGTGTTGATGCGGGTGCCCATGCCGGTCTCTTTGGCCACGGCGTAGGCGTCGATCACGTAGAAGCGCAGACCCTTGTCGATGAGCTCCTGCTGGACCTCGCGAGGCAGGTGGTTCCAGGTGTCTTCCACGCCAAAGGGCGAGTTGAGCAGGAACACGGAGCCGGGCTTGGCGTAGTGGAGCATGTCGAGCTTGTAGAGGAACTCGAACTGGTGGCAAGCCACGAAGCCCGCGCTCTTGACCAGGTAGGTGCTCTTGATCTCGTTGGGACCGAAGCGCAGGTGGGAGGTGGTCCCGGTGCCGGACTTCTTGGAGTCGTAGACGAAGTAGCCCTGGGCGTAGTTGGGGGTCTCGGTGCCGATGATCTTGATGGAGTTCTTGTTGGCTCCCACGGTGCCGTCGGCGCCCAGGCCGAAGAACACGGCGCGGACCATGGCGTCACCCTCGATGTCGAGCTCGGGATCGTAGTCGATGGAGGTGTGGGTGAGGTCGTCGTTGATGCCCACGGTGAAGTGGTTCTTGGGCTGGGGCAGCGCCAGGTTGTCGAAGATGCCCTTGACCATGCCCGGCGTGAACTCCTTGGAGGAGAGGCCGTAGCGGCCGCCCACGATGATGGGGTCGGCGGTGAAGCTGCCAGCCACGCGGGCCTCGCGCAGGGCGGTGACCACGTCGAGGTAGAGGGGATCGCCGATGGCGCCGCTCTCCTTGGTGCGATCCATGACCGCGATGGCCTTGACGCTGGCGGGGATGGCCGAGATGAAGTGCTCGATGGAGAACGGACGGTACAGGCGGACCTTGATCACGCCGACCTTCTCGCCCTTGCCGACCAGGTACTGAGCGGTGTCGTCGGCGGTGGGGGCGCCGGAGCCCATGAGGATGACGACGCGCTCGGCCTGGGGGTGGCCGACGTAGTCGAAGAGCCTGTACTGACGGCCCATGCGCGCGGCGAAGCGGTCCATGACGGCCTGCACCTTGTCGGGGCAGGTGTCGAAGAAGGTGTTGCAGGCCTCGCGCTGCTGGAAGAAGGTGTCCGGGTTCTGAGCGGTGCCGCGCAGCAGCGGACGGTCGGGGGTGAGGGCCCGGGCGCGGTGGGCGGCGATGGCGTCTTCGTCGAGGATGGCGCGGATGTCGTCGTCGGTCATCTCCTCGACCTTGGTGACCTCGTTCGAGGTGCGGAAGCCGTCGAAGAAGTGCAGGAAGGGCACGCGGGTCTCGAGGGTGGAGGCCTGGACCACCAGGGCGAGGTCGTGGGCTTCCTGGCCGTTGCCCGACGCCAACATGGCGAAGCCGACCTGGCGGCAGGCCATGACGTCGCTGTGGTCGCCGAAGATGGACAGGGCGTGGGTGGCGATGGTGCGCGCGCTCACATGCATGGCGTAGGCCGTGAGCTCACCAGCGATCTTGTACATGTTGGGGATCATCAGGAGCAGGCCCTGAGACGCTGTGAAGGTGGTGGTGAGCGCACCGGCCTGCAGGGAGCCGTGCACGGCACCGGCGGCGCCAGCTTCGGACTGCATCTCCATCACGTCCGGGACCACGCCCCAGATGTTCTCGCGACCCTGGGCGGCCCAGGCATCGGCGTACTCGCCCATGCTGGACGAGGGGGTGATGGGGTAGATGGCGATGACCTCGTTGGTCCGGTGGGCGACGGAGGCAACGGCTTCGTTGCCCTCGACCGTGATCATGCGACGCTTGGCCATGATGTACGCTCCATGGAATTCTTGGGGAAAGGTACGCGGGAAGCGGGGTTCCGACGGGCTGACAGGCCCGCCTTCCGGGGAAATGGCGGGCAGTCTATGGCAGGCCACCGGGAAGTCAAGCCGTCCTGGTCATGGTTTCGACGACCACCCGAGAGAGCCGATGAGAGGCTGATCCTCGCCATGTGAAAAGCGTGTGACCGCGGCCAGCGTGACTCTGCCGGGGGTCACGGAACAGGCGGGCCACACATGGCATAGTTTCCTCGGCGCACATATTCTAGGCTCGCCATGACGCACCGAGACCTGGAACTGCAGCCCCTCGAGGGCCTCTACCGCTGGCTGGGCCCCACCCTCGCACGCTTCGCGCTTCGCCTCCTTAGCATGGAGGAGCTCCCCCAGGAGCAGATGAGCGGTCTGCTGACCACTCAAGACGGATTCTTCCGACGGGATCGGCACGTGCACCCCGCGATCCCCAGCGAGGGTTGGCAGCTCCAGCTCGGCGGCGTCGCACAGCCACGTGCCTTCGGGTACGCCGAGCTCGAGGCCCTTCCACAGCAACGCGCCGCCTGCGTGGCCGAGTGCGCGGGCAACGGCAACCACCTGATGGGCTCCGCGGGCCTGATGGGCCAGGCATGCTGGCAGGGACCGACTGTACAGAGCGTAGTGGAGGCCTGCGGCGGCCCCGGCGAGGCCACGCACTTCGTCTTCCACGGCGCCGACAGCATCGGCCCCCGGGGCGCGTATCACTACGGCCTCTCCTGGCAGGAGATCATCGACAGCGGCGCAATCCTGGCGCTGCGCCACGGCGACGAGCCCCTCACCCGGGCCCGGGGCTATCCCCTGCGGCTGGTGGTTCCCGGCATCTACGCCATGGCCTACGTCAAGTGGATCGTCCGCATCGACGGGCTCACGGAGCGCTGGCGAGGCTTCTACAACGACGTGCTCTACAACAACAAGCGCCTGGTGGATGGGCGCTGGGTCAAGGAGCAGGCCCGGTGGATCTCGCTCAAGTCGGTGCTCACCCGCTGCAGCGCCAGCGCCAGTGATGGTGGCTGGGAGCTGAGTGGCTGGGCATGGGGCGGAGGCCAGCCCATCCAGCGCGTAGAGGTCACGACCGATGGCGGCCAGACCTGGCACGAAGCGGAGCTCACCACCGTTCACACGGTCCAGGATCTGAGCGAACCCCAGGCGCGGCACGCCTGGACCGAGTTCCGGTGGCGCTGGGTGGCGCCCGCACCGGGCGCTCACCTGCTCAGCTCCAGGGCCACAAACGCCGCAGGACAGGTCCAACCCGAGACGGAGCCCATGGACGTCCGCGGCCACTACGATCAGGTGCGCTGGAAGTGGCGCAAGGTGGTGGTGCCGCACGGCTCCTGATCGCTGCGGACAGCACCCCCCGGTGGAGCACGTCGGCCGCCGGAGGTTAGCCTTCGAGCATGAGGTTCGCGCTCCTGGCCCCCCTGCTCGCCGCCCTGCTCTGTGCCAGGGCGGGCGAGCCCGATCCCGACGCCCCCCCCGCCATCCAGGCCAGCCTCGAGCGTATGCGCAGCGCGGCCGCGACCCTGCGCACCGCCACCTACACGCTGCATCGCCAGGAATGGAAGGACGGCCAGACCTACCCAGCCCAGGTGATGGCCATCAAGCTCCGCCGCCCGGACGACCTCTACATGCGCTGGACCGGAGAAGCCTACCAAGGGCGCGAGCTGCTGTACCGCCCCGGCTGGAACCAAGGCCGCCTACGGATCAGCGAGGGGGCCCTGGTGCCCACCGTGGATCTCGATCCCACCGGCTTCGTGGCCATGCGCGGCTCCCGGCAGCCGGCGTGGATGGCCTCGGTGCTCCGTACGTCCCAGAGCATCCTGGCGGGCGCCGATGTCCTGAGCGCCGATCCCGCCCTGAACGCCAGCTACCAGGACCTGGGCACGGTGACGGTGAGCGGCGAGCCCTCCCACTGCTACCGGGCGGACCTGCCCGTGGGCCAGGACCCGAGCCAGTACGCCGATCGCGTGCTGGTCTGCATGAGCCGGCGCCACGGTCTGCTCACGCGCTTCGCCGCCTGGGAGCTCAGTGACGGCGTCCTGAGGCAGATCGAGGACTACGTGTTCACCGACGTGGTGGTGAACCCCGGGCTCGGCGACGCCGACTTCGATCCGGACAACGACGCCTACGGTTTCTAGAGGCCAGCGCCGGCAGCCCGAGCAGGGCCAACCAGCCGGGCGCCGCCCCCCCGCCGCAGCCGCAGCCCGGGTCCCTGGCGGGCGGCAGGTCACCCCCACCGCCATCATCGCCGCTGTCCACGACGCCGGTGTCGCAGGGCCCTCCCGGCTCCCCCACCGCCTCGCACACCAGGCGCTTCAGCACCATGGGGTCGCCCTCGGAGCTGACCACGATGTCGCCGATGGCGTTGTAGGCGATGGCCTCACCCTGGACGTCTGACAGGGCCAGACCGCGGGGAGGATCGTCCCAGTGGGCATCGGGCAGGCAGGGATCCGCGCTCCACTCCCACGCCCCGCTGTAGGTGCGCACCACCACGCGATCTCCGTCGGGGTCCCAGTCAGCGCCGGTCACGGTGCGCGCGCCCCCCTCGCCCTCGAAGGACAAGGTGGCCACCAGCGCAAGCTGCGCGATCTGCTCGGCGGGATCACGGGGAAAACGGTAGACACCGCAGCTCTCGCCGTCCTCCTTGGTGATCAGGTCGATGCGGCCCGTGAGGGGGTGGACCAGCAGGGCCTCGGAGTTCCGGGCGACGCCGTCGGGGTAGCTGGCATGCCAGGCCGCCAACACCTCCACCGGGCGCCCGGCGGTGGGCTCGCGCACCGCATACACGCTGACATAGGGCCGCGCCCCAGGGTTGTCTCCCACGTCGCCGATGTACAGACAGGCGCCATCGCCATCGGGACAGGGACCGGCGGACATCGCCTCCCAGTCCCCGAACGCGGCCCCGACCACCGCGTGTTCTTCGAGGTAGGTGCCGTCCAGCTCGAAGGCGTAGAGCACCGGCTGGCCTCCCGAGTCGTTGTGGGTGAACCACACTCCAGGGCGCGTGCGGGCGAAGGCGAGCCCCGAGGACTCGGTGATGGGCGAACCCCCGACAGATCCCTGCTCCTGTGGTGCCCCATAGCCCTCACAGCTCGAGGCGAAGCTGCGCACCACCAGCAGAAGCAGCAGGGAAGCCACGCCGGCCATGGCCCCTCAAGCCCGGCGACGGCGGAGGGCGGCCAGCCCCAGCAACCCGGCCATCAGCGCGCCCACTGGAGCATGCCCGCAGCCGCCGCAGCCACCGCAGCCCTCCTCCGGCTGGCCGGCGCCCGTGTCGGAGTCCTCGGGGCTGTCTGGCTGGGGGGAGTCGGGGGGCCGGCTGTCGGCGTCACCGTCGGCATCCGTGTCGGTGTCCGTGTCGCCGTCAGCGTCGGTGTCGGTGTCGGCCTGGCCTGTGTCACATGGGCCGCTGCCAGGCCCAGGAGCCAAGCAGGCCAGCTGCGCGATGCTCATCACCCCACCCTCGGTGACGGCCACCATGCCACCGTCGAGGTCGAAGGCGATGGACTCACCCCGGGAGTCGCCCACCAGCTGGGGCGTGGCGGGCTGACCCCAGTGGGCCTCGGGCTCGCAGGGGTCGGTGCTCCACACGAAGGCCCAGGCGTAGGTGCGGATGACCAGCCGATCGCCGTCGGGGTCCCAGGCACCCCCAGTGACGGCGGTGTCCGGAGGCTCCGGCATCCACGCGTAGACCTCGGTCAGCTCCTGGGGCGCCTCGGTGGGCTCGTGGTGGAAGCGGAAGATGAAGCTGGTGTCGCTGTCGTGGTCCTTGGTGGCCAGGTAGATGCGCCCCGTGCGCGGATGCACGAAGAGCGCCTCGGAGTCCATGGCCACGCCCTCGGGGTAGAAGGCCGGGAAGGTGGCGATCACCTCGGCCTGCGCCCCGGGGGCCGGCTCCTCGACCACGTAGACCGCGATGCTGTCCCGGGTGCGGCTGTTGTCGCCGATGTCGCCGATGTACAGGCAGTCGCCTGGTCGGTCTGGGCAGGGACCGGCGCTGAGGTCCTCCCAGTCCCTGAACTCGGCGCCCGCGACGGTGTGGGCCTCGACGAAGGTCCCGTCGAGCTCGAAGGCGTACAGCTCTGCGATGCCGCCTGCGTCGTTGTGGGTGAACCAGATCCCAGGGCGGGTGCGCGAGCGCGCCAGCCCCGAGGCCTCGTTCACCGAGGAGCCCTTCATTTCGCCCAGCAACGCCAGGGGCGCATACTCGTCACAGGTGAGCGCCGACGCCACGCCGACGAGGATGAGAGAGGGCATCAGCATAGGGTAGATCATACCGCGGACACGGGGAAGCAGAGAGGGCGCTGGAATGCGCGGCTGATGGCTGCTACCATCGGAGCCTTCCGGAGGCACCCATGACCGCACTCCTCCTGCTGGCCCTCCCGGCCCTGGCCGTCGACCCTGGCACCACCTTCTACGTGGCCTCGGATGCCGGGGGTGCGGGTGCAGTGGACGCCCTGTCGGGCTTCGACCTCAGCGCGCCCGGCGCCGCCTCGGTCCAGGCCGACACCGCCGACGTGGGCAATGTCACCAGCGCCCTGGCCCTGGACCCCATCAACGGGGTGCTGTACGCCCGGGAGGTCGACGGCAGCGCCATCTATGCCTTCGACGCCACGGACTTGAGCCGCCTGCCCACCCTGGACATCACCGCCAGCGGCGCGGGCGGCGCCCTCGAGCTCGATCCCTTCCGGCGCCTGCTATACGCGGTCGAACAGCAGGGGCCCCGCTCTACCATCCAGACCTACTCCATCGACTACGGCTCCAGCTACGGAGCCGTGCTGGACGCCACGCCACAGGGCAACATCTGGGCCGGCGCCGCCCTGAACCACCTGGTTCGTGATCCCGCCACCGACGCGCTGTACGCAGCCCAGGGCACCCCCGCCAACGACGTGCTCTACTTCGACGCCTCGGGCCAGGGCTTCGGCGCCTTCACCTGGGCGGGCGCGAGCTCCCTGGCCGTGGGCGTCACCGGCATCGCCGGCCTGGCCCTGGACGCCGACGCGCAGGAGCTGTGGGTCGTGGGCCACACCGCGGCGGACCCCTTCGACGTCTCCACCCCCGGCACGGCGGGCTCCCTGGGCATCAGCGTGCCCGTCGCCGCCCAGCTGGCGGGAATGCACTGGATCACTGACGCCACCGGGGCCGACGATCTGGCCTTCAGCGACGCCTCCGATGACTCGGTGCAGCTGCTGGCCGTCGGCAGCAGCGCCACCCTCATCGCCCCCGGCGCCGTCGAGTTCTACCCCCTGAACGAAGCCGAGGCCGACGACGACGGCGACGGGCTGTACGACTCGGTGGAGCTGGGCGCCACGGGCCTGGCCATCGCCGCCTACAACGACCTCGACCCCACCACCACGACCAGCCCCGACGACGCCGACAGCGACGACGACGGCCTGCTCGACGGCGAGGAGGACGCCAACCTCGATGGCGCCCTCGACGCCGGCGAGACCGACCCCAACGACGACGACAGCGACGACGACGGCCTGCTCGACGGCGCCGACAACTGCCCGCTGGCGTCCAACCCCGACCAGGATGACCTGGACGGCGACGGCCTGGGCGACGCCTGCGACGACGACGTGGACGGCGACGGCTACGACACCGAGACCGACTGCGACGACGACGACGCCACCATCAACCCGGGCGCTGCGGAGATCTGGTACGACGGGATCGACTCGGACTGCGACGGCGCCTCGGACTACGACGCCGACAGCGACGGTCACGACAGCGACGCCTACAGCGGCGACGACTGCGACGACGACGACGGCACCATCAACCCCGGCGTCACCGACTACTGGTACGACGGCGAGGACAGCGACTGCACAGGCAACTCCGACTTCGACATGGACGCCGACGGCTTCGACTCGGCCAGCTACGGCGGCACAGACTGCGACGACGCCGACGCCACCACCTTCCCCGGCGCCCCCGACGACCCCTACGACGGCGTGATCAACGACTGCGACGCCAACGACGAGTACGACGCCGACGGCGACGGCTACCGCTCCTCCGAGTTCGGCGGCACCGACTGCGACGACTCCAGCTCGGTGGTCAACCCGGGCGCCGCCGAGGTCTGGTACAACGGCGTCGACGAGGACTGCGACGGCAACGACGACGACCGGGACGAGGACGGCTGGCCGGTGGACACCGACTGCGATGATCTCGACCCCACGGCCTACCCTGGGGCCCCCGGCTGGTCCAAGGACTGCGAGCCCATCCAGGACACCGCCCCTCCCGACGACACCGCCCCTCCCGACGACACCGCGCCCCCGGTGGACACCTCTCCCCCCGAGGACACCTCGCCCCCCATGGACACCTCCGACACCGACGTGGGCCCCCACGACACCGGCACCTGGAGCCGCTACGTCGGCGGCGGCGGCTGCACCTGCACCGCAGGCCGCAGAAACCCGGCCGCGCTGCTCGGCTTGGCTTGGCTGATCGGGCTCGCCGGGGTGGTCATCGCCGGCCGCCGCCGCGGCTGATTCGGGCAGTTTCCCAGGGATCACAGAATCATCTGGGGGACTTGACACCCTCTCTGGCGGGACCTACATGGCGCCCGCCACCCGGGAGGTCCCATGACCGCTCTGCTCTTGGTCCCGCTTCTGGCTCTCACGCCTGCCCATGCCGACGCGTGCAAGCCCATCTCGGTCCAGCGCATCGCCTCCGCCCAGGCCCTGCTCGATCAGTCCCTCGAGGCCGAAGCCATCGACCGGGCCTCCATGGTCGAGCGCGCGCGCATCCTGCTGGAGCGCACGAGCCAAGACGACACCGGCTGCAAGACCGCCAAGTCCCTGCACAAGCAGGCTGGCAAGATGCTCGCTGCGGCCGAGCCCATCTCCGTGGCCGCATCCCTCGACGACGCGCTGATGCACGCCCTCGAGCGGGTCGAGGCCCTCGAGCTGGCCGCCGAGCCCGACCGGGGCGAGGTCGAGGTCGTGCGCTTCATGCTGGCGGCCCTCGGCTCCTACTACCCCGACGACGAGCGTGTGGATGCGCTGGTGCGTCGCGTCATTGCCGTTCAGAGAGGTGAGAAGTGAACCTGCTGCTGCCCCTGCTGCTCGCGGCCTCCGGTGCCCACGCCCAGGACCCATGCAACCCACCTCCGGTGGGCCTGGAAGACCTGGCCTCCATCTTCTCTCTGCTCTACGAGTACACCGACACCGAGACCACCCCGGCCGATCCGGGCGGCTTCTGCCCCGACGACCTGGCCAAGCCCATCGACACCGATGACGCCGACGCCCGGGCCAAGCGTCTGGACGAAGGCGACCGCGAAGCCGCCGTCAGCCTGCTGGCCTACACCGCGGCGGTCACCGACTCCAGCCACGTCCAGGCCCTGGCCAACGCCGCGGCCCTGCTGGACTCCTTGCTGGGCTCCGCCATGGATGCCAGGGACGACTACGGGTACATCATCGACGCGCTGCTGCAGCTGGCCAACGACTCCGACGACCCCATGCTGCGCCGGCAGATCGCGCTCAACCTGTGGCGCCGCGGCCTGGACGACAAGAACGCCAACGTCAAGGCCCTGATCGAGGAGTACCTGCCCCCCGCCCCCGACTACGGGCTGATCTTCCCCGAGGGTGCGACCGAGATCAACGCGGTGCTGCACTCCGGGGATGACGGCTTCAAGCACAGTGACTTCGAGTCCGTCTTCGAGCGCGCCGGGGCCGAGGTGAAGAAGGAGAGCAACGGCGACCTCACGGTGACCTACAAGGTCAAGCCCGACGACCCCGCCCTGCCCGAGATCACCTGGAACATCACCATCCGTGACGCCGGCTGGCCCCCCAAGGGCGTGCTCGAGGACTTCAACGACGACAGCGTCAACGTCGGCATGTACGGCAACCACAGCCAGCTGGGCACCAGCATCGACGACGCGCTGATGCGCACCCCCGCCAACGCCGAGTCCACCGACCTGCACTGGATGGACGCCTGCAAGTCCAAGGTGTTCGCCTCACGGCTCACCCAGGCCTACCCCAAGGCCCACATCATCTACACCAAGAACTCCGAGTACTTCCACGACATGCCGCTGGCCTTCCAGCGCGGCCTGGTCGCCCTGACCAACCACTACGACTACGAGCAGATGGACCGCTACGCGGGCAGCGGCAGCCTGTACCAAGGCCACAACTACATCTACCCCCACGACGACGCCAAGCTCACCTACTTCGACCAGGACAACGACGGCGTCCCCGACAGCGAGGACCGCATCTACGACGTGGACCCCGGGGTCGAGGGCGAGCTGGGCTCCCGCGCTGTACACATCGCCAACACCTACATGGGCTACTCCGGCGCCTACGGCAAGTCCTCCGAGGACGACTACCGCCCCGACGGCATCTTCGACGGCCAGCCCGGCGGGCCGTACACCCAGATCACCGAGCGCAAGGACGCCTACGGCGACAAGAAGTTCTTCGTCAAGTTCAGCGACGAGGTGCTCTCCATGGACAAGTCCCAGCGCACCGCCAGCATCGCCGCCGAGATGGCGAAGCACTACGGCGTGGAGCACCGCTGGTCCGAGGAGAAGAACGAGGCGGGCGCCTTCCTGGTGGGTGCCGCGGTGTACGACGTCTGGTCCGGCTCCGGCTACGACCAGTACAACGACACCTACCTGGGCGACGTCTCCATCTCCAAGTGGGACCTGGGCAAGCACCTGGACGACCACGACTTCGTCACCAGCGCCAAGCTGAACGACTTCGTCAAGTACGTGCGCGAGCAGCGCGAGGGCGGCGAGGAATAGCGCCCACCCGGGCGGCACACCGAAGGGCGGGCCACCAGCTCGCCCTTCTTCGAACCAGGATCAGAAGTTCACGACCCTGAACGGATTGAGCGGCCCCTCGGCGTAGTTGTGGCGCTCGAACGGCACATAGTTCTCGGTGTAGAAGAAGGCGCAGATCTCGTCGGCGAAGAAGCGGCCCCTGGGGGTGAGCTGCAGGATCTTGTCGTCTTCGTACAGCAGGCCGTGCTCGCGCAGCAAGGCGATGCGGCGGGGGAACAGATCGTTGATCTCACAGCCCGTCCGCAGCTTGTAGTACTTCTTGTGGATCTTCCAGTTCTTGAGCGGCAGGATCGCGTTCCAGCGCTGGTCTTCGTCGGCGCTGCGCACCAGCCCCCGGTTGATGGGGATGGCGCCGCGCTCCACCAGATCGTAGTACTCTGCGAAGCGCTGCGGGGTGATGCTGAAGCGGTCGCGCAGGCTCGAGAAGGTGGACAGGCCAAAGCCCAGCTGATCGTGGAGCTTGCAGCACTGGTCCGAGGCGTAGTGGGAGTACTGGCGGGGGTTCTTCGAGAACACCCGGGTGAGGGTCTCCTCGAAGCCGGCCTGGTTCAGCGCCAGGATGGAGGCCTGCTTCATGCTCATCTGCATATCGACCGGCAGGAACTCTTCGTCCTGCAGGCGGCGGCGCTTGGTGATCACACCGTCGAAGTCGCCATAGGGCACCACCTTGAGCCGGTAGAGCTGGATCTCCTCGGCGCCCGAGGCGATGGCCCGGTGCAGGGTGGCCATCCAGGTCTCGTAGCTCTGGCCCGGGTAGCCGAAGATGAACTCGATGCAGACGTCGTCGTAGCCGGCGGCGTGGCAGGCATCGATGGCACGCTGCACGTCGTCGGCGCTGTGGCCGCGGTTCATGCGGTTGAGGATGCCGTCGTCGAAGGACTGGGCGCCGATGGTGAGGCGGGTGGAGCCGTAGTCGCGCATGATGCGCAGGCGCTCGGCTCCGTCGGGGCCGAGCAGATCACCGGGGTGCACGTCGTAGGCCAGCTGAGTGCATGGGCCCAGATCCACCCGCTTGGCGAAGTCGCTGTGCATCCGGGCGAACAACTCGGGGCTCAAGGAGGTGGGCGTGCCCCCCGCGATGAGCACCGAGCGGGCGCGGAAACGGTCGAGCCCCAGGGCCGCGAGCCAGTTGTCCATCTCCTTGGCGAGCATGTCCAGGTACTGCTCTTTGCGCAAGGGCGAGGCGTTGAGCCCCACTGGGTAGTGGCAGAACTCGCAGCGATGCTCGCAGAACGGGATGTGCAGGTAGATGGAGAACTTGTCGACGAAGGGGTTGTCGTAGCCCTGAAGCAGCTCGCCCGGCTCCATGCGGTCGTACATGGTGATGGGCGGGTAGTGGACCGACGGGAAGAAGTCACCATCGACGGTCACCAGTCCCAGCCCCTGCAGCTCGTGCAGATCGCGCACGCGCTCCTGGGCCAGCTCGAACAGCTCCTGGTCGTTCATGGCGATACCTGTCTCTCCTGCGAAGCCAAACGCCTATCGGGTCTGCACACCAAGGGCATGGTTCGTCCATGGAAAGGTTGGAGAGCGGTCCGCCAGTTCGCAGCGCGAGCGGATCATCCGACACCTACAACGATGCAGATCACGCCCGCCACCGCCACCAGGGCCCCGACCACCGCGCGAGGGGTGATGCGCTCGTCCATGAAGATGCGCGCGAGGGGAAGGATGAACAGGGGCTCGGTGGACATGAGGATCGTGGCCACCGACGCGTGGGTGTACTTGTAGCCCACCATCGTGAGCCAGAAACCGCCGAAGGTGACCACCAGCACTGCGAGCACGATGCGCCGCAGCAGGTGTGGATCCGCGAAGGGACGCAGCCAGCTGACCAGCTCGCCTCGCACCCACCCGAACATTCCCAGGCCCAGCATGCCGAAGGCGAAGCGCCAGAAGGTGCCCTGCAGGGCGGAGACGTCCTCGAGGCCCACCTTGGCCAGGATGAAGCCACTCGAGATGCACAGGGACGCGAGCAGGCCCCACCCGATGCCCTGGAGCTTGACCCGCGGGCCGGTCTTGTCCTGGACGGGCATCTGCTCGGACATCACCCAGGCGACGCCCCCGAGCACCAGGGGGATGCCTGCCAGCGCCAGCACACCCGGCCGCTCGCCCAGGAAGACCATGGCCATGAACACGGTCGCCACCTGGCCCACGGTGGCCAGCAGCAGGGTGAGGCGCGGATCGAGCCGCATCAGCGCCATGAAGAAGAACGTGTCGCCCAGCGCGATGCCCACAACGCCGGAGATGGCCAGGAAGAACACCGTCCGCGCGCTCATGGGGGTGACGCCCACCAGCAGCAGCGCGGCGCCCAGCAGCACCAGCCCCAGCAGCCCCTTGCCCAGGTTCATGCCCAGGGGGGAGGCCTCGTCGCCGATGCGGCGGAACAGGATCGAGCCCACGGCCCACGCTACCGCGGAGCCGAGCGCGGCGAGGCAACCCAGGACGTGGAAGGAGAGAACAGGCAAGGATCAGCCTTGGTGATCGGGTACGGTCAACACATCCAGCTCCGGGCGCAGAAAGTCGAGGTACACCCCAGCCACGGGTCCGGGGAGCGCCAGCTGCCGCAGCACCCAGGCCTCGTTGCCCGGGTCCAGCCGGTGCAGGGCGCACAGGCGCACCACCAGGGCCTGGTCCACCAGCAGGTCGGCCACGAAGCCCAGGTCGATCTCCTCGTCGGCGCTGCACAGCTTGATCGGACGCTGCCGCTCGACGCAGGCGCCCAGGCGCTCGAGCTCGAGGACCAGGGCGGTCTCGTAGGCTTCCTCGCGGAGCCGATGGCCGAGCTCGGCGTGGAGCTCACGCGCCACAGCGACGACGGTCTGGGGGGTGACGCGAGAGCCTTCCATCCCGAAGTTCTATTCCGCGCAGGCGCTGCGCGCAGGCATCCGCCCTTCAGCCGCGCTCTTCCCGCCCAAAGGGCCGGCCCAGCGCCGCGGGAGCACCCAGCTTGTGCCGCCAGGGCCCGCGGCCCGCCACCACCAACACCACCAGCGTGAGCAGGTAGGGCAGCATCTCGAGGACGTACATGTTCGTGTGGAAGCCGAAGGCCTGGATCCGGAACTGGACGGCGACCAGGCCCCCGAACAACCACGCCCCCAGAGCCAGTCGCCAGGGCGACCAGCCCGCAAAGATCACCATCGCCACCGCGATCCATCCCCGCCCCGCGGTCATGCCGTCGACCCAGGAGGGGGTGTCGGCCAGGGACAGGTAGGCTCCCCCCAGCCCCGCCAGCATGCCTCCGAAGACTGTGGCCAGCACCCGCACCCAGGCCACAGACAGGCCCGCGGCGTCGGCCAGGCGCGGGTTCTCCCCACAGACCCCCAGCCCCAGGCCGGGCCGTGTGCGGGCCAGGAACAGAGCCACCAGCACCACCAGCGCCATGCTCAGGTAGACCAGCACATCGTGGCTGAAGAACACCGGGCCCAGCAGGGGCAGCCGGCTCAGGCCTGGAATGGGCGCGTCGGTGAAGGAAGGGGCGACAGCGCCCACGAAGCCACGTCCGAAGCTCGAGGCCAGGCCCGCACCCAGGATCACCAGGGCCAGGCCCGAGACCACCTGATCAACCCTGAGAAAGACCACCGGCAGCGCATGGAGCAGGGCGAACGCCCCGGTGGCCGCCACGGCGGCTGCCACGCCCACCCAGGCCGAGCCCGAAGCGCTCGAGGCCGCGAAGCCCGTCAGCGCCCCCACCAGCATCATGCCCTCGACCCCCAGGTTGAGCACGCCGGCTTTCTCAGCGACCAGTTCTCCCAGCCCCGCCAGCAGGATCGGCGTGCCGGAGCCCACCGCCGCGGCCCCGATCACCTCGGCCACCTGGAGCCCGTTCATGCGCCCCCCCCTTCCCGCCGGACGACGCGGTACCGGGGGAGCCAGCCGCCCGCGAGCACCAGCAGCAGC
>CALDOK010000447.1 GCA_937912125.1 uncultured Pseudomonadota bacterium
GGGCTCGGGGGCCGAAGGCTCGGGCAGGGGCGGCGGTTGCACCGGCAGAGGCGGCGGCTGCACCGGCAGGGGTGGCGGCTGCACCGGCAGGGGCGGCGGCTGCACCGGCAGGGGCGGCGGCTCGCCGGGCAAAGGTGGTGGCTGGTCGACCGCGGCCAGCCCACCCCAGAAGTCCCCTGCACCACCGGCCATGGGGTGCAGCAGGCTGGCGGCCAGGGCCACCAGCTCTTCGCGCCGCTGCTCATCGCTGGGCACGGGCACCTCGACCTCGTGCAGGGTGCCCTGCAGGTCGCGCACCCGCAGGCGCCAGCGCTCGGGCTGAGCCGTGCGCTGCAGCTCCACCCACGGAGAACCCGCCACGCGGGCCTCGAGGGGGTCCAGCGCCAGCCCGCCCCCCAGGGTCAAGGCCACCTGCCAGCGAGACGCCGGCTCGCCCTCGGGAAGCAGGAAGGGCACCGCCGCGGCCGAGCGCGCCAGCAGCAGCGCCCCGCAGGTCAGCAGACCTGCCAGCCAAGGGGCCGGGAACCGGCGGGAGTGGGAGCCCATGGGCGCAGCTTAGCAGCTGAAGCGCCGGTGCTCCCGCAATCTCCGCCATCGTGCTACCTTCCTGCCCTTCCCCCCAGGCCCGGTCAACGCCATGCACCCTCGCCTCCGGCCGCTGATCCTCGCCTGCCCCGTCATCGCTCTGGCTTGCCACGACCCGCAAGGCATCGCCCAAGGGGCGCTCGAGGCGCGAGGCGTGGAGGACATCCGGCTGCTCGCCGCGGGCTCAAAAGGCGACTTCACCTTCGTGGGCAAGCGGGGCCAGGACGACTGCTCGGGCACCGTGGCCGTGCAGCCGCACGACGACGCCACCAGCGCGAAGCTCGCGCTCGAGTGCCTGCCCCCCGCGGGCGCCTGGACCAGCAGCCTGCCCGCGGGCGTCGACCCGGCCACGGTGGCCCAGGCTCGACGCTGCGACGGCGGCATCGCCCCGGCCTGCACAGCCCTGGGCCTGCTCTTCCACGCTGGCGAGGGTGTGCCCAAGGACCAGGCGCGCGCCAACATGTTGTTCAACCAGGGATGCGCCAACCAGGACGCCGAGGGCTGCTACCGCATGGCCACCTCCCTGCTGGCCACCGGCCCCGGTCGCGACGCCGAGGTCGACAAGCTGCTGGTCGACGCCTGCGACCTGGGCTCCGCTGTAGCCTGCGGCCAGGCCGCCCAGCGCCTGTACAACGCCGACGTCCAGGACCAGGTCCCCACTCTGGCGCGCGTGGCCCGCAAGGGCTGCGACGCCGACGAGCCGCAGGCGTGCCTGGTGCTCGGCGTGCTGCTGGCCTACGGCCTGGGAATGCCCCTGGACATGGACCAGGCCCGCAGGCGCCTGATGCAGGCCTGCGGTGCCAAGCTAGAGAGCGCCTGCGAGCTGGTCGAGTCCCTCTGAGCGCTTCACGACGACCCCGGAGTACCTATGCGCATCATCTGCTTCCAGGACGACAACGGTCAGGTGCAGTGGGGGGACGACAGGGGCGATGGCACCGCCACCGTGCTGGCCGGCAGCCCCTACTCATGGATCCAGCCCACCGAAACCCAGGCCAAGATCCACCGCATCCTCGCCCCGCTGCGCCCGCCAGTGGTCCTGGCCATCGGCCGCAACTACCGCGCCCACGCCGCCGAGACAGGCAGCGAGCCCCCCGAGAACCCGGTGCTGTTCTACAAGAACCCCGGCGCGGTCATCGGCACCGGCGACGCCATCCGCATCCCCGCCCACTGCATGGACCCACCCCAGGTGGACTACGAGGTGGAGCTGGCCGTGGTGCTGGGCACCACCGCCCGGGACGTCCCGGTGGACAAGGCCCTGGATCACGTGCTCGGCTACACCATCGGCAACGACGTCTCCGCCCGCCGCTGGCAGCGCATGCTGGGCCAGTGGTGCTACGCCAAGAGCTTCGACAGCTTCTGCCCCCTGGGCCCCTGCATCGTCACCCGCGACGAGATCCCCGATCCCCAGGTCCTGCGGCTCACCACCCGCATCGACGGCCAGCTGATGCAGGACGCCAGCACCGCCGACATGATCTTCCCCGTGGCCGAGCTGGTCAGCTTCCTCTCCCAGGGCACCACCCTGCTGCCCGGCACCGTGATCCTCACCGGCACCCCCGAGGGCGTGGGCTTCGCCCGCAAGCCTCCGGTCTGGCTGCTGCCGGGTATGGAGGTCGAGATGGAGATCGAGGGCATCGGCGTGCTGCGCAATCCCGTGGTGGGGCCACACTACACGCCTCCCAAGGACGCCTGCGGTTGCGGCTGCGGCCACCAGCACTGATCCCGTGACATCCCGGGCCCTGCCCGCTCCTTGACCCTGCGGGCGCTCCATTGGCGCCCTCCAGGAGCGGAGCATGCACAGGGTGTTGGTGATCGGTGGTGGCCCCGCGGGCCTGTCGGCAGCGGAGACCCTGCTGCGCAGGCGCGGTGACGAGATCGCCGTGACCGTGCTGACGGACAGGGCCTACCTGGGAGGCAAGGCCGGGTCGTGGGAGCACCCCGACGGGCGGGTGGTGGAGAACGGCCAGCACATCACCATGGGCTTCTACAAGGAGCTTCCCGCGCTGCTGGCCCGTGCCGGGGTCAGCCACCTGGGCACCACGGCGAGCAACCACGGCCGCTTCATCATCTGGGAGGACCGGGACCAGCGGGCCCACGAGCTGCACCTGGGGGCGTCCACCCTGCGGACCCTGATCGATGGGTTCGAGTACACCGGCTGGACCCTGCGGGAGAAGCTGGGCTTCTGCGCCACCATCGCCCGCCTGGCGCCCCGGGTGATCGCGGGGGTGCCCGAGGAGTGGGACGACATCTGCCTGAGCGCCCTGTGCGTGGAGTACGGCCTGCCCCACAGCCTCTTCGCCACCAACGGCTTCCGCTGCACCCGGGACGCCCAGCTCAACTACCCCGGCGAGATCTCGGCCTACTCCATGCTGATGACCATCAAGAAGGCCGGGCGTGACTTCCTGACCAGCGAGGCCCACTTCCCCGGGGGCGGTATGAGCCGCATCTGGTGGGAGCCGGTGGCCCGGCACATCCACCGGCTGGGGGGGCGAGTGGTGCGCATGAAGCGCCTGGTGGGCCTGGAGCATCAGGGCATGGAGCTGACGGGGCTGATCATCGGCGAGTCCCAGTGCGCGGAGCACGACGACGAGCCCTGCCTGCACGGCAGCGAGCGGCCCTGGAGGGGCTTCGACGAGGTGATCCTGGCCATCCCCCCGGCAGCCCTGGCCATGGTGCTGGAGCGCACCCCCACGCTCGCGGCGCTGCCCGCCCTGGCTGGGGCCGCCAAGCTGCGGCCCGTGGTCCCCTTGGGGCTACACGTCTGGCACCGGGCCATGGCACGACCCGGGCACCGCACCGTGGTGGCGGGCATGGCCCCCCCCCTCGAGTTCGTGGTGGACAACAAGCCCTTCTACGAGGAGTACGCCGACGATGGCCGCTTCGGCGCCTGCCTGCACTTCGTGGGCCAGGAGGCCGGCTACGAGGACATGGAGGACGAGGCCCTGCTGCACCGGGCCATGGGCGCCCTGCGCAGGATCCCCGGCTACGAGCACCTGGACGACGCCGGCATCCACAGCTGGCAGGTGGTGCGCAACCGCCGGGCCCACCAGCGCTACTGGAACGGCGAGCCGGGCTCCCTCAAGTACAAGCCCTGGCCCACAACACCCGTTGACCGCCTGTGGCTGGCCGGAGACTGGATCCGCAACGGCTTCGACTTCCCCAGCATGGAGTCCGCCGTACACTCGGGCACCCAGACCGCGGAGCTGGTGCTGAAGAGCCTGGACGAGCGGCCTGCGCGCAGCAGGGAGCTGGTGGCCGGGCTCAGGAGGCGCGCCCCCGCACCACCACCAGCGCGTCATTGACCAGGTGCAGGTCGGGCATGATCTCGTCGGGGGCGTAGGGCACGAAGTGCAACACCACACCGCCGGCTCCCTCCAGCTCGAAGTCGGGCCCCACGGGCAGGCCCAGGGCCACAGCCTCGGCCAGCCCGTACAGGGCGTCGAGATCGTCCGGACCGCACCGGATCATCACGACGTCGGGCTGACCGAACTTGGCCAGGCCGCGGGTGTAGAGCAGCATCCCCAGGATCTTGCCCTGATCGAAGCTGGCGGGCGCCACCTCCCGCCGGATGTCGAAGCCCCGGTCGGCGGCCAAGGCCAGCACCTGCTCGCGGGACCACCAGCGGCCGGCGTGGTGATCGTAGACCGGCCCGCCGCCCAGCTCGCACAGGCAGCGCACCACGCCCCAGGCGTGCTGGAGGTAGGCCAGATCCGCCGGGTCGGGGTGCTCACCCGCCACCTCGTAGCAGTGGTCGGCGGCGAGCAGGGCTTCCAGGCCGTCGCCGAGCGCAGCAGCGGCGGGCCCACGCCGAGGCTCTTCCCCGAAGCGCGCGAACCAGCCCGGAGCATCCTCGGCGGAGAGCTCACTCAGGTAGATGCCCTCGGGCGGCTCGCCTGCAGGGAGCCCGTGGCGGTCTCGGTCCAGGGGCAGCTTGTCGGGCAGGGGCCCGCGGGAGAAGACCTGGAACACCACATCGGCTGCCACACCGCCGGGGGAGTGGAGGGGACGGGGCCAAGTGGGAACAGCCATGGGAGCTCCTGGGAAACCGCAGGACCAAGCTATCCTCACCGCGCGCCACAGGCCGGGGTCGGCTAAGCATGCGTCCCCTCCCCGCCGCCACCAGGAGCCCCCATGAGCGACGCCATCCGCGCCCACTTCGCCGCCAACCGCCCCGCCTTTCGCCAGTACATCGTCGAGCTGCTCACCGAGCTGGTGGCCCAGCGCACGGTCAACGCCGGCAAGGCACGCCTGGACGAGTGCCCGGGCCAAGAGGTCCCCGGCGAAGAGACCCGGGTGGTGGACGTGCTGAAGCCCTACCTCGAGGCCCTGGACATCCCCTACGAGGTCCACGCGCTGCACCCCCGCCGCGCCAACATCATCGCCACCCTGGGCAGCGGCGGCCAGGCCATGGCCGTGGGCGTACACAGCGACATCGTGCCCCCGGGCGACGGCTGGGCCACCGACCCCTACGTCGTCACCGAAAAGGACGGGATGCTGCTGGGCCGCGGTGTGCTGGACGACAAGGGACCCATCGCCTGCGCCATGGCCGCCATGAAGCTGCTGGTGGAGTGCGGCGTGCAGCTGAACGGCCGCTTGCAGCTCGCGGCCATCGCCAGCGAGGAGTACCACGAGCAGGGCGAGCCAGACCCGGGCATCCACTACCTGCTCGAGCACACCACCTGGAAGCCCGACTTCGCCATCATCCCCGACATCGGCGAGAACATGAAGGGCATCGACATCGCCGAGAAGGGCCGCAGTGAGATCCATGTCACGGCCCACGGCAAGCAGGCCCACGGCTCCACCCCCGATCGCGGCATCAACGCGGTGTACAAGGCCGCCCAGCTCATCACGCTGATCGAGGGCACCACCCTGCCCCACACCGTCCACCCCATCCTGGGCAAACCCAGCATCAACCTGGGCCTCATCCACGGCGGCGCGGCCTCCAACATCGTGCCCGGCGAGTGCGGCTTCACCCTGGACGTGCGCTATGTGCCCGGCATGTCGGCCGAAGGCGTAGCCGAGCACATCCGCGGCCTCGCGGCTCAGGTGGCCGACGACTTCGAGATCCGAGTGGGCCACGACGCCCCTCCCCACGCCATCGACGCGGACAACCCCCTGGTGCACGCCGTGCAGCGCTGCGCCGAGCCCGTGCTGGGCTTCGTGCCCCAGCCCTTCGGCATGGGCGGCGGCACCTTCGCCAAGGCCTTCAACCTGGGTGGCATCCCCGCGGTGGGTTGGGGACCCGGCGACGACGAGGCCTTCCACGTGGTGGACGAGTACGTGCCCGTCGAGCAGCTGGTGGACTTCGCCGAGTGCCTGGCCCTGCTGGCCATGGATCTGCTGGGTACACGCTGAGCGCGTCGCGTCGAAAATTGGTCAGAAGCTACGGTCGGTGAAGCCCAAGGAAGACGACCGCGCGAGGTGGGGCTACCCTCTGTTGCCGACCGAGGAGCCACCATGTCCCGCTGCACACTCCTGCTCGCCCTGCTCCTGACCGCTTGCCCACCGCCAAGTGTGGGCCTCGACACCGACGACACGCCGCCTGTGGACACGGCCGACACCGACACCGACACCGACACCGACACCGACACCGACACAGACACCGACACCGACACCGACCCACCAGAGGGCGACTTCCACAGCCTCGGCTGGCGCTTGCATGACGACGTCGAGGCCCTGATCTGGGTGTCTTGGACCCAAGAGGTGGCGGCCACGGTGCATGTGGAGTGGGCCTTCGAAGAGGACGAGTGGATCAGCACCGCCAGCTGGGAGCTCGAGCCGGGTACCTACGAGAAGCTCATCGCGGGCATCCCCTACGAGCAGAGCGCGGGCTGGAAGCTGGTGGTCGAGGGCGGCGAGACCTTCGACGGCGACACCATCACCACCGGCGACATCCCCTCGGGCTGGCCCAGCCCCACCGTGGACGTCAGCGATCCCGACGCCTGGTATCCCCAGGGCAAGTACCTGCTCACCAGCATCAACCAGGACAGCGGCGGCTGGATGTCCGGCACCTACTGGACCTTCATCATCGACCGCCAGGGCCGTCCGGTCTGGGCCCACAAGGCGCCCCAGCGCCACTGGACCCTGTTCGTCCAGGTGGCGGTCGCCGGCGACCACTTCCTGTGGGACGAGGCCACCTACTGGGCCGACTGGGACGGCGGCGCCGGCTCCACGGTCCACCAGGCCTACCTCGACCGCGAGATCGGCGAGATCTGGACCCCCGGCCTGCACCACGCCTTCGTGCAGATGCCCGACGAGACCCTGGCCTGGGGTAGCCAGTACCACGGCGGCGAGGAGGCCCTGGTCAAGAAGGCCATCGACGCGGGCGACGACGACTCGGGCACGGTGCTGTGGACCTGCGACGAGGACTGGCCCGGCGCTGGGCGCTGCGAGTCCAACGGGCTGCACTACTCGGTGGAGCGCGACAGCTTTCTGTACAGCTTCTACACCAACAACTCCGTGGTCGAGGTCTCCAACGCCACCGGCGAGAGCCTGTGGTGGGCCGGCGAGGTCCGCAACGGCTACAAGTTCGAGCCCGCCGACTCCCAGTTCTCCTGGCAGCACGGCATCAGCTACAACGACCAGGGCCACCTCATGGTGTCCACCCACGCCTACAGCGGGAACTACACCACCCTGGTGCGCGAGTACGTGGTCGACCACGACGCCAGCACCCTCGAGCAGGTCTGGCACTACGACGCTGGCACCTTCGCCTCCACCAACGGCGACGCCTGGCGCCTGTCCAACGGCAACACCCTGCATTTGTTGGGCAGCGCCGGCGAGATCAACGAGGTCACCTCCGAGGGCGCCGTCGTCTGGCATGTGGACTGGCACGCCGAGAAGCTGCTGGGCCGCGGCCAGTTCATCGAGGACCTGTACACCCTGGTCTCACCCGAGGCCAAGTAGGGTCCAGAGGTCCACGCCTCGCACCCGCGCCGGGCAGCGTCGCGGCTACTTCCCGCCACCGATGTCGTAGACCACCGAGATGGTGCTGCCGAAGTCCGGCACGTAGTCGCCGTGGAAGCCCACCGAGACGAACTCGTCGTCATACGCCCAGCCCGAGCCCAGGTCGGGCTCCACGAGCTCGTCGTCCACGTAGACGAGCAGGCTGTCCTCCACCGGCCGGTAGGACAGGTAGAAGGTCCGCTGCGGCGCGCCGATGCGCGTGCCGATGTCGTGGATGATCTCGCCGTAGTCCGACTCGCAGATGTTGCCGTTGATCCCGTCGAGCTCCTCACCGATGGTGGAGTAGCGCTTGCCGGGCCAGCTCTCGTCGCAGCCTTCGGACACCTCCGGACCCACGATGGTGGAGACCACCACGCGGCCGTCGATGCCCTTGAGGCCCTGGAAGGCGCGGATGTACTCGGCCGTGGAGACCAGCTTGTCGGTGATGTCGTAGCAGAGCGACCCTTCCATGTCGTCGCCGAGCCAGTTGTCGTCCGAGCAGTCGTTCTCGTCCGAGACGAAGACCAGGGCCAGCACGGCATCGGGGCGCATGAAGCCGTCGTTGAAGTCCACGGCGTCGGGGTCGCTCAGGGCGTGGTAGGCGGCCTGCAGGCCCCGCTCCTTGTCCGAGCCCTGGGTGCCCACCTGGACGCGCTCCATGAACATGGGCAGGAAGTCGTCATCGCGGGTGAGGAAGGGGGGCTCTCCCACCAGCAGGCCCCGCGCTTCGTTGGCCTCGTCCATGTCCGTGGTGGTCACGCCGATATGGAAGTCCACCTCTTCGGCGGCCGCGCCCATGGCGAACATGAACTGCGAGAAGCCCTGGGCGACCTTCATCTGCTCGTTGGCCATGGAGTTGGAGTCGTCGATGACCCAGAGGATGTCCGCCATGTCGGTGCCGGCCTGGTAGAAGGCGTCCTCGAAGTCCATGCGCTGGATGTCGTGCTCGTTGGCGCAGCCCACCGACAGCGCGAGGCCGAGGGTCAAGGTGACGGGGCTGAGTCGAAGCATCATGGGGACCTCCTGCGATGGCGAGACCGACCAGGGACCACGCAAGAAGCGTACCACGAGCCCCACCCACCCGCGGGACCATGGGACGGGTGTTTCGGGCCTCCCGAGGGCCTGCCTGGGGACCCCATGCCGGGGCGGCGGCGTCGCAGTGGCGGCGCACCTGGCGGGTTCAGACCCCGGGGAGCGGCTGGAGCCGGACCCGCCCTCGCGTGGCGTCCGCCAGAGAGCGGGAGAGATCGTCCAGATCCCGCTCGTCCAGCTCCAGCTCGACCACCAGCCCCTCGGCCCGGTAGTCCTCGCCCAGCCGCTCCACGTCCGAGCGCTCGAGCACGGCGTAGACGGCGCCGAGATCGGTGAAGCCCGCCTGAACCCGCGCGCGCACGCGGTGACGGATCACGCAGGCCTGGGCGGTGCGCAGGCACTCGGACGCGGACCCACCATAGGCCCGCACCAGCCCCCCGGCGCCCAGCTTGACCCCGCCGAACCAGCGGGTGACCACCACCAGGACCCGATCGAGACCGCGCCCCTCGATGGCCGCCAGGATGGGACGACCCGCGGTTCCGCCAGGCTCACCGTCGTCCGAGAAGCGGTACTGGTCGCCGATGTGGTAGGCGAAGCAGTTGTGGGTGGCCCCTGCGTCCGACAGCTCCGCCAAGGCCACCATGGCCAGCTCCGGGGACTCCACGGGCACCGCCTGGGCGAGAAAGCGGCTCTTCTTGACCAGCAGCTCGTACCGGTGGGGCGCCGCGAGGGTGCGCAGCTCGGCCGGCTCGGCGCTCATGGGGTGCCTCCACGACGGCGCGCCAGGTGCAGGAAGGCCAGGGGGACGGCGATCAGGGCCAGCAGATCGCTGGGATCCGGGGTGACCGCGTAGCCTCGGCCGGGCGCCAGGGCATGCAGAGCGCGCACATGGGCCACCGCGGCAACGGGCCAGAGCTGCAGGGCCGCGAAGTAGGCCCCCGCCACAACACAGGCCAGCAGGATCGGCCCAAGGCCCGCCCGCCAGTGCCCCCGGCGCCGCAGCCTCCACACCACCCAGGCACCCCACTCGCCCACCGCCACCAGGAACACGGGCAGCAGAAAGCACAGCCCCAGGTCCGAGAGCTTGCCCGAGAGCCAGCCGGGGTGGTGGGCCTTGAGCCACAGGTCGTTGACCGCCACCAGCGCGAAGGCCAGCGCGGGCGCGGGGTGGAGCATGGCCGACCCTGGCTGCCCAGGCAGGGCCGCGGCGGGGGGCGTCGAGCTCACACCGGCCCCTGGCCCAGGCCCAGGAACCGCAGGCTGCTGCGCAGCACGATCATGTCGGTCAACAGCTCCACCGGCGCGCGATCGTCGCTGAGCAGCGGCGCGCTGGGGTCCACTACCCAGGGGCTGGGAGCGGTCAAGCGCCGCAGCCGGGCCAGCTCACGCCCGCCCAACCCGAGGGCCTCGAGGCCCGCGTCTTGCTGAGCGTCGTGGTGGGAGCCCAGCAGGACGGTGTTGCTGCCGTTGCGCACATCGACGCCCCGCACCACCGGGAAGACCCCGGCCAGGGTGGCGGCCAGGGCCTGCACCACCTCGTAGCTGTCGGCGTCGCGCCCCACGTTCAGCAGCACCGCGCCCCCCGGGGCCAGGTGGAGGTCGAGGGCCTGGAAGAACTCCCGGGTGCAGAGCTGGAAGGGCACATAGGGAAACTGGAAGGCGTCCACCAGGATCAGATCGTAGCGGCTGGTGTCCCGGGTCAGCCAGGCGCGGGCATCCTCGATCTCCACCTGGATGTCGGTGGGCATTCCCAGGAAGCGCTGCCCAGCCTGCACGACCTGAGGGTCCAGCTCCACACCCACGATCTCGCTGCTGGGGTACAGCTCCCGCAGGATGCGGGCGCTCGTGCCGCCCCCCAGACCCAGCAGCAGCACCCGCGAGGGCACGCCGCTGGCGGTCCAGGCCGGGGCGGCGCCGTAGTAGCCCCAGACGTCGAACAGGGGCAGGGAGCCGTCCAGGGGGTAGAGCGACTGGATGGCGTAGCCGTCGTTGAGGTACAGGGCGCGCATGTCGCCGTCCTCGACCACCTGCACATAGTTGGCCACGGTCTCGGCCTCGTAGATGGCGCCCTGCCGGGCCTTGATGGACCCCTGAGGCAGGGCCAGGCCCAGGCCCAGCAGCAGCAGCACCGCCCCCGCACCCAGCGCACGGCCAGCCCCCCGCAGCAAGCCCACGACCCCCAACAGCGCCAGGCCGCCGGCGCACAGCCAGAGTGTGGTGCGGGTGCCCAGCAGCGGGATGAGCAGCAGCCCTGAGCCCCATGTACCCAGCAGGCTGCCCGCGGTGCCCAGGGCGTAGATTCGGCCGGCGATGCGGCCGGTCTCCTCCCGGCTCAGCACGGCCTGGTGCAGCAACACCGGGCCTGCCGCGCCCAGGGCGGCCATGGGCAGGGCCAGCACCGCGTTGACCCCCAGGGCCGAGGCGGCCAAGGTGCCCATGGAGCCCCCGCGCATCAGCTCCATGGCCCCGCTCATCACCGGGCGACCCACCACAGGCAGCAGGGCCAGCAGCAACGCCGCGAGCAGCAACAGGCCCGAGAGCAGGCGCACCGGCCCCACGCCCCCGGGGGCCGCGCGCCCCGCCAGGCGGCCGCCCAGCAGCTGCCCGATGGCCATGCTGGAGAGCACCGTGCCGATGAGCAGGGCCCAGACCGGCGTGCTGGTGCCGAAGAAGGGCGCCACCAGGCGCGAGGCGGACAGCTCTGCGGCCATCACGGCGGCGCCGGTGCCGAAGGCCACCGCGTAGAGGAAGCCTCGGCCCATCAGCAGCCCCCTCGCAGCTGGCGTACCACCCGCGCCACCGCGGCGGCCGCGGCATCCATGGCGGCCGGGGCGCTGCCAGCGCCGGTGGAGAAGCGGATGGTGCCCAGGGCCAGGTGCTCGGGCACGCCCATGGCCTCGAGGGTGGCGGACACGCTGACCCGCTCGGCGTGGCAAGCAGCCCCCGCCGAGGCGGCCACCTCGCTGGCCAAGGCGTGCAGCACCGCGGTGGCCTGCACGCCGGGGAAGGCCAGGCTGAGGGTGTTGGGCAAGCGCAGCTGCGGGGGACCGTTGAGCATCGCGTCGGGCACGCCGGCCAGGATGCCCCGGTGCAGGCGCTCGCGCATGGCGAGCATGTGCGCCGCCCGGGGCTGCAGATCGGCCGCCAGGGCCGCGGCGGCGCCCAGGCCCACGATGCCGAGAGTGTTCTCGGTGCCCGGCCGGCGGTCCGCCTCGTGATCGGCGCCGTGGAACACCTTCGTGAGCGGCGTACCCCGGCGGATGTACAGCGCCCCCACGCCCTTGGGAGCGTAGAGCTTGTGGCCGGCCACCGAGTAGAGATCCACCCCCAGCGCGTCCATCAGCGCGGGGATCTTGCCCACGGCCTGGGCGCCGTCGCAGTGCACGATGACGCCGCGCTCCCTGGCGAGGGCCGCGATCTCGGCGATGGGCTGGATGGCGCCCACCTCGTTGTTGGCATGCATCACGCTGACCAGCGCGGTGTCCGGGCGCAGGGCGGCGGCCACGGCGGCGGGGTCCACGCGCCCCTGGGCGTCCACCCCCACGGTGGTGATCTCCCACCCCAGCCCGGCCAGCCAGGCGCAGACCCGGCCCACCGCCGGATGCTCCACCGCCGAGGTGACGATGTGTCGGCCCCGGGCCCGCTGCGCGTATGCCACGCCCTGGATGGCCATGTTGTTGGCCTCGGTGCCACCCCCGGTGAAGACCAGCTCGTCGACGGCACAGCCCAGCAGACCCGCCACCTGGCCCCGGGCGTGGTCGATGGCAGCCCTGGCGCGCAGCCCGAAGGGATGGGACGAGGACGGGTTGCCCCAGCCCTGCTCCAAGAAGGGCCGCATGGCCGCGGCCACCTCGGCGGCGATGGGGGTGGTGGCGTTGCTGTCCAGGTAGATGGGGTCGGGCATGCTCGCTCCGCGGCTGCTTCATCCCTAACCTCGGCGGACAGCTGCAGGGCCCCATGTCAACAGCCCGCCTGCGAGCGCCACGATCCAGCTATAGACTGTTCGCAACACCCTGGAGCCCCCATGACCCGCCTCGTCCCCAGCCTGCTGCTCCCCCTCCTGGCCCTGGCCTGCTCCCCCGTGGGTGGGATGTACCTCACGCCCCACGACACGGCCGTGCCCGAGGGCGACACCGACACCGACACCGACACCGACACCGACGGGGACACGGACGCCGACGCCGACACCGACGCAGACAGCGATGCGGACACCGACATCGACACCTACTTCCACCCCGACTACCTGGCGGTGCACGCCTACATCGGCGTCCAGGGCGAGGAGCTCAGCGACTGGGGCTACCAGGGGCACAGCCAGCCGCCCTACGCCTTCGTGATGCTGGCCCAGGAGATGTACTTCGAGACCGCCGACGACCAGTTCGTCTGCTTCCTGTACTACGAGCCGGTTGGCAGCCCCAGCTCCACCGACAGCCTGCTGTCCTGGGACGTGGAGTGGCTGCCCGTCTACGCCTCGGACACCTGCACCAACCTCGATCCCGACTACTACGGCGACAACCCCGTGGACGACATCGGGGTCACCAGCGGCTCCATCACCGTGGACCTGCTCAACGACTTCACCGAGGAGCTCCTCGAGGAGTCCTGGGGCTCCGACCAGTTCGACGAGAACGCGCTGGGCATGGAGGTACACCTGGGCGACTTCGACGACCACCTCGAGGTCTACTGGGACTACTACCCCGAGATGCAGCTGTACCAGGGCTGGGCCTACGGCGTGGACGACACAGGCAGCTGCGACTTCGGCACGGTGATCTCGCCCCGCGAGCTGGGCGGCGACACCACCGCCGTGCTCGCCTTCAGCTCCACCTACTACGAGGCGCCCGACGCCTGGCTGTAAGCGTGGGATGCTCATCGGCGTTCCGCGGGTCCTGGCCTCGACCCCAGGACCATGCCCGGGAACCATTCTCGCGCCCGAGCGTCAGACGAACCCCCGCCGAAGTCCCGACGGAGCTGCCATGCGCGCCCTGCCCTCCCTGATCTGCCTGCTGTTGATCTCCTGCCACCCCCGTCCCGACAAGGCGCGCCACCGGGACTCCACCATGGCCATGTACACGGTCCAGTGGGGGGACACCCTGGAGTGGATCGCCTGGGACTTCGACGTGCCCGGCGGCTACCCCACCCTGGCCAAGCTCAACGGCCTGCGCAACCCGGACCTCATCTTCATGGGGCAGCACCTGCGCATCCCCCGCAACGGCTACGCCACCGAGGAGCTGCCGCCTTGGCCGGCCATGGATCCCATCGAGGCCGCCCCCCGCGCCTGCACCGTCGAGCGGCTGCCCCAGCCCCAGCCAGCGCAGGTGCCCGGCTGCGCGACAGCGGCCTGCGTGACAATCGACGGCGGCCGGCAGCGCATCTGCAGCTGCGAGGCCCTCCAAGGCAGCCCCGGCCTGGTGCTCGTCGAGGGGGGGCGGCCGGTGATGGCCTGGCCAGCGCCCGTCCAACACACCCGGGGTCAGGAACCCTCCAGCGTCCACGGCACCGCCATGGACTTCGAGGTCGTCCAGGCGGACATGGACGGCGACGGTCGCCGGGAGCACGTCGTGGCCTTCCGCCGGGAGGCCAATGACGTGGGCATGTCCTGGTGGAACCTGGCTGTGCTGTCGGGAGCCCAGCCCCAGGCCCCCCCCCTGCTGCTCACGGCCGCCAACTACGGCGAGGGCAGCCTGATTCGCAGCGCGGGCTCGGGCGGCTGCGACCTGCTCAGCACCACCTGGGAGCTGGCGTGGGAGCCCGGTCGCGACATCTCCGGCTGGACCCTGCTGGGGCGCCCCATGCAGTACCGCGGCGGATCTCTCGGGCCCCTGCGGGACCGCCCCATCTACGCCCGACGGCTCTACAACAGCTTCCAGCCCGGCACCGTGACCCGGCCAGGAGGCCTCGAGGTCGGCACCCCATTGCAGGATCTGGTCCACCACAAAGCCCACCAGCGGGTGGTGGAGCCCGCCGCCCAGGCCTGGCGCCTGGACGAGAGCCCCGTGTCCATCGTTGGCGCTCAGCCCCGCCTGGATCCCGCGCTGGGGGTGGTGCCGGATCTGAGCCTCGAGAGGGAGGGCCACCGCTGGCAGCTGCAGTGGCGCTCATGGAACCAGGGCTTCGAGGCCCTGGGGGACAAGGCCAGCGGGCGGCTGTACCCCCCCGGCTACCGCCCCGCGGACACGGCCTGGCCCGCCGGACGCCAGGCCACCCTGGCCAGCTACGCGGGCATGTACGGATCAGGAACGCAGCTGGTGTGGCTGACCCCCTGATTCGTTCTGGCGTATACTCGGCGGGACTCCTGGTTCTCCGGCGCATTCCAGCCCACCGGCAGGGCCACCGCCCCCCGAGGTCCCATGCCGCGCTTCACCCTCCCCCTCCTGCTCCCGCTGGTGGCCTGCACGCCACAGGCGGGCGATGACACGAGCCCTCCGGACACCCAGACCTGCGAGGTGGGCATCGAGGGGACCTTCCCCGTCGACGGCGCCACGGACGCCTACTACCGCGGCGCGGTGGAGTTCCACCTGACCGCAGCCGACCCCACCGCGACGGTCATCGCGGACTTCCCGGGTGAGCAGACCCTCCGGGACGACGGCCTGACCGTGGTGTTCACCCCCACCGCCCCCCTGGAGCCTCAGACCACCTACGAGGTCGGGCTGGACTACTGTCGAGGCGCCCCCACCATCTCGTTCACCACCTCCACCTACGGCCTGCCCATCGAGGACCCCCTGGCGCTGCGCGGCCGCACCTGGGCCTACGATCTGCGGAACGCCAGGTTCTACGAGGCGGGCTACCTGGGGGACCTGCTGCAGACCTTCGCCGAGCGCGTGGGGCTGGTCTCGGTGGTGGGCATCCAGGGCGACGCCATCGACCTGCGCCTGGCGGTGGCCGACGACAACGAACCACCAGGCCAGGACTTCTGCGCCCGCACCGTGGACGTCACGGCGGTGGACTTCTCGGCCTCGCCCTTCCTGGCATTCGGCCCCACCTCCATCGAGTTCAACGCCTACCTGGGGGTCATCACCCTGCACGACATGATGGTGCGCACCACGGTGGCGCCCGACGGGGCCTCCCTGGGCGGCATGGCCCTGGCCGCCGTCATCGACGTGCGCTCGGTGTCCGAAGCGGTGGACATGGACACCGGCGAGCTGTGCGAGCTGCTCGAGGTCTACGGCGCCCCCTGCGAGCCCTGCCCCGAGGACAGCGAGCCATTCTGCGTCTCCACCGCCGCCGACCAGCTCGACGCCATGGAGGTCCCCACCAGGGTGGAGCGCATCCTCGAGGCCTACGCCGATCCGCGCTGCGAAGAGGAGCCCACGGAGGACCCCCCATGAGCCCCAGCTGGCTTCCCCTGCTGTGCTTGATGCTGGTGGGCTGCCCCACCGACCCCGACGGCCCAGGCCAGGACGACACCGGGCCCACCGCGGACGACACCGGCGGCGACACCGACGACACCCTGCCCCCCGTCTACCCCGACGGCCAGCGCATCCTGCTGTACCACGGCCACGGCGGGCCCGATGAGGACGAGAGCGGCTGGGGACGCTTCGATCTGGTGGACCAGCACTGGAAGGACGCCTACGGCTGGAACACCGACTACCGCACCAGCATCGCCGAGGATCTGAGCGACTACCGCGCCATCTTCTTCGTCGGCCCGGGCTACACGGCCGAGGCCAGCTTCGATCCCGCGCTGCTCGAGCGGCTGCGCGCGGCCCTGGGCACCGGCACCCGCATGATCGTGGTGACCGAGAAGGACGGCTGCGCCAGCTACGCGCCCAACGAGCTGCTCGAGGGCCTGGGCTCCACCATGCGCTTCAGCGGCGGCGGCCTGGGGGACTACCAGGTCGCCGAGATCGAGCTGATCTCACCCCACCAGATCACCGCCGGGGTCACCGCGCTGCGCTTCCGGGACGCCTGCTACCTGGACGTCGGCGACGGCGACTACCTGGCCCGCTACAACGACGAGTTCATGGTGGGCGTGGACAGGCCCGGCGCCGGCGGCGAGGTGGTGCTCATCGGCGACTTCGAGTTCATGGACGACTCCGGGCCCAGCGAGTGGGCGAACAACGCCCTGCTGGCCGACCGGCTGGTGGAGATCGATCCGGGCTTCGCTACTGACGGCGCCAGCGGCGCTACCGGCCTGTAGAGTCCGACAGCTCCATCCACCGCCGCAAGCTGCTGACGGGAAAGTCCCAAGGCCCGATGGTGGCCCCGTCGTCCCACTTCCACCAGCCCTGGTGGGGGCCGCGCACGATGTGGAAGCTCTGGGCGGGCATGTAGCCCTGGCCCACCAGGATGAAGACGCCCTCGGCGCCGTGGGCGACCCCCAGGATGATCACGGCGTGGCCCGGGGAGCCGGGCAGCACCAGCAGGTCTCCGCCCCTCGGGAAGTCCGCAGCGACGGTGTCGTAGGCAAGGGAGCGCGTGCCGGCCCACATGAACACGGCGCTCAGGTACTGATCCCAGCTCTGGGGAGTGGAGCTGCGCCAGGCCAGGCGGTTGCCCTGCTCGTAGGCCTTCTCGCCGTCGCGGTAGCGGGACCAGGGCATGCGGTCGCCGCTGGTGGCATGGAAGACCACGGGCTCGTCGTTCAGCTTCAGCCACTCGGCCCGCAGCCGGATCGCGGTGTCGGCGCACTGCTGCAGGTTCCCGGACACCAGGGGCAGCTTGACCACGTGGAAGTCACCGGGGACCACCCGTCCGTCGTAGGTGCGCACCGGCACCGATGGGGGCTCGAGCTCGAGGTCCTGCAGCCACGACGCGAAGCCGTCCGTCGCGTAGAGCTTGGCGGCCCGCGGGGGTGGGTAGGCCCCGGCCACGGTGCCCAGAGCCTGCTCCATGCCCAGCACGCTGGTGTCCAGCGGCTCGCCCACGGGGGCGCCGACGCTGTCGAGGCCCGAGCCCTCGCGGGAGACAAGCTCGGAGACGGCCTGCTCATCCCCTGCGCGGGCAGGCACGGAGGCCTGGATCGCCAGCAGCCCCAGCAGGGCCCCCGCCAGGAACAGCAGCGGACGTGAGGATGGCTTCTGGTGCGGCGGCATGAGCGTGTGGACAAGGCCCAACACGCGGCGGTTCCACGGCGCCGCCATCAGCCGCCCCAGGGGTAGCCCCCGCCGCACACGCCCCAGCCCCCGGCACCGTCGGCCTGGGCTTCCTGCACGGCCTGGTCGACCTCGTCGCAGCAGGGGTAGTCGGAGAACCACTCGTCCATGGGCAGGGCGTAGCCTTGGCGGGCGAGCTCGACGTTGATCAGATCGCCCCCCAGCTTGGCGTAGGCCAGGGCGCGGTCGTAGGTCCCCAGGCACTCCTCCGAGAAGAACAGGGTGAGCTCACGGCCCTCGATGCGCTCGGTGAGCCAGTCCTTGGCCTCGGTGCCGTAGCACTCACCGCCGGACAGCTCGGGGGTGTCCACGCACAGCAGCCTCACCCGGTCCACCGTGCTGCCGTCGGGCATGACCAGGGCCGGCTCGACGTCGAAGGTGTCGCCGTCGACCACCCGAGTGACCGTGACCGTGGTGGACTCGAGGCAGGGGGCCTCGACATCGGTCCAGCAGCGGTTGCAGCCGGCGTGCAGGGTGACGACGAGGAGCAACGTAGGGGAGCACTTCATGTTCTCCCGCCAGACCGAGAGCCTTGCACTCGCCACTGTCAGAACCTGAAGTCCCCCCCAACCTTGAGCTTGTGCTCGGGGTTGGGGTCGGCCTCGGGGTTGTCCAGATCGTGGATCTGTTCGTAGCGGGCGAAGAGGGTGAGCTGCCCGAAGAGCTTGCCCCGAGCCTGGCCGTACACGGACCAGTACTCCATGCCTGCGTCGTGGGTGTCGATGCGCTCGTCGTAGAACTTCACGCGGCCTGCCAGCTCTACGTCCTCGGTGACGTCCCAGATGACCTTGCCCCAGGCATAGCGGTCGTTCATGAAGCCGTCGGTGTAGGCGGAGCTGTCCTCCCAGACCTGCTTGGCGAAGGCCTGGACGATCAGGGGATCCACGGGCTGCACAGTGAGCCCGGCGCCCAGGGCGGACTTGGCGCCCTGGCCGTCGCTGTCGTCGTAGTCCTGGTCGCGGCCGCCGGTGGAGATGTCCTTGTCGCGCAGGTAGGCCACGAAGTCCAGCCCCACGTAGTCGATGGGATCGATGTCCAGCCGCCCCTCGACGTAGCTGTGGGTGATCTGCTCGGAAGGCACGCGCCACACGTCGCCCTTGGCCCGCAGCCGAATCCAGCCGAAGGGGTCGAAGACCAGCTTGACCTGCGGGCCGATCTCGTCGCGGTCGCGGTCGCCGCCGGTGATCTCGCAGTCGAGCTCCCCGCCGTCGTCGTCGCAGCGGTACTGGTCGGGCTCGGCAGAGCCGCGGCTGTGGGGGTTGTCGAAGCCCTCGCCGTAGTAGCGCATGGCCACAGAGGCCTCGATCATGCCAGGGTCGATCACTGTCTCGGCCCGGGCGCCCAGGCCGCCGGTGTCGGTGACCGCCACCTCGCCGAACACATCCACCATGCCCAGGCCGTAGGCGCCGTCCACGCCCAAGGCCCCGTAGAAGTCGCGGTTGGGGATGGGCGTGCCGGTGAACTCGAAGTCGTAGGCCTTGCTGACGTGCCCGCCCCAGCCCGTGAAGCCCGCGTGGATGCGCTTGGCCCAGATCAAGCTGGCGTTCAGCCCGACGATGTCCTCTCGATAGACCAAGGGGAAGGTGGGGTAGAGCACGTCCTCGTCGCCGGTGACGGTGTAGTCGTGGGGCGAGAAGTAGGTGTAGTAGAGGTCGTGGGGGTTGGATGAGGCGAAGAAGGTGAGGTCCAGGGTGGGACCCTCGGCGCCCAGGTGACGCTCGGTGCTGGCGGCCACGCCCAGCAGCCGCCGGGACACGGAGTAGGAGTCGTAGTCCTCGTAGTCCTCGGTGATCTTGAGGTCCTGGTAGAAGCCGTGGGGCCGCTGCTTGTCGGTGACGTCGAAGGTGAGCCGCTGGCCGAAGCCCGCCTTGTAGTGGCCCATCATCACGGCCCAGTCGCCGCGATCGATGGTGGCGTAGACCCGCTCCAGGCTCACCTGGGGGCGCATGCCCTGGACCGTGATGGCGTCGTTGTCGTAGCTGACACCGTAGACGCCTTGCTCCTCCGCCACCAACACGCCAGCCTCGAGCCACTTGTGGTACCGGACCTTGGCCTTGATGGACGCCACGGGCGGCTTGTCGTCCTGGAACTTGTCCAGGTAGCGCACGCTGACCGTGCCCTTGATGGGCTCGGGGGGCTCGGGCACCTTCATGGTGGTGACGAAGGGCTTGATCTCGTTGTAGATGGAGCGGCCCACCACCTCGCGGACCTGCCGCGCGTTGTCGAAGGACCTGTCGCCGCGCCGCTCGACGATGCGATCAGCCAGTCCGTAGGTCACCTCGGGCAGCAACACCAGATCCTCGCGGGACGCGGTGTTGAGGTCCAGGGGATTGTCGAACAGGTCGAGCAGCTGATCCCGCAGCTCCTCGTCGATCTCGCCCATGTACTCGAGCTCGATGATGTCGGCCTCGGAGCGCACCAGGATGGAGGTGCCGTAGTCGAAGGCCAGCAGTGTGGGCACGGCGGCGAGCAGCAGCAGCGGCGCCATGCGCCGCGACGGGAAGGAGCGAGCCATGACGGCCTACTCGCAGCTGGCGTTGCTGGAGCCCGGCGTGGCCGCGGACGCCACACAGAAGTCGGCCCCACTGGCGTTGGTGTCGGAGCCGTCGGGGGAGCGCGCCAGGGCGTCGCCGCCGCCCGGGTCGGGGGCCACCGAGCTGGCCACGCCGCCTTCGTCGTAGATGTAGTCTTCGTTGTTGGGGCCGTAGACCACGGCGTCCTCGAGGGCGCCCGCGCAGTCGCTGAGGTGCAGGCCGTCGCCGTCGGTGCCGTTGCCCATGTCGATGCTGGCCTGGACGTCCGCGCCGCTGACAAACTCATCGCCGATGAGCAGGAAGCCGTGGGAGGCGATGGTGGTGCCCGAGGGGATGGCCGCGGAGCCCGAGGCCGAGTCGGGGTTGGACTTGAACCAGGACACCCGCCAGCCGGAGGCGTCGATGTTGCCGTTGCCAGCGTTGTAGATCTCGACCCACTCGTAGCCGGCGTCGGCTCCGTCGGGGTCCACCACGAGCTCATTGATCACCAGCGTGGCCGCACCGGCCTCGTCGCAGGAACCGCCGCCGCCGCAGCAGGCGTCGTTGGCCAGGCCGGGGGTGCCGCCCTCGACCATGCAGGCCTGGAAGTCGGCACCCGACTGGTCGGAGTCCGAGCCGTCTGGGCAGCGGGCCAGGGTGATGTCGGAGCCGGGATCGGCGGCGATGGAGGTGGCCGTGCCGTTCTCGTCGAGCATCCCGTCCTCGTTGCTGCCGCCGTAGACCAGGGCATCCTCGAGCTGGCCGGTGTGGTCGTACAGGTGGATGGCGTCGCCTTCGTCGCCGTTGCCGAAGGACAGGGACAGGAAGGCGTCGGGCTCGAAGTCCACGGAGTCTTCCGCGAGGACCAGCCGACCGCCAGCGGGGATGCTCATGCCCACAGGCAGCACCTTCTCGGTGCCGTCGGTGGGGTCGGACTTGAAGACCTCGAGGGTCCACAGGTCCAGGCAGGCGTCCTCGGAGCCCACGTTGAGCAGCTCGACCCACTCGAGGCCGCCATCGGCGCCGGCCGGATCGACCAAGACCTCGTTGATGACGATGCGGACATCCGACGCCATGGACTCGCAGGGGCAGACATTGGCCTCGCCCGGCGTGACCGACTCTTCGCCCATCACGATGAAGTCGTTGGCGGGGTCGTCGCTGTCGATGCCGTCACTGCCGTCGCTGCAGCGCGCCAGGGTCTCGCCGGAGCCGGGCTTGCCGGCGTAGCTGACGGCCTTGCCGCCGGACTCGTCGGTGATCGCGTCGTCGTTGCTGTCGCCGTAGACCACAACGTCCAGGACTTCACCGCAGGCGTTGTACAGGAACACCCCGTCGCCGCCTGTGCCCTGGCCCAGGTCAAGGTCAACCTCGACGTCGGTCTCGGCCACCTCGACCCCGCCCACCAGCAGGTACTGGCCAGCCTCGAGCACCGTGCCCTCGGGGAAGCCCACGGTCTCGCCGGTGGAGGACTCGGACTTCATCCAGCCGATGTAGGCGTAGGAGAGATCGACGTCGTCGCCGCCCACATTGACCAGCTCCACCCACTCGAAGCCTTCGTCCGAGCCGGGGGCGTCCACCATGACCTCGTTGATGAGGACCTGCATCGCGTCGCAGTCGCCAGGGCCGGAGCCGGGGTCGGGGTCGCAGGCGGTCAGGGCCAACAACAACGCGGGGAGGAGTCGAAGCATGGGGGCCTCCAGGCCGAGGTGAGGACTGGGGCCTTTCTACACCGGAATCCCCCTGAGAGCAAAGACTTCCTCGCGGCAGCAAATCCCTGCCAAAGCCGCATGGTTCGCCGCTTTTCAACCACCGAAACGCTGCGTCGCGCGAGCTACCGGGGCGTGAAGGTCCCCGAACCCTCGGCGCACTTGACCGCCACCGAGTGGATCTGGTGGTTCTTGGTCATGATGTCGCCCGAGGCGTCCTTGAAGCGCTGCCCCATGATGCCCTCGTGCTGCCCCGCGGCGAGGCTGGCCATGTGGTAGGACCACTCGCCGTTCAGCGTGACCGTGCACTGGCTCCAGCCGAAGCTGGTCTCGTTGATCACGCCGATGCGCCGGGCTGGGCCGATGCCCGCCGACACCGTGGCGCTGCCCCGCAGGGCCTGGCCGCCGACGGCCGGCGCGGCCGCGGTGGGCTTGACCACGGGCTGCGCTGCGGGCGCCGCTTGGACAGGAGCCGCCTGGGCGGGGGCCGCCTCGACGGCGGGGGCCATGGTCTCGCACTTGCCATCGTGGATGGTCACGCTGCCGCCAGCGGCCAGCTCGGCCACGGTGCAGGCGGGGGTGCCGTCGACCAGCACGGTCATGCCAACCCAGGCTTCGCCGCTGGTGTTCATGACCACCACCTTCTGGGCTGCGGCCTCGGCCGGGGCCTGTGCGTCGGCATCCTCGTCGCCGCAGGCGATGATCACGCCGGCGATGAGGGCGGTGGGGACGAGGTAGCGAAGGGCGATGTGTCTGAACATGGAAATCTCCTGAAAGCCGGCGATTCTGGTAGCACGGTCGGCTTTTACTGGCTTGCCCGCGGGGACGCGCACGGGGGTGGCGGCGTGGCCGGGCGCCGTGTCTGACCCCAGCCTGCCCCCCCGTGGCGAGCCAGGGATGGGTAGAGGTGAAAGCTCTGGAACATCGCCGCCGTTCCGCGTGTCCCAAGCCGCGACCCCTCACGGAGAACACCATGCAGCCCCCGTCCGCCCGCCACCGCGCCCTCCCCCTGCCCTCGTCGTCCTGGCTCCTGCCGGTGCTGGCCGTGCTGGCCGCCCTGGGCGCCCTGGCCACCCTGCTGATCCCCAAGCTCGCCCACGCCGGCGGCATGGACTTCGCCGAAGAAGCCGAGCAGCGTATGAAGCTGAGCTTCGACCTGGACGCGGTGGAGAGCCAGCTCGAGGCGCCCATGCCCGCGCGTGCACAGGCCGCCAACGCCGCCATGCTGCAGGCCCTCGGCTACGCTGACGAGTACGGCTACGGCGACCAGGCTGGGTACTACACCCCACCCCCTTCCCTGCCCCTCGAGCCCAACTCCACCATGCGGGCGGTCACCGTGTTCCGCGACCGGGCGCTGGTGACCCGGGCCATGGACGCCAAGGTGGCCAAGGGCACCCAGTCCGTGACCTTCGAGGGCCTGCCCCTGGGCCTCAACGGCGAGAGCCTCGAGGCGTCGATCCTGACGGGCTCGGCGCGCATCGTGGGCGTGGAGCTCACCTCGGGCGCCGGCGAGGTCAAGGAGACCGAGCGCATCGACTCCATCCGCGACGAGGCCCGCCAGCTCACTGAGCAGCTGGGCCAGATCCGCGACCGCATCGAGGCCCTGCTCATGCAGCGGGCCTACCTGCGCAGCACGCTGCTGGACACCACCACCGGTGACGCCCCGCCCCCCAGCCTGGACACGGTCAAGGGCACCCTGACCTTCGTTGGCGAAGCCGAGCGCGGCATCGCCACGCAGCTGCGGACCGAAGAAGAGAAGGCCGAAGAGCTGGGCGAAGAGCTCCAGCCCCTGCTGATCAAGCTCGACAACCCCCTGGCCACCGGCAACAAGGTCAAGGTGGAGCTGTCCGCCGACGCGGCCGGTTCCGTCGAGGTCAGCCTGCGCTACCAGGTGCACGGCGCCAGCTGGTGGCCCGCCTACAACGCCCGCCTGGACGAAAAGAGCGGCCACGTCTCCCTCGAGTACTACGGCATCGTGGCCCAGAGCACGGGCGAGGACTGGGACGAGGTCCAGCTGCAGCTGAGCACCGCCAACCCCAGCGCCGCCGGCACCCTGCCCGCCATGACCACCTGGTACCTCGGGCGGGACGCGTACTACGGCGACTACAGCGTGGTGGACAACCTCATGGGCGGTCGAGGCCACTACCAGGACCCGGCCCAGGCCGCCGTGGCCGCCGCCGCGCCCACCACGGGCACCGAGGGGCTTGTACAGAGCGAGATGACCGCGGGCGTGCGCGGCTCGGGCGCCGTAGTCTTCGACATCCCGGGTGAGCGCACCGTGGCCGGCGACGGCAGCCAGCAGCGCCTGCCCATGGGCAGCCAGACCTTCGCCGCCACCATGGAGCTGGCCGCGGTGCCCAAGCTGGTGCCCGAGGTCTACCGCCAGGCCCGCTTCGAGTACCAGGGCCAGGTGCCCATGCTCCCCGGCGCCGTCTCCACCTACACCGGCGGCGACTTCCTGGGCTCCGGCACCGTGGACTCCGTGCTGCCCGGTGAGGAGCTGCAGCTGAGCTTCGGCACCGACGACAACATCGAGATCCACCGCCAGCTGGTCTCCCGCGAGCAGGAGCACCTGGGCATGGGCAAGAAGACCGTGCGCTGGACCTTCCACTTCCGCATCGCCCTGACCAACTACGCCGAGAACACCCGCACGGTGCGCATCAGCGATCAGCTGCCCGTCAGCGAGGTGGACGACGTCAAGGTCAAGCTCGAGGAGACCACCCCTGTGGACCTGGCCGAAGAGAGCGACGGCCCCGGCCTGCTGCGCTGGACCGTGGAGCTGAAGCCTGGCCAGGAGCAGTTCATCGACCTGCGCTTCAGCGTGACCGCGCCCAACGACGCCGCGGCGGCGAACATGGCGCAGTACCTGTTCTGAGCGCGCGCTGCCCCCCTGCGTCGCCGCGGGGGGAGGCGCCTACACCCTCCCCTCCCCTACCAGCCGCGCGAAGGCCTCGAAGCTGCGCTCCCAGGTCTTCTCGACGTCGGGGGGGAAGAAGCACCCGGGCAGCTGCCGCTTGGCCTTGTGGCGGTGCAGGCAGTCGCAGCAGATCGCGTGGTGCTTGCAGCCTGGGTAGGTGCAGGTGCAGCGAGTCTCGTTGAGGGCCTGCTTGCATTCCATGGTGCGGTCTCCGGGTGGTGGCGAGAGGGCGGCCCGTATCACGCCCACACCGGATAGATCCTCCGAAACCGCCTCTCGGAGTGCCAGCATGAAGCCCTACGTCCCCAGCGGGAAGACCGACGACGGCGCCCACCTGGCGCTCATCGTCACCGTGCTGGCCACCGCGGTCGCCGTGGGCGGGCTGGCCAACGTCATCGGGCAGTTCATCCGCCTGCTCCTGGTCTTCCCGGTGGTCATGGGCGCGCTGGTGGGCCTGGCCGCCATGCAGATCACCCTGGCCAAGAAGATGCGCACTCCCGCGCTGGTGATCGGGGTGGCGCTGCTGGGCGGGCTGCTGTGCTGGTTCAGCGACTTCGGCCTGGACTACCTGCGCACCCGCAGCGCCATCCGCGATCAGGTGGTCCTGGTGGCCGCCGACCTCGAGGAGCAAGGGCTGGGCACCCCCCAGGACGAAGACATCGACCGCTGCGTGGACCTGGCGCTGGTGAACTACGCCAGGGAGTGGCAGTTCGGGCCGCTACAGATGGCGGTGAACCTGCTGAACGAACCCCTCACCGACGACCAGGGCAACCTGGCCGAGCCCGAGCCCGACCCCAGCGCCACCCAGGCCTTCGTGGCCCACGTCCAGGGCCTGGCCGCCATCGGCACCACCATCTCGGACGTGGGCCGGGCTGACGACGGCAACAACATCGGGGCCATCGGGACCTACCTGCTGTGGATCTCGGAGCTGCTGATCATCGTCTGCGTGGCGGGCCTGATCGCCTGGGAGCAGGTGCGGCAGCCCTTCTGCGAGCGCTGCAAGGGCTGGTTCGCCAAGCCCGAGCGGCTGGTGGCCGTGGCACCCGCCAGCGCCGGCGCGGCCGTGGTGGCGGCCTTGGAGACCGGCAACCCCTACGCCCTGGGCCAGGCCTGGTCACCCTTCGACGCCAGCAAGCCCTTCATCGCACTGGGGATCCGCAGCTGTCCCAAGTGCCCCTCTGGGCGGCGCTTTGTGGACGTCGCGAAGATCACGGTGAAGGGGGGCAAGACCAAGCGCAAGAGCCTGCGCAAGGGCCTGGTGGACGCGGGCAAGCTCGACGCTCAGCTGGCAGGCCTGGTCAAGGCCGCCGACAAGGCCCAGCCCAAGCCGACCGCGGATCCGGCCAAGCTCACACCTTAGAGCGGCCTGCGCCCCACCAGCGCCACGCCGCGCTCCACGGGCAGGACCTCGAGGGCCTCGAGCCCCGCGGCCCGCATCCAGGCCTGGATCTCGTCCTGCCGGAACGAGCGGCCGCCCTCGGTGTTGATGAGCAGGCTGACCGAGAACACGGCCGCGTCCATGGCGCGCTCGGGGTCGGTGTCGTCCAGCAGGAGCTCCCGGATCACCAGCCGCCCGCCGGGGGCGAGGCTGCGCACCGCCTGCCCCACCATCCAGGCCGCGGCCTGAGGGGGGTGGGCGTGGAGCACCGCCGAGAGCACGGCCAGATCGTAGCCCTGGCCCAGAGGATCATCGCCGCACAGGTCGGCGGCCAGGGGGATGACTCGGGAGCCCCAGAGCTCAGGGGGCACCCGTGAGGCGGCCACAGCGAGGGTCGGCGGGCGGTCCACCAGGGTCACCTCCACCTCTGGCAGCGCCCGGGTCAGGGCCACGGCCAGGGTGCCAGGTCCCCCGCCCAGATCCACCACACGCCGCACGCCGTCGAGGGGGATGGGCAGCATGGCGGCCAGGGCCAGGTGGGCCTTGTTGTCGTCCATGGCCCGGACGAAGTCCCGGTGCATCCGGCGAGGTTGGCCGTCCCGTGGCAGGCAGCGCCCGCTGCGCACCACGTCGCTGAGCTGCGACCAGCGCCCCCACTGGTGCAGGTAGTGGAACACCATGCCGTGCATGGGCTCTGGGCTGTGGCCCGCCAGATGCCGGGAGGCCAGCGGCCCCGCGGCGAACCCTTGGCCGGTGCGCACCATCAGCCCCAAGCCCACCAGGGCCTCGAGCATCACGCCGGTGGCGCGAGGGTCGAGCTCGCAGGCGGCGGCGACCTGATCAGCAGTGGATGGCCCGGGCGTGCAGGGCGAGAAGAGGTCCAGCTCCACGGCGCTGAGCAGGATGCGGGCAGCGTAGGGCTGGCGCAGCAGCTCGCGCAGGGCGTCGCGGTCGGCCGGGCCCGGGCTCACGGCTGCGCCGCCAACAGCTCCCGCAGCCGTGCCAGGGCCTGGTCGCGCAGATCCTGGCGCTGGGCGCGGCCCTGGAAGCGTCCCCGAGCGCCCCCACCCCGACCCGCGATCAGGGGCAGCAGCTCGGGGCCCAGGGTGGCGACCAGCGGAGTCGGGCCGGCCAGCAGAAAGGACCCCGCCGGAGCGCCGGAGGTGAGCAGCACCAGGGCGTCGGGCTGCAGCGCCATGGCGCCGCTGGCCACCGCCTGGAGCAGGGGCAGGTCGTCGGCGTCACGGTGCAGGTGAGCCAGGCCCCCGCTGGCGCCCACCAGGCAGGCCGCGGCGAGCAGCTCGGCCAGCTCCGCCCGCAGACGGCGCAGCTCCCGCGCCTGCTCGCTCTGCTCGGCCAGCACTCGGTCCACCGCCGCGCTGTGCTCGGGAGGGGCGCACCGGAGGGAGAGGGTCAGGGCGCGCTCGCGGATCAGCCCGGACCGGAGCAAGTCCACGGCCCGCTGGCCAGCGACGAAGTGCAGCCGGGTGATGCCACCGTGCACCCGCTCGGTCCCCACAAACACCACCAGCTGCAGCTCGGCGGTGCCCGCCACATGGGTGCCGCCGCAGGTGTTGCGGTCGACGCCCTCGATGCTCACCAGCCGCACCTTGCCCCGGTGGTCGGCGGGCAGCCCCCGGCTGCGCACCCCCAGGCCGTCGAGCTCCTCGGGCTGCACCCAGCGGATCTGGAGGGGCAGGGCGGCGCGGATCTCCGCCTGCACCATGGCCTCGAGCTCGCCGAGCACCGAGGCCTCGATGTTGGAGGCGTCCAGATCGATGCTGGAGCGCTCGGCCCCCAGGTGGAACGCCATCGTGGCCAAGCCCAGCTGGTCGTTGGCCAAGGCGGTGATCAGGTGCTGGGCGCTGTGCTGCTGCATGTGGTCGTAGCGGCGGTCCCAGTCCAGCTCCAGCTGCGCCGAGCCCCGTGGGACCGCGCCGGGCAGCTCGTGGACCCAGCCCCCGTCGGCGTCTGCGCGCACCGAGAGCACGGGCTGGCCGGCCAGCGTGCCAAGATCATGCGGCTGGCCGCCCCCGCCCGGAAAGACGATGGTGTCGGGCGTGATGGCGATGAAGCCATCCCCCTGGGCGCGGCAAGCCACCACCTCGGTGCGGAGACTGCGGCGGTAGGCATCACGGAGGAAAGTAGGAGTGCGCATGGGAGGCTCGGGGCGGGATCACAGCGCTCCTAATCCGGTCGCTGACCAGGCACCGGCCACGTGCTACCTTCCTTCCCATCAGAAGAACCAGCCCGGCCTCCGGGCCCGTTGCAGACCAGGAGAGCACATGAGCCAACAGGGCACCCGGATCGGTCCCTACGCCCTGCAGGTCCAGGTGGCCCGCTCCGCGGGCTGCACCGTGTGGCATGCCGAGCGGGCCGATGGCAAGACGCGCGGGCCCGGCAAGGTCGTGGTGCGGCTGCTGGACGATCCCGGTGACACCATCGCCCAGGCCCGCCTAGAGCTCGAGTACCACCGCCTCAAGGCCTTGGACGGCGCGGGCGCGCCCCTGCCTATCGCCCACTACGCCGGCTTCGGCGCCCTGGTCATGGAGCAGCGGCTCGGCTGCACCCTGCGGGCGCTGCTGGACGCCAGCATGGCGGCCACCCTGGATCTCGATCCCGCCACCGCCCTCGAGGTCGTCCTGGGCGCCGCCCGCACCCTCCGCCACGCCCAGCAGCTCCCCGAAGGCCTGGTGCACGGGCGCCTGGCCCCCGCCGACGTCCTGCTGGGCCGCGACAGCAGCATCACCATCATGGGGTGGGGCGGCTGGAGCCCCCAGGCGTGGTCCCTGGGCATCGCCCCCGAGGTCATGCGCGGCCAGGCCCCCACGCTGTACTCCGACATGTACTCCATGGGCGCCATCCTGTGTACCACCCTCGAGCCCCGGGTCACCCACGCCCAGGGCCTCGACGCCGCGGTGCATCGGGTCCTGCGAAGCTGGCCGGCCGCGGGCCGCCTGCTGCAGAACCTGCTCGCCTCGGACCCCGCCGGTCGCTACCCCGACCAGGGGCCCATCATCCACGAGCTGCTCTCCCTGGCCCGACACCACGGCGGGGTCGCCCGCGTAGGTGAGCTGGCCGAGCGCTGCGGCAGCTTCCGGCGCGGCGGCGGCACGGCCATGGCCAACCTCAACGCCACCCAGGGTCCTGCGGCTCCTGTCGCGCCCACGCTCCCCCCCATCACCCCTCCCCCCGTGATCCCCCCGGTGGTCGCGCCGCCCCCTGTGGAGCCCGCGCCGCCGCCGGTAGAGCCCATGCCTACAGCCCCACCTGCCCACACTCAGGCCTCGGCCCCGGTCCAGGGCATCCCCCAGCCGGTGCCTCCCCGCCCGGCCGAGCCCCAGGCCCCGGCGCCAACCACTCCACAGCCCCAGGCCCCCGAGCCCCTGCCTGAGCAAAAGCCACAGCCACAGCCACAGCCACAGCCACAGCCACAGCCACAGCCACAGCCACAGCCACGGCCAGATCCAGAACCCGAAGAGATCGAGAAGACCGAGCTCCTCACGAGCCCGCCCGAGCCTGACCTGGCCGACACCGCCCAGGACGAAGGCCTGGACGAAGATCTGGACGAGCTCGACGACGGCCAGGGCGCCTCCATGCAGCTCATCGAGCGCGTGGCCCTGGCCCTGGTGGGCCTGCTGGCCATGGCCCTGCTCGCCTGGCTCGGCCGCGGGTGCATCGGCGGCTGATCCGGATCCCTTCCCCTCGACTTCAGCGCGTGGGTGAGCCCTGGTTCGGATACAAGGGTGCTCCACCCAGGGAGCAGCGCCATGGACACCACCTCCGTCACCCTGACCTACGGGGCCCAGGCCCTCGAGCTCAGCGTCCCCGACTCCTTCCTCGCGGGTCCCGTCATCCGCCCCGAGGCCCTCCCGCCCATGGACGAGGCCGAGATCCTCGACGCCATGCGCGCCGCCCTGGCCACCCCCGTCGGCCGCCCACCCCTGCGCAGCATGGTGGCGGGCAAGCGCGTGGCCGTCGTGGTCAGCGACGAGTTCCGCGCCGGCCAGCAGGAGCGCATCATCCGCGTGCTCTGCGAAGAGCTGGCCGCCGGCGGCCCCGCCCACGTCACCTTCCTGTGCGCCACCGGCACCCACGAGCCAAAGGTCTACGCCATGGGCATCGGCGCCATGGTGAGCCGCGCGGCCGAAGCCACCGGTCTCGAGGTCGACTTCGTCGCCCACAGCTGTGACGACCCCGCCCTGGTAGACGTCGGCTCCAGCCCCATGGGCACCCCCGTACACATCGAGCCCGCCTACCTGCAGGCCCAGGTCCGGGTCTACGGCCACGAGTCCAAGCACCACTACATGAACGGCTACTCGGTCATCGACAAGCAGGTGGTGCCCGGTATCTGCGCCCGGGCCACGGTGGCCGCCAACCACAAGCGCTCCCTGTCCCCCGACTCCGGGCCGGGCCGCAACCCCTGGCACACCGTTCCATCCCGCCAGGTCAACCCCTTCAGCCAGGACTCCCAGGCCGTGCGCCGCATGGTGGAGCGCATCGCCCTGGACACCGACGGTCAGCTGGTGGAGCGCCAGGTCGAGACCTTCGGCCTGGACATGATCTCCGACAAGAGCTCCATCTACTGGGTGGCAGCCGGTGATCCCGACTTCCTGTGCGCCCAGGCGGTGGTCAAGGCCGACGAGCAAGCCCAGTTCACCGTGGCCCGCACCCGCTACGTGATGATCTCCCCCGGGGGCCCCCCCGCCAGCCAGGCCATGTACGGCGTGCAGAACTGCTTCGACATGGCCATGCTGGGCGCGATCCAGCACGGCGGCGAGGTGCTGGTCTGCGCCCCCTGCGAGGGCCGCCCGGACCTGCCCCCCGAGGTGCGCGGCTTCGCCACCTCTCCCAAGTCCCTCGAGCTGTTCTGGAACAACCTGGTGCGCCTGCGCCACGAGCCCCTGGACGAGGCCTACCGCTGGATCGACGAGAACTTCCAGCTCTACCTCTGGAAGACCTGGCGCGTGCTGCGCAACTTCGGCCACGACAAGCTGACCATCCACGTGCACTCCCAGCTGCCTCCCCAGGCCCTGGCCGACGCCGGGTTCGTCCCCGTGGCCGACCCCCAGGCCTGGATCGACGAGCGGGCGGCCCGCGGTGACGGCCAGCTCAGGGTCATCGACAACGGCAACAAGCTGCTGGTGCTCGGACAGGATTAGTACGAGCGCAGATCCAGTCCCTCCGAGGCCCCACGGGAGGGCCTCGGCCGGTTAGGGGGCCTCCTGACGACAGGAGGAAGGCATGGACCGCGGCTACCCGTTCGGGCCCCACCGCTACATCGTCGTCGAAGGCCCCATCGGGGTCGGCAAGACCACCCTGGTCCACCGCCTGGCCGAGCACGCCCGGGCGCGGCTGATGCTCGAGATCTTCGAGGAGAACCCCTTCCTGGCCGACTTCTACCAGGACCGCGACAAGTTCGCCTTCCAGACCGAGCTCTTCTTCCTGCTCTCCCGCTTCCGCCAGCAGCAGACCGTCACCCAGCAGTCCCTGTTCACCGAGGTCACCCTCAGCGACTATCTCTTCCACAAGAACCTCATCTTCTCGGGGCTCACCCTGGTGGATGCGGAGTGGCAGCTGTACCTCGACATCTTCGAGGCCCTGTCGCCCCGGGTGCTCACCCCGGATCTGGTGGTCCTGCTGGACGCCCCCCTCGACACCCTGCTGGGGCGCATCGAGAAGCGCAGCCGCTCCTACGAGAAGGACTTCGACGCCAAGTACCTCGAGGATCTCGTGCTGCGCTATCGCCGCGAGTTCCAGCTCTACGACAAAGCCCCGGTGCTGGTGGTCAAGACCGGCGAGATCGACTTCTCCCGCGACGAAGAAGCCGTGCAGTGGCTGGTCGACGAGATCTCCATCCACACCGAGGGCCGCCACGTCATCGGTGGATAGCCGGGCGCCGGGGGTCTACCCCACCCAGCCCAGCGCGTAGACCAGCGCGATGCCCACCCCCACCAGGCTCTCGCCGGCGATGAAGCCTGAGGCCACGGGGATGGTGTAGTCCTCGGCGGCCTTGGGCTTCCACTTCTCGAGCCCCACGGCGATCAGCGCGCCCAGGAACATGTTGAAGGCGTAGAAGAAGTGGAAGGTGAAGGCCATGCCCAGGCCCATGGGCGAGGGCACCATCCAGCGCTTCTTCTCGGGCAGGGCGCGGGAGATCAGGGGCAGGGCGATGCCCAGCAGGCCGCCGATCAACAGGGCCCACTGGGCCGTGGGGTGGATGGAATGCAGGCCGGTGGAGAGCAGCTCGGCCACCCCACGCCAGGTCTGGGCCGCGGGGGCCGGGAACTTGTCGGTGCCCAGGTGGCTGGCGTCCGGGATGATGATCTGGAAGGCGCCCACCGCGAAGATCGTGCCGAAGAAGATACCCGAGAACTGGGCGATGAACTGCTTGCGGGCGTTGGCGCCCAGCAGGTAGCCGCTCTTGAGATCGATGAGCAGGTCGGCCGAAGAGTCGGCCACCCCCGCGGTGATGCAGGCCGCCATCAGGTTGACGTTCTTGCGGATGGGGCCCGCGAAGCTCCGCGGCGTGATGGCGCCGTAGAACAGCTGGGTGACCTTTCCCATGGCGCCCACGGGGGTGGTGTCGGTCTCGCCGGTGGCGCGGCAGGCCACCAGGGCCAGGAAGAAGGACATGACCACGGCCAGCAGGCTCATCCAGATGGGCATGTCGAAGGCGATGTACGCGATGGTCACCACGCCGATGGTGCCGAAGGTGGCGCCAGCCAGGAACCAAGAGGGGGGGACCTCGATGCGGGCCAGGGGGTCTTCCTCGGAGGCTGGTACGGCCTTCGAGAAGATGGTCTTGAGGCCCGAGAAGGCGCGCAGGGCCGTGCGCCACTGCATGCCGAAGTTCAGCAGGCCGCTGGTGACCATGCAGCTGACCCCGCCCCACAGGGTCCACTGCACCATCTCCCGGTACTCGAGGGTAGCGATGATCCCGTGGTGGTGCATGATGGGCACCAGGATGCCCCAGCAGAGCACCGCGCCGATGAGCATGGACGTGGCCGTGTGCAGGCCCATGATGGCGCCCGCGGCGATCATCAGGGCCGAGGGCTCGAAGGCCACGGTGCAGGCGGCGGCGCGCTTGCCGAAGACGGGCAGGAGCGCCGGAATCCAGCCGACGATGTCCCGGAACACGGCGATGAGCCCACCCAGGCCTGCGGCGATGCCCAGGCTGGCCGCGCTGCGAGTGGCGCCCTCGCCCGTGCCGTGCAGGCTCTTGAGGGTCTCGGCCGCGGCGATGCCCGAGGGGAACTTGAGCTGCTCGATGTTGATCATCTGGCGCTTCATGGGGATGGCCAGGGTGACCCCCAGCACCGCCAGGAAGAACACCCAGATCATCAGCAACCCGGTGCCCATGCTGCGCTCGTTGATGAGCATCCACGCCGCGATGGCGCTGACCATGGTGCCGCCGGTGGAGTAGCCGGCCGACGACGCCGTGGACTGCATGCAGTTGTTCTCGAGGATGGTCATGTCCGAGGTGGCGAAGCCCAGCCGCGCCACCCAGGCGGGCAGGTTCATGCCGCGGCACATGCGCATCCAGGCCTCGGAGAAGATCCGCAGCACCTTCCAGATGGAGAAGCTCAGGATGCAGGCCGTGATGGCCACGCCCAGGCCCCAGCCGGTCTTGAGGCCCACGTAGATGTTCACCAGGGACATCAGGCAGCCCAGGAAGCCGCCCATCACCACAGCTCGCAGGGTGAGCTGCTTCATGTCGTCGCCCCGGTACACCTCTCGGTACCACTTCATCTCGATCTCGAGGGGGGTCTGGCGGCCGTCGGCGGTGGGCTTCTGCACCAGCTCGGTCATGGGTCGTTCCAGGAGGCTCGGGGAGGCAGGGAGTCTACCTCGAGCGCGCCGCCGCGCGTCCCCTTCACCACTTTTTGGGCTCGGGCGGATTTTTCTTTTCGCCGAGCCGCCGCCGTGGGTCCAAGAGTGCGGACACCGAAGCCATCCCCCACCGGAGAACGACCATGACCCGCACCAGCCTCCCCATCCTCCTCGCCACCGCCACCGTCGCCTCGGGCTGCTTCATGCTGCCCAGCACCGAGCTCTCCGAGGTGCTGCCCGACGACCGCATCACCATCAACATGCCGCTGGCGTCGGATCTGTCCAAGGACGAGGGCCGGGAGTGGTCGACCTTCTACCTGTGGACCGCAGAGGTCACCGAGGACGTCAACCTGATGACGGGCACCGTGCTGTTCTGGGTCGACACCATCACCTCCCAGTACCCCGCCAGCTACGTCGATAGCGACCGCGACGAGGCCATCTGGGGCCCCTGGAACGACGGCCCCCTGGACCCCACCGAGACCCAGCTGCGCG